>JAYVOH010000001.1:0-2504 GCA_043758025.1 Verrucomicrobiota bacterium
GCTGCTGCGCAGTCGGCTGCGCTACATGACGCGAGGAGGCGCGATCGGATCGAAAGCGTTCGTAGAAACAATCTTTAACTCCGAGCGCTGGCGCTTTGACCCTGATCGGCAAACCGGTGCAAAGCCCATGCATGGAGGAGATGCCGTGTGGTCGGGACTGCGGACGTTGCGATTGCCGCGAATGGAAGGATTGTAACCGCGACACGCGGGGCGTAGAAAGTGTGACGGTGTCTGTCAATGTTATGGATAACCTGGACGCGGAATGACCGTCGAGTGTCACTCATTGCATTCTTGGCGGTCGAGTTCACACCCTAAACCCAATCACTTGCGTCTTCCTCTTCCACGAGGGCTCTGCCTATGACGCCCGCGCTTTCTCAATCTCCCGTTCCAGAATGACCTGCTTTAACTCAATGTGCCGCCGTGAGTCATGCAGAGTGTCTGGCTCCTTTGAGCACAACCGCTCACTGCCCTGGCTCAATCACCTGCTCATGTCGGGCCTCAATCAGTGGTTGGTCCTCGCCTTGCAACATTAGGCCGGTTCTTCTGGCACCTCACTGATTGACGCTCGCATGATTTCCAGCGCGTCAATGGCCTTTGCTTTTCTCTTCAAGATCATTTTTGCGTGCCTGCGGATGCTGCAAATCGGCGCACGAAATTGTCAGGGCTGATGACCGGCACCGGACTTCCGGTGAATCCAGCGGCATCGCGAGTGACAACCCATGAGGCGGCACAAGCGTTCGCGGCTGCGGCCTGCAAAGCATCCTCGTAATCGGTGATGCCATAACCAAGAGCTTGTTGTGCCTCATCATGGCCCACAGTTGAGACGGTGGCACAAGTGAGAAGATTGCGGATCATGTTCGTGGCCTCAGCTTCGCCCTGCTTCCGCGCGGTGATGTAGAACACGGTGGCGAGACCATGCCAGGCGACAAACAGCTCGAAATTTAGATCATCGCCGCGCTCCAGAACCGCGAGACTTGCCGTGTAGTGCGGCATCCGTTGCTCAATGATGTCCAGAAGGATGTTTGTATCCAGGAAGACGCGCAAGTGGATCGAGAAATTTAGACGCCGTATTTCTGGCGATAATGGGCCATGCGCACGTCATCGGTGGACTGCCCTTGATCCAGTCTGGCAACACCGGCATATTTTCTGGCCCAGGCACCGGCACTGCTGCGTTTCGTGGTTGCCGGATGTTCCGCCGCCCGCACGATTTGAATGAGGAAGGTGGCTCCTTTCTCCGCAACTACACGCAGGCTGTCACCCAGATGCAGATCAAGGCTTTCAAACTGTTTGATCGGAATCTCTTTGGTGGTGGTCATATGTGGAAGGGGTAAAGATTGGCACATAATAGCTACTGCTTTCTCCTTTTCCAAGGATCGTTTTTTGCGGGAAAGGTTTTTCCCTCGCGCCTACGCTTTGAGTCGCTACCTATTCCAGCGGGTGGCAGAGGTGTGGCACAGGTCGGTCCTCGCCTTGTAACATTTGACCGCTTCTATTTCCAATCCTGAGATACCTGAAAAGCCGGCCCCTCCAGAAACTCTTCCGGTGTCATCACGGGCAGGGTGGAGGCTTTGAAGTCGTCGGTGTTGCGAGTGATGATGATGTTGGCGGCGACTTGGAGAGCATCTTCGAAGTCGGCCATGCCGGAACGGGCGGCGGCAAGGGCGTCCGGCTTGGTGGTGGCTGATACTTCCGTCCAGGCCAGCAGGTCGGTGATGAATTGAATCGCCGTGGGTGCGGACTTGGAGTGGCCTCTCACCAGGTAAAAGGCGTTGGACAATGTGTGCCAGGCGACCCAGCCCTCGTTAGAGCCGCCGCTACAGAGCAACATGGCCTTTTCACTCGCCGCAGCGCCAGCACGTTGATAATAGCCGTCGAGCAGGACGTTGGTGTCGAAGAAAACTCGCACGGACTACCAGAAATGTTTGGCCGTCAGGTGAGCAAGCCTGGGATCGGCCTCGATTTCGTTCTGAGCAAGCAGCTTTCCTTTGCCAGCCCACTTGCTGACGAAGCGTTCGGCCGCAAGGCGCTTGTCGCCGATCTCCGTGGTCTCGGTCGCGGGGATGGTCACATGGAGTCTGCCATCACGGATATAACCTTGAAAGCTCTGGCCTTCCTGCACCGGTAAACCGGGCAGGCTCGTCAAAGGATAATTGAGAGTAATCGCGGTCATAAGCGAAGGTATTAACCAGGCAATAAATAGTAGTAACTTATGCCAGGCTTAGGCTATCTTTACCGGATGATACAAAGAGATGCCCGCACCTTTCCCCCCTGCAACTTGATGAGCTGCGTTCCCGCGCCATTTCGCTTTGGAAAAAAGGTTTCAACCGGCGACATGACGCCGCCTTGCTCGACGTTCATTACAACAGCGTAGGACGATGGATCTCAACATATGATCACGAAGGCCCCGGGCATTGCGCTCGGCCAAACGGGGTCGCAAGAAGGGCACCAGCCGCAATCTGACGCCAGCGCAAGAGAAGGAAATCCAGAAAGTGATCACCGACAAA
>JAYVOH010000002.1:0-7251 GCA_043758025.1 Verrucomicrobiota bacterium
CGCTCGAAATTTTGAAAGCCCAGGGCATTCCATTTCCTGAAGGATCATCAGCTGTATTCATTGCGGCCACATCCCAACTCATCGTCAAGAATACCCAGCCTGGCCTTGACGCTGTGGAGAACTTTGTGGACACACTGCTGAAAAAAGTTCCCCAGCAGATTTACATCACCACCAAATTTGTGGAAGTTTCCCAGCGCAACACCGACGAGCTTGGCTTTGACTGGCTGCTAGGCCAGTTCAATGCAGGGGGCAGCCATGGTCTCTTTGGTGGCGGCGGTCCAGCCAACGGTGGCAACACTTTGAACGGTCCCCAGGTCGCGGGCAATTACCCATTCTTGTTGCCAGGCGTAGGTTCCCCGGTGGGGAGTTTTCCTGTGACCGCAGGCAATCGATCGGGCAGCGCGGCAATCACGCCCAACGCCATTGACGGCTTGCTATCGGGTGCAACTACGTCGGTGGCTCCGACTCCGGGTGTGTTTGCACTTTCCGGAGTATTTACCGATCCTCAGTTTCAGCTTGTCATACGTGCGCTTAGCCAGAAGAAAGGTGTGGATTTGATGACCGCACCCAGCGTGACCACTCGCTCCGGACAACGTGCCAACATTGAGGTGGTGCGTGAATTCATTTACCCAACTGAATTTAACCCGCCGCAAATCCCGACCAATGTCGGTGGCGGCAACGGCGGCGGTGGCGGCATTGGAACCACTACCATTACCAATATCCCCGTTACTCCCACGACCCCGACAGCGTTCACGATGCGCCCTGTTGGCGTGAGAATGGAAGTGGATCCCGTGATCGGTCCAGACGGTTTCACGATTGATCTCAATCTTGCCCCTGAAGTCACGGAATTTGAAGGATTCATCAATTACGGCAGCCCGATCCAAATTCCCGCCGTGGATGCCTTGGGCAATCCTGTCCCCGTCATTCTCACGGAAAACAGAATTCCTCAACCAGTTTTCTCTGTCAGAAAAATCACCACGGCTGTTACAGTGTGGGACGGACAAACAGTGGCCATGGGCGGATTGATCCGTGAGGATGTGCAGGAAGTTGCAGACAAGGTGCCGATTCTTGGTGACCTCCCCATCGTGGGGCGTTTGTTCCAAAGCAAATCACAGGATCACTTTAAGCGAAACCTGATGATCTTTGTCACGGCAAAATTGATTGATCCATCTGGCCAGCCAGTCAAACAGATCAAAGAACTCAGCGCTGGTCCCGCACCGGTTCCTGCCGGTGGAGTATCAATGATTCCGGGTGCTGGTGGTGTGCTGCCGCCCATCAAATAATCTCTGTTTACCACGTGAATCTTCCATTTGATTCTGGGGCGTGCCGGGAAACCGGTTCGCCCCATTTGCATTTTTGACCGGATGAAAACGTGGGTCATCACCGGAGGAGCGGCGTCCGGGAAGTCCGGCTTCTGCCGGCAGTTAATGGTGGAGGAAACCGGATCGGTATTTTGCTCCAGTGATGAAATCGTGCATGTGTTGCTCGGCAAAGAGACGATGGCCCGGCAGGTGGCACAGATATTTGATGCGTCAGTTCTCAACGAAGCGGGAGGCATCAACCGGGACATGCTCAGGCAAAAAGCCTTTGCCTATGACAAAGGCCGGCTGAGACTCGAGGCCCTGATTCACCCGCTGGTTTACGAACGTCTGGAGAAAGATCGGAATGCAGCCTTGGCGAACGGGACGCAACTTTTCATTGCAGAGATCCCATTGTTCTACGAGACTCAGTCCACGTTCCAGGCCGACTTGGTTATCCTAGTCGCGGCCAGTGAGATGTTCCAGCAGCGACGGCTCATGGAATTTCGAGGATTGGATGCTGAGGCCGTTCAACGCATCCTGTCCGCCCAGCTTCCTCTGGAACGGAAGCTGGCATTGGCGCAAAACGTGGTCTGGAACGAAGGCAGCCCCGAATTGCTCCAGGCTCAAGCGCAACTTCTCCTTCAACAACTTTATTGACCCATGACCGAAGACCCATCTACGAACACTGAAATCAAACCCCAGGAAGTTCCTTCCTCTGTCAGCACGACTGCAGTCGCGCCAGTCCGTGAGGAAGCTCCATTTCAGCCTGCAGGCCCCCCCAAGCCGCAGCCGCCCTTTCCCGAGGAAGTCTCGGTCAATGAATTGCAGACGCGCCCCATTGGGGCTTTGCAGAAACTCGCACTTGAGCTTGGCTGGCGGGTCAATGGAAGCCGGGGGAAACATCAGCTCATCCATGAACTTATTGCCTGGATGGGCCAGCATGGCACCCGCGTCGTTGTTGAGGGCTTCCTCGAAATCCTGCCGGAAAATTACGGACTCATCCGCTATCCGAAATACAGCTTCACTCCGCTGCCCGAGGATATTTTTGTTCCGCCCTTTGTGATAAAAAAACTGATGTTGCGCGGCGGGCAGCAGTTGAAGTGTCTGGTGAAAGTGTCGCGTGAAAAGGAAAAATTCCTGGCTATGGAGTCCATTCTCGAAATCGAAGGCCGTCCAGCCGGGGAGTGGCAGATGCCGGTGGATTTCGAGAGGCTCACCGCCACCTTTCCGTCCGAGCGCATCATCTTGGAGACATCGAAAAAGGCTTCGGTCGGTTCCCGCGTGGTGGACTTGGTGGCCCCGCTCGGCAAAGGCCAGCGCGCTCTCATCGTCGCCTCGCCTCGCTCGGGCAAAACAATGATCCTCAAGGATATCGCCCGCTCCATTACCGTGAATCATCCGGAAATCAATCTCATCATCCTCTTGCTGGATGAACGCCCTGAGGAGGTCACCGATTTCGAGGAAACCGTGAACACGGAAATCTATGCCTCAACCTTCGATGAACCGCCGAAGCGCCACCAGCAGGTCGCGGACATCGTTCTGGAGCGTGCGAAGCGACTGGTGGAAATGGGCAAGGATGTCGTCGTCTTGCTCGACAGCATCACGCGAATGGCGCGCGGTCACAATGCCATGCAGGGCGGGAAGGGACCGATCATGTCCGGAGGACTTGGCACCAAGGCTCTGATGAAGCCCAAGAAATTCTTCGGTGCGGCCCGCAAAGTCCAGGAAGGTGGCAGCCTCACCATTGTTGCCACCGCGCTGGTGGAAACGGAGAGCCGCATGGACGACATCATTTTCGAGGAATTCAAGGGCACCGGCAACATGGAAATCAATCTCGACCGTGAGATCGCGGAGCGCCGCATCTTTCCGGCCATTCACCTGCTCAAATCCGGCACGCGCCGCGATGACCTTCTTTACCATCCTGATGAGTTCAAGCGCGTCGCCATTGTCCGCAAGCAGCTGGCCAGTGTTCCTGCGGGCGAGGCGCTGGAGTTGCTCATCCGCAACATCGAGCGCACCAGCAGCAATGCCGAGATACTTCTCACCGGTTTGAAATGAAGCAGGCTGACACTTCAGCGGTTCAATCCGGGCATTTGTGGATCGCCACTCGCGAGGAACTGGGGCGGCTGGTTCTTGAGATCGAGGAAAAAATCTCCCGTGGGGAGGTGACCGCCTGTTATCTCGACACCGAGGCGGACAGTCTGCACCATTTTCAGGAGAAACTCTGCCTCATCCAGTTGGCCGTCGGCGGAACCTTCGCCCTGATTGACTCCCTTGCCATTGCGGAGATGACTCCCTTGCTGGCAGCGCTCGACAAGATTGAAGTCTGGATTCATGGGGCAGATTACGATCTGACATTGTTCAAGCGCACTTACGCATGGACTCCCCGCCGGGTGCGCGACACCCAGATTGCAGCCCGTCTCGTGGGACACCGTCACTTTGGTCTGGCCTCGCTGATCGAGAAACAGTTTGGAGTCGTCCTTTCCAAGGCATCGCAAAAGGCTGACTGGAGCCAGCGCCCTCTGCCGGAGAAGATGCTAAACTATGCGGTCGATGATGTGCGCTGGCTGGCGCCGCTGGTGGATCAACTGCGCAAAGAACTCGAGGAAAAAAATCGCTGGGACTGGTTTGTCCAAAGCTGCGATGCCTTGTGCGCAGGCGTGCTGTCGAGACAGGAGCGGGATCGTGAGGAAGCCTGGCGTGTCAGCGGTTCCGGCTCTCTCAAGCCCAAGGGTCTGGCCTTTCTTCGCGCGCTCTGGTTTTGGCGTGACGGCATGGCGCAGGAACGAGATGTGCCGCCATTCCGGGTCATGAACAATCAGCAGATGCTGGCCATGGCGACGGATTTTGAAGTTAATGACAGTGTCAGCATATCCCCGCGCTGGAGGGGGCGCTGGCGTGATACATTGATGGCGGTGATCGATGAACTCCGTCAAAGCGATCCCGACACCTGGCCGCAACGCCCTCGCAAGCATGGTAAACGCAGCACCGAGGAAGAACGGTCATCCATTGACCGTCTGTGCCGATCACGCGATCAAATAGCGGAACGGCTCGATATCGAACCCTCGCTTCTGGGGCCGCGCGCGGTCATGGAAGAAATTATACTGCATCGCGAGGCCAGCATCGACTCGGTGCTGATGCCTTGGCAACGCGAAGCTCTGGGTGAGGTGCTGAAGACCCTCCCGACGGTTGAACAGCCCATACTATAATTTTTCAGGGCCTGCGAGAGTCATGGAGACTGACGCAGGCGCATCAGATTAATTACTTCTTCTTAGGCGATGCGGCTGCCTGTTTGTTCATCTTGAGCTGCCCCAGTTTCATATTCATGGATGCGCGGTCAACCACGTCATCGAGAATGCCATTATGATCGAGATCAAAGTCTTTGAGCGGACCTTTGGGATTGGCTTTGTAATCTTTTTGAATCGCTGAAAGTTCGTCGCGGCTGATCTCAAAATCACTATTGGTGTCATAAGGCTTCAGAAGTTGCACCGCAGCTTGATCCACTTTGGGCGGACCCGCAGGCGGCACGGGTTTCTTCTTTTTTTTGTCCGCAGCGAAAGCGCAGACCGGCAGGGAGGCCAGCAGGACGAGAATGGTGAGAGAACGTGTGATTTTCATTTTAATACATGTGATCAGTTTGATGGTCGTATTTATGTATAACGCAATGGCAGCCACATTCCGATAACGATTTTTCTCAAAGTCAACGCGACATCTTCCGGGTTTACATGGTATGGAGATGGCTTTCATATGATGAGAACTGCTGTCTGGCTAAATATGGTGTGGAGCGCATCGCTCTGCTGGCTTTGGCCCGCCCCGTTGTCCGCAGCAAATGTGGTGCATGTTTTTGTCGCACTGGCGGACAACGCATCCCAGGGCATCGCCCCCGTTCCGGCCAAGATCGGGGATGGCGACAAACCGGCGGACAATCTCTACTGGGGTTGCACGGAAGGTGTGAAATCATGGTTCTCTTCCAGCAAGAAATGGAAAAAAATCGCGACCCAGGAACCGCCGCGGCCCGAGATACTTGAGCGGGTCGTCTTCAAGCATGTTGATAAAGATACCTGGCTGGTGGCCGACGCCTGGAGGGGGAGGGAAATACGCTCCTGCCTGGAGGGCTTTGCAGAGGCGTGCTCCGGTTCTGCGATCGAGGAGGTGAAGGCTGGAGGCGAAGTTTTACTGGCGGGGGGGAGCCGCTTCCCTGGTGGCTTACATCGGGCATGACGGCTTGATGGATTTTACAATAACATGGCCAAAACCTGGCGTGAAAGGAGCCAAACCCAAACCGGCCATCGTGCTTTGCTGCCTCAGTCACGAATATTTTTCCAAGCCGCTCCAGCAATCCGGTGTGCAGCCGGTATTGATGACCAATCAACTGATGTATCCGGGGGCTTTTGTGCTGCATGACGCGCTGGAAGCATGGATTTACGGCAAGGTGGGCGATGACTTGCGGACTGCGGCCGCACGCGCCTATGCCCGGAACCAGCGCATCTCCCTCAAAGCCGCTTTGGGTGTTTTTTCAACGGAGTAAATGAACCGGCTCGCGTTCGGGGAATGGACTCGCTTGAGCGTGACACTGAAGCGCTGGAAAAGTTCAAAAATCTTTACATCCGATCTTGCAATCCACGGCGCGAGTTTTAAGATGAATGCCTGCTTGTGAAAATTTTCACAAGCCCAAGCAACGATAAAATATGGGCAACCAATTTCCCCGCTGGACCAACTGGATACCACTTCAGATTGCCATCATGGCCATCTTTCTGGTGGCCGGGGTTGCATTGGGTGTAACTTATTATTTCACCCCGAAGTATACTAAAGTTGGCTACGAACCGACCCAGCCGGTGCCGTTCTCGCATAAACAACACGTCGGGGAAGTCGGTCTCGACTGCCGTTACTGTCATTCCTTTGTCGAAGTTTCCGGTCACGCAAATGTCCCCACCAACCAGACCTGTCTGAACTGCCACGGACCGGACAAGGGGCAGATTAAAAAGGACAGTGAAAAGCTGGCCATGGTTCGTGATGCGGACAAGTTCAACACCCCCATCAAATGGGCGAAGGTTCACAAGTCCCCCGATTACGTTTACTTCAACCACAGCGTTCATCTTAACCGAGGGGTTTCCTGCCAGAACTGCCACGGCCAGATCAATGAAATGGAGGTGGTGAGACACGCGGAGCCACACAGCATGGGCTGGTGCCTCGATTGCCATCGCAATCCGGAAAACAAGCTCCGTCCTCTTGATCAGGTCACCAATCTGACTTACAATCCCGAAGACCTCACGCGTGAGGCGTTTTACGGAGGCCTCGCTGCCAAAGGGGTGAAAGTTGAGGATATGGCGAAACTTGTCGCGGGCGACAAACCGGAATCATTGCCGCAGGATTTGAATCAATTGGTGGCACTGGCCCAGAAAAAATTCGGCTCCAAAGTCACACAGGTCGAAGTGGGACAGCAGCTGAAAGAACACTGGCGCATCGCTCCTCCGGAAACATGCGCGGCATGTCACCGATGAACAATTTTCTCACAGGCATTTCATGAAACGAGTCTGGCAACATCCTGAAGAATCCAACACTGGCCGCCGTTACTGGCGCAGCCTCGGCGAATACGCGGCGACACCAGAATTCAGTGAAAAACTGGGACGTGAGTTTGATCCTGGAATTGCCGGTGAGACAGACGAGCAGCGTGAATCATCGCGCCGTGAGTTCATGAAAATCATGGGCGGGGTCGCTGCGCTCAGCGGCCTCACCTTGACGAGCTGCCGCCGCCCTTTGCAGAAAATCATGCCTTTCACCAAGCATGTGGAATGGGTCATCCCCGGCAAGCCATTGCTTTACGCCACAGCCATGCCGCGTCCTTGGGGTGCATCACCGATGGTCGTGGTGACGCATGAAGGTCGCCCGACTCACCTTCAAGGCAACCCGTTGCATCCAAGTGGTGCCGGTCTCGACATCTTCGCCCAAG
>JAYVOH010000003.1:0-2480 GCA_043758025.1 Verrucomicrobiota bacterium
CATTACTTATGAGGCAACAGGAAGCGACCAGGGCGTCGCTTCTACTTATTGCTCAATGTTTCTCTAAGGTCTAGGATCCTGCGTCATGGGCTTGATAACCTCTGGCTCGTAATCCAGAACCTTCTGGTGCGCTGAGAGCGCCTTGCGCGCTTGTTGGAAAAACTCGGCCATCTCTTGCGGGTCGGTTTGCTTTTCTTGAATGAGGTTGTTCAGATTCGTGATGATCCTCTCGCCGTCAATGTTCACGGCGGCCATCTTCTTCTGCGCGGCGGCATAGGCGGCAGTGAACTGGTCGTTTGCTTCCTGGAAGCCACGGCGTTCGCCTTCCGTGCGATAATACTCCCGTTCCTTCTCGCGGAACTCGCGGCTGAACATCCGTTTCCAGAAGGCGTTCTTCATGTTGGGTGATTCGATGTTTGAACTCGCCCGCTTCTCCAAGTAAGACTGAAGCTCGCCGAATTCTTGGAAGGGCTTCTGATATTGCTTCTGGAGGTAGGTCAGGCCAGTGGCGATGACGGCCAGCTTTTCCGCCTCACCTTTGGAGACGGCCTTGCCTGCTTTGACCTTCTGCTCGATGAGATCGAGATAATCGAGGGTCTTCCTGTCCCCCTCCAGGATGCCGCTGAACTGTTCATAAGCTTGAGCCATTTTGGTGCGCTGTTCTTTGCGCAGGTCATCAAGCTTCCTTTCGAATTCTTCGTTGAGCTTCACCATCTCGGTTTGATGCTGGGCGGCCTGGGCGGACAGCACCTGCTCATGCTCGCGATCTTTTTTTGCCTCGGCAACAAGGAGTTCAGTCTTGGCCTTTTTGAGCGACTGCTCGGCTTCCACCTTTTTGTCGTTAATCTTCCAAGCCACTGCCCCCATGCCGCCAAGAACGAGGATTAACAAAGCCCAGAGTGCGCGTATCTGATTCATACTTCATTGATCCGTGGAGTCGGTGGATGCGCAAGATGAAATATCAGGCCGTGCGATTTTTGCTTGGAAGATTCCCGGATCGGCTCAAGTATATGATTCCATGAAACGCACCCCCTTCACCAGCCGCCGTCGCTTTTTGCAAACCGGAGTCGCCGCACTCGGTTTTCCCACCATCGTTCCGTCGAGCATTTTCGGCCAGAACGCGCCGAGCAATCGCATCACCCTCGCCGCCGTGGGCTGGGGCATGCAAGGGCCAGGCAACACGGGCGCATTCATGAACGAGCCTGACTGCCAGGTCGTCGCCGCCTGTGACCTCGACAAGAATCACCTGGAGGCCGCGCTGAAGAAAATCAACGAGCACAACAACAACAGCGATTGCAAAGGCTACTCTGATTACCGCGAACTCATGGCACGCAAGGACATCGACTGCGTCATGCTGGCCGTCCCTGACAACTGGCACGCACTGGTCGCGACGGAAGCGCTGAGGAGTGGCAAAGACGTTTACGGCGAGAAACCCCTCGCCCGCACCATCATCGAGCAGCAGGCCATCGTGAAGGCCGTGCAGAAATACAACCGCATCTGGCAGACCGGTAGCTGGCAGCGCAGCGTGGATCAGTTCCGCATCGCCGCCGAGATCGTGCGTAACGGCTTGATCGGGCAGATCAAGGAAGTGCATGTGGGCCTGCCTTCCGGACATAGTGACTTTGCTGGGACCAAGAACAAAATGTCAGTCACCCCGCCACCCGCAGAACTGGATTATGAACGGTGGATCGGCCCGGCAACCATGCAGGACTACATCGAAGCCCGCGTTCACAAGAACTGGCGCTGGGATTACAACATCGGCGGTGGTCAGTTGCTCGACTGGATCGGCCACCACTGCGACATCGCTCATTGGGGCATGAACACCGACAACAGCGGCCCCAGCGAAATCAAACCCATTCAGGCGGACTTCCCGCCGCGCACGGATGTTTGGAATACCGCGACCAAATACCGCGCAGAACTCACCTACCCCAACGGCATCACGATGACCATCGCCGGTGGTCATCCCGACATCAAAATGGGCACCAAATGGATCGGCACCGACGGCTGGGTCTGGGTGGATCGCGGCAGCTATGACTGCTCCAAACCTGAATTGAAACTGGCGATCAAAACCCGCCGGGGCGACAAGGTGGTGGATACCTTCCGTGCGCCAAAACTCGGCGATGACATTATCAAGACCCGCCTCTACGAAACCAAGGGGCATCAGCGCAACTTCCTCGACTGCATCAAGTCCCGCAAGCCCACCGTCACGCCTGTGGAAACCGCGCATCACAGCGCCATCCCCGGTCATCTGTCATTGATCTCCCTGATGCTCAATGAACCCTTGAAGTGGGACGTCGCCAAAGAGGAAATCATCGGCAACGAGAAAGCCTCCAAGATGCTCGGGCGCGAATATCGCGGCCCGTATAAGCTTGAAGTCTGAAGCCGTCTAGCAGCCTGTCGGACTTGATGCAAAAGAGTGACGATCTCTCGGATTTGCGCTCGTCGTGAACTTTGAGTTTAGCGTCGATTGTGGCGCTACT
>JAYVOH010000004.1:0-7211 GCA_043758025.1 Verrucomicrobiota bacterium
CAGAAGCAAAGGTGTGTCGTGGTCGATGTTGACGAATCGTGCTGCCATTGCTTCCGGTAGCATCAACGCCGTGCTTTGGCAAAGTCCGACAGGCTGCTAAAGCATGATGAGGGCGAACCCTCAATTTAGCATCAGTCGTCAGCTACCGGGCCACTAACTCGCTCCGAGTTTGCATACACATTCATCGTCTCGCCCCGGAGAAACCCCACCAGGGTCTGACCACTCGCTTTGGCAAATTCAACTGCCAGACTGCTTGGCGCGGAGATGGCGGCGACCACCGGGATGCCGCCCGCAAGCGCTTTCTGCATGAGTTCAAAGGACACGCGCCCGCTGACCATGAGGATGTGATTTTCCAGCGGAAGCAAGCCTGAGCGCAGGGCGTGACCGAGGGCTTTGTCCAGGGCGTTGTGCCGGCCAACGTCCTCGCGGAGCACGATGATATTGCCGTCGCGATCAAAGATGGCGCTGGCATGAAGGCCGCCGGTTTGATCAAAGGTTTCCTGCGCGGCCCGCAAGGCATTGGGTAGTTTTTGCAGGAGTGCGGCGCTCACTTTCCATGACGCGGTGACTGGCGGGAAATTGCCGAACACAGCGTCGAGCGTCGCCTTTCCGCAAACGCCGCAACTGCTGCTGGCGAAGACGTGCCGCGTGAGCGAGTCCCAGTTCACCGCCACATTGCGCAGCAGGACATCGACCACATTCCCGCCGTCGCTGCGGCTCGGGCACACGGAGATTTCAAAGATGTCCTCCGGCTTTTTGATCACGCCCTCGCTGAGGAGAAACCCAGCGGCGAGTTCCTCGTCGTGGCCCGGCGTGCGCATGGTGACCGCGATGCTCCGCCCTTCGACGCGAATCTCCAGCGGCTCCTCGCGCGCCACCCAGTCGGCGGTGGTGCGAGCCAGGCCCTTCTCAAGGCGCGTCAGTTCGATGCGGGCGGCGCGGGTTTCGTCCATGTGTATTCCTCCGGCGTGTTGGCGTTGAAGAAAAGCGGAACTTCATCCGGCGGCAAGTCCCGCGCTTTCATCAAGCCTTCCGCGACGAGTTGCCCGACGACGGTTTGCATTTTGTAATTCTGATCCTGAATCGCCGTCCGCATCAGCGGCAGCGCGCTCACTGGATAGACCGCGCACAGTGGCTGGAATCCTTTCGGCTCACGACAAACGACGCCATCGCCAGAATGGATCAACGAGGCCAAGAAGGTAGTTGTCATGCAAGGCATGTCCACGGCGAGAACGAGCAGCGGTAGTTGCGCGATTTCCATGCAACGCACGATGGCTCCGAGCGGCCCGGGGTTGTCGGGCGGATCGATGACATGATCCGCGAGCAGGGTTTTGAATTCCTGTTCTTCGCGACGCGAGAGCAACAGGCGCTCGGGATTAAGCTCGATGAGTCTCCCGAGCTGCACGCGCCACAAGGCCGCGCCGCACCAGTCGAGCAGCGCTTTGTCGCATCCCATTCGCGAGGACTTCCCGCCCGCCAGCAGCGCCGCGACGAAGAGCGGACGCTTTGTTTCCTCCGCGCTCATGCCGGGCCGCGCCGCAGCGCGCCGTCGCTGAGTATCTTCGCGCGAAGACCGCCGTTTCCGCGCAGGGCTTCTTCAGCGCCATCGGCAAACACTTGATTCATCCAGTGGCACGGCGCGGCTTCTTGTGTGCCGAGAAATCGCACGCCTTGGATTTCAAATTCACGACCGATGAATGAATTGAGATCCGCGCCGCGCACCAGCACGTTGCGACGGAAGACGGATGGTGGCCGGTCGCTCACGCCGAATCGCGCACACATATCCTCATAAACTACCATCGAGAAGAAAGTGATCTGGCCTTTGAAGTCTTCTTTGTAGTCGAAGAAGCGGTCGCCGCGAATCCCGCGACCGGCCACGCATTCAATTGTGTCTGACTCCACCATCGGCGCATCGCCCGGTTCCTGACCGTGATGTCCGATGAAGTTGTGTGCCGGGGAGATGTAGAGATGTTCCAAGATCATACTGCAATCAGAATGGATACATTGCACCGGGAATCAGGCAAGCGACAGCTCCCGTTGTTCATCTTTCACCAGCGACCAGGCTTCATGGCCGCGCTGCCGCAGATCACGGGCAAACTCCGTCGTGGAGCCATGCACGGTGTAGATGAGTCGCGGTTTGGTTTGAGCTACGCATTGCAAAAGCTCGTCGTAATCCGCGTGGTCGCTCAGAGGGAATGCTTCATCCACGCGGTAACGGTATTTCGCACTCTTGTTCAAGGCCCATCCGGTGAGCATTGCGATGCGGCAGTTGGTTAATTTGCGCAGGCCGTGGACGCGCTGCGGCGGGGCGATGACGATGTGTCCTGCAGCTTCGCCGATCTTCAACAGGTGGTGCTCGGGAAAAATGATGCCGTGGTTTGTGAAGACGCGGTTCATTCTGGCGATGGATTCGTCAACCATCACCGGATGTCCCGCGCCAGCGAGCGAGGCGAGAATTTCCTGGGCCTTGCCCAAGGAGTAGCCCAGCAGCACCGGGATGCCGTCGTGTTCCATGGTGGTCTTAATAAAAGCCAGCACGTCTGCCGCCACATTCTCGCGCGGTGGAAACTTGTAATGCGGCAGACCGAACGTGGTTTCCATGATGAGCGTGTCGGCTTGAAGCAGCTCGGCGGGCTCGGCGGTCAGACCGTGCACCAGTTTGAAATCGCCGGTGTAAAGCAGCGTCGCGCCATCGCTGAGGCGCGTGATATGGAGCATCGAGGAGCCGAGGATGTGACCGGCGGGCAGGAGTTGCAGAGAAAAGCCGTCCAGCTCCATTGGCTGGCGATATTCCAATGATCGCAGTTCTCCCGCGCGCGGCTTTCCGTATCGCGCCTGAATCAGCGACTGGGTGGCGGAGGAACAAATGGTGAGCTGATGCCGCGCAAAGTGATCGCTGTGCGCATGAGAGACGAAGGCGCGTGCCTTGCCGCGCGGCGGATCCAGCCACAAGTCCGGCTCCGGCAGATAAATGCCCTTGCGATGGCGGACTTCGATGGACGGTGGCATTTTGTTGCTGAAACAGGTTACGGGAAACAGTATGGCCATGCGATGGCGGTGAATCAGGGAGTTTTAGACACCCCATTCTTTTCCCCGTCGTCGCGTTGACATTCTCACTTCGTTCCCTATTCTGCACCGTTTATGACTTCGCGACTCCCAAAATTTCTCTGCCGCGCCGCCTTGTGCGCCGGCCTCGCTTTGATGATGGCTTCCTGCAGCAGCACGAGGTCCAGCGCCGCCGGCACTGGTGGTAAGATCGACAAGGTAAAATACTATCACCTGTCTGACATCAACAAGCCCATCGTTGCCGCAGAGCCCTCCATTCCTTTTGAGAGGCAATACCTCCTGCACGGCGCAGTTACCAAGAAAGATCGTGAAGCCAGACAGGGTCATTATTATGCGGTATTCTGGAAGACGACCGACCGCTCCCAACCTGTGAAAGTTCGCCTGGAATACCGCCAGCAGAACACGGGGGCCAAGGTGATGATGGTCGAGCAGGACATCGCTTCACCCAAGGGCAGCAACGTGACCAAATTCTCCATCATCGGCGAGACCTACGTCACCAACGGCCCCGTAACTTCATTCCGCGTCAGCCTGGTGCGTGGGAAGCAGGTTCTGGCCGAGGAAAAATCCTATCTCTGGGAGTAGCCAGAATCACCTGCGCGTGTGGCCTTGGAATGGCGCACGCGCTTTTTTGTATTCATCCATCAAGTCAACGCATCCGTATTCAACACAGGCGCAGTTTCGTCCATCACCCATGACCACACCAGCCCCGATCCTCATTGGACAAGTCAGCCAGCTTGTCTGGATGCGCGTGGAAGGGAAAGGGTCTTTCCAGAACAGCGTGCAGGTGAAGCGCTGCTTCCAGAGGATGATGGAACAAGGTGAAAAACACTTCATCGTGGACCTGGAGCGCTGCCCGATCATGGACAGCACGTTTCTGGGCACACTGACCGGCGCGGCATTAAATTTGCGCGAGACGGGCGGAGAAATCTGCGTGCTCAATGCCAACACCCGCAACCAGCAGCTCCTCACCAGTCTTGGTCTCGATTACATCCTTGACGTGGATTTCGAAGGCACCAAGCATAGCGAAGAACGCCGCCAAGTCTGCGCGGAACTAGGAACCTGCGCAGAAGCGAGCGTCCCGTGCAGCAAAGCCGAACAAGCGGAGCACGTGCTGGAGGCGCACAAGGCGCTGACCAGTGCCAATGAGCAAAACGCCGGGCGCTTCCGGGATGTGATCGAATTTCTCGAGAGCGAGCTGCATCCGAGACCGGCTTGATCTACTGACGCGAAGTCACATGGCGGGGCGCAGTTGCTTCATAACTTGTGGTCAAACCATGCCAGTCTGCGTTTTGCCGCATTGCACACTAGGATACCTGCGCTAGTTTCTTCCCTGCATGACGGGCTGGATTGTCGCGGCGATATTGTCACTCACCATTTTGGTGGTGGCATTTGTCATCGGTAGAAATTGGCGTCGCTGCGTCGCGCAAATGAATGCGTTTCATCTGGAAGACCAGGAGCGGGCCGCCCGACGGAGAAGAGTCTTTGAAGTGCTGCACACCTTGGGTGACGCCATTCTTGCCGGAAAGCCCGACGCCACGATCCACCGGCTCATTTGCGAAGGCGCGGTCAATGTCGTGGAGGCTCAGGGTGCGGTCATTTATCTGCTCGATGAAGCCGGGAAATCGCTGGTGCCGCGACATTGCACAAAAAACTGCCCGCCGCTCATCGCCCTCCCGGAGCGCATCATCTCCCAGGCGCAAAGCAATCCGGCCACACTGCCCAGCTTCCTGCGATTGCACAGCATCGCACCTGGCGAAGGTGCGCTTGGTGAAGTCTTCACAACCCAGCGCGAGGCAAGCATTCCCGATCTGGTTCAGCATGAAAAATTTGATGGCGAATTCAACCCTTTCCAGAAACACGTCGCGGTGCTCATCTCCCCCCTGCGCTACGGCAATCGCGCGCTTGGAGTGATGGCCTCGGCAAATTCAGATGGCAGAAAATTTTCCCAGCACGCGCTGGAAATGTTCGTCGCCCTGGCGGAGCAATGCGGCTTTGCCCTCGGCAGCGCCCAGGCTCATCAGCAGGCCAGTGCCAAGCAGGCTCTCGAGGCGGAACTGCGCAATGCCAGCGAGATCCAGCAGATTCTTCTGCCCGTTAACGTCCCGGAGATGTCCAGCTTCGAGATCGCGGGACATAACGCGCCTGCGAAACTTGTTAGCGGCGACTATTATGATTTCTTCCGCGTGAACGCCAGCCACATCGGCATTGCCATTGCCGACGTCTGCGGCAAGGGCATTCCCGCCGCATTGATCACCGCCATGTTCCGCAGCGTCTTGCGCGCCAACGCCAGGGAAAATCTCAGCCCCGCCGCCGTGCTCGCCGCCGTGAACCGCAACCTCTTTCCCGACATCCGCCAGGACATGTTCATCACTGCCGCCTACATCGTGGCGGCTGCGGACACCGGGACGATTACCCTCGCCCGAGCCGGTCACACCACGCCTTACCTCTGGCGCAAGGATTCCGGCGCCGTGGAAGAAATCTCCTCATCCGGTCTGGCCATTGGCATCGACAAAGGCGAGGTTTTCGAGCGCGCCACCAAAGACGTGAGTGTGGTCATGCAGAGCGGCGACGTGCTTCTGCTTTACACCGACGGCGTCAACGAAGCCACTGATCACAAAGATTTGCTCTTTGGTGAAGAACTCATCAAGCAAGCCCTCGCCCAAGCCGCCCCGAACGGAGCCAAGGCCGTCGTAGATGCCATCAGCCGCGCCGTCGAGACCTTCATGGACGGCGAACCTCAGACCGACGACATCACGCTCGTCGCCGTGCGGAAAATGTGAGAACCGGTTGGTGCATTCCCACGATAAAGCTCACCTCGGCCCGAACGGCGGCGGGGGAAATCCGCCGCCGGGTGGCCCGCCTTGAGGACGACCACCGGGACCACGGCCACCGCCGCCGGGCGGGCCTTTGCGGAAACTCGGGTCGGGTGTTCCTTTGTAGAGTCGCGGGATAAATGGATAGTCATCCGTGAGCAGATAATGATAGATGCCCTCGGGATTTTCCGGCGTGACCCCGAAGCGTCCGCCGCATTCATCCAGATCACCCGAACCGGCGATATATTCAAAATCCTCGGTGAACGTGCCGTCGTAGGCGCCGCCCGGTCCGCCAGGGCGCTGGCCTTGCTTGAGCTTGTAACTGGAGCGCATCACGCACACTTCGCTCTTCGCGTCCTTCAGATTCGCATAATCCCAGCGCGCATAAATGGGGAAGCCATCGGCGGCGTAGCCGATGTGCGTAAGCCGGGCTTTGTTATCGGGATTGAGCTTCTTCAGCAGTTCGAGCGGGATCGCGTGATAATGAAAAGCACCGGTGGGCTGCACGTGGCCGTTGCCGAGATCGAGGCCGAGGTCGAGCTTGCCGGTGCCCGCCTCATAATGCCAGCCGCTGTTGCGATCATTCTTCCAAAACTCCGCTGTTCCGGGATCAAACATCACGCCGTTCAAGGCGACGCCGTAATCGGTTCCCATGCCGAACACCGCCCTGTCCGCGGCCTTCGGGTGCAACGGCAGTTCGCGATGATACTTCTGTGCCGAGATGGAATTGGGATTCCCGCGTCCCGGAAAATGGCCCACGAGGTGATCGGGGATGCCGTTGGAATCAACGACTCGCTTCTCGCCTTGAATGCGGAAAGTAACTTCATTTTTTCCGGGAGGCTGAACTCCGGTTTTGTCGGCAACGCGAGCCGTTGATTGTGGCTGCGCGTGAAGGTGTATTACCAAGAAGCCGGATAGGAGTGCGAAGAAGAATATCTTTTTCATGCACCATATAAAACACGAATTCGGCCGAAGTTGCCGCACTTTACAGGAGCTTAACATTTTTCCTCGTCGCTCAATCCATCGGTTCGCCGATCATGTCATCGGTCTCTTTCTCTTCCGGCAGCATCAGCGCGAACAAGGCTGCAGGCGCGAACAGGAAGCCGGCATAGAGCAATGCTGTGCGATAGTCGCCCAGCTTGCCTGCGCTTGTCAGTCCAAAAAACACCGTGCCACCGGCGGCCACGATGCGCCCGAAGTTGTAGCAGAATCCTGCGCCGGTCGTGCGGAGAAGGGGAGTGTAAACTTGTTTCTGTAAAAGGCGGCTTGCCTCGTATCGCGCGCCCCTCCGGGGGTGGCGGAGTGAGGCGAGCGTAGCGATGCCGAACGCAG
>JAYVOH010000005.1:0-7179 GCA_043758025.1 Verrucomicrobiota bacterium
CTCAGGACTTAGTTCAATGGATACGGCATGACGCATGCCCACACCTTAACACATCAAGTGCAACTAGTTTGTTATACTATTTAACGCGCACTACACTAGCACAGGCCAGGCAGCGGTTGGTTGACCGTAAGGGTAAATACAACACCATCGAGGTAATTGGCGAAGTGTGGGGAAAAGAGGAGTGGGTCAAAGACTTGCTCCTCCCACTTACCGAGTCTGAGGCGGAGACTTACATTCGTCAGGGGGCTATCGTGACGATTGGCAAATTATGGGAAAAGGAAGATTGGGTGAAACAATTAGTGCTTCCCCTCACCAAGCCCGAGGAGGGCCCATCCCTGCGTTCGACGGCCATCAGGACACTCGGCACGTGGGGAAAGGAAGAGTGGCTGAAGGCCTTGCTCCTTACCATCGCCAAGTCTGAGAATGACGATAAGTTTGTGCGTTGCGTGGCCATCGAAATTATGGTCCAGGTGTGGGGCAACGCAGAGTGGCTGAAAGAAATGCTGATTGCCCTGACGCAGCCGCAGGAGAAGGATACATATGTGCGTCAGCAGGCCATCCTAACCCTTGCGTTTGGCGACGTGTGGGAAACGGAACAATGGGTGAAAGATCTGCTCATCCCGCTGGCAAGCGCGGACGAGAAGGACGAGGACGTTCGCTACGATGCCAAATTCTTTCTTAGAAATAGAAGATGGCCAAAACAAAAGTAGCTCCCTGTTCTACACCCCTAACAGCTTGTTGAAAAAGCCGGTGTCGGGGGCTGCCAGCCCTCCGTGCATGATAAAATTGCAACGCTACGCGAAGGAGAATCCTGTGGGCTGGCAGCCCACAACACCTTTGGCAGTTCATCTCCAATGCTTTTTCAACAGGCTGCTAAGCTCAAGCGCCAGATTTCGATAGCGTCATGACACATTCCAAATGCCGTGTCTGCGGAAAGAGATCAAACGGCTGCACTTTGCGCAACGCGTAGCCGGACTCAATAAATTTTACCAGGTCGCGCATCTGCGTGGCAGGGTTGCATGAAACATAAACGACGCTGGCCGGTGAAAAGACAAAGAGCTGGCGCAGAAAATCTTGGCCGCAACCAGCGCGCGGCGGATCAAGAATGACCGCCGTCCGGTCGGGTGGAAGTTCGATGCCCTCAAAAATACGCTCGGCGCTTCCCGCTATGAAACGGCAATTGCTGATGCCATTGATGGCGGCGTTGTTGGTGGCCTTGGCTGTCGCACTGGCGGAAATTTCAATGCCGACGACCTCTTGAAAATGCTTGGCGCTGGTCAACGCAAACAGGCCGCTGCCGCAATAGGCATCAATCAGAAAACTCGCGCCGGATGCAGTAGCCTCGCTGGCCACGTGCTGCACGAACGCGGGCAAAATGAAGGGGTTATTCTGGAAGAAGTCACCCGCCTGAAATTCAAAACGGATACCATCCACCTCCTCGGAGGCGATCTCGTTGTGATCCGTCAGCACCTTGCCTTTAGCAGCACGCAGCAACACGGTAACTCCCTTTTTGTATTGCTCTGCTTGGGCATGAATCTCGGAACGTAACGTGACCAGCCTTTCGTTGATTTCCGGCATGGCGATTTCACAACGTGCGACATCCACCAAACGATGCCTGCTGCCCGCCTGCAAAAATCCTATTTCGCCAACCTGACCATCACGCGGCACATCAAAGTGCGGCGTGATCTTCGAGCGATATCCAAACTCGCGCGGCGAGGCGATGACTTCTTCCACAGGAAATTCAATGCGCGCCATGTGCTTGAGCAATTCCGCAAGCTGGCGGCGCTTCCAATCGAGTTGCTCCGTGTAGCGCAGATTCTGATACTGACAACCTCCGCATTTTCCGAAGATTGAACAAGGCGGCTCCACGCGATGCTCCGAAGGTTGCATCACCCGGACCAGATCGGCTTCGCTGTAATTTTTGTGATTGCGATGGATGCGCACGACCACGCGTTCACCCGGCAGCGCGAAGGGAACCATCACCACCCACCCTTCCAACCGCCCGAGTCCATGACCGAGATTGGTCAGCGTCTCAATGTCCAGCGTCACTTCTTGATGATAAGCGAATGGCTCAGCAACAAATCCTCGGGGCACCTTTCGCGCGGCTGGCTCACTCATTGATATTGGCTTGAATGATAACAGATTTCACTGAGCCGTCCTTTGACCAGCCTTGCGGCGATTGCAAGATGCCCCGCAGTTCCCTGGCATCTGGATGCTCGGCGTATTCTGAGACGATCAACCTCATGACCAGCTCACCGGGCGCAGGCTTGGCGAAAGTTTGCTCTTTGTCCGCATTAATGAGGCCGCCATCCGTGAAGAAAATTATCTCCTTGATGCTCTCAGCCTTGATCTTGGCTTCAGCGCTCTCGGCCACGAGCTTGAGTTCCACAATTCCATCTTTGCGCCGGGCGCTGGCCTTCCAGCCGACTAATGGGTTCGGCACCGTGTTGCGGGCCTGTTCAAATTTCACATGCTGTGCCTCGTCCAAGTGCGGAGCTTCGTCGATCACCGGCAGCGTGATGGAGAGGTCTTTGAAGTCGGGATTGCACTCGCGCCCGCAACACATCCAGCCCGCTTTGCCTTGAAGTTGAAACTTGGTGCCGACAGGCAAATCCTTCGGCGGCGTGATTTTCACAGGCAGCAGGACATCTCCTTCATAACCTTGTGCTTTGATCTGATACATCATCACCCGTTGCGGCTCCGGCCATTCAATTTCACCCGCCGTGAAGCCCTGCGGCAATTGCCATTCGATGCCAGTCGGCACGCCCACGATGCCCGGAAATTTCCAGTAAGTGTGATAGCCGGGCGCGTGCTTGAGTTGCAGCCCCACATAAAACGGCGTGCCCGGCTTGATGGAAGTGACTTCGCTAATCAACGAAACTTCCAGCGGTTCCGCGCCCGCACTTCCAATGAGCACCGCTGCGATTAAACTGAAAACTGAAAACTGAAAACTGAAAACTCTCATGTATCCTTAAAAATCAGCGTGACCCGGAGTCCGCGCAAAGGGAATTACATCGCGGATGTTATTTACGCCCGTGGCGAACATGAGGAATCTTTCAAAGCCCATGCCATAGCCGCTGTGCGGCACGGTGCCGTAACGACGCAGGTCAGAATACCAGCGGTAGCTTTCCAGATTCAAGCCGTGCGCGCTCATGGCAGCCTCCAGCCGGTCCAGCCGCTCCTCACGCTGGCTGCCACCAATGATCTCGCCAATGCCGGGCACCAGCACATCCATCGCCGCGACCGTTCGACCATCATCATTCTGCCGCATATAAAAAGGCTTCAGACTCTGCGGATAGTTGAAGACCGTGACGGGGCTTTTAAAATGTTCCTCGGCCAGGAAACGCTCATGCTCGGACTGCAGATTGTGCCCCCATTCGACGGGGTGCTCGAACTTGCGCCCCGATTTGATGAGCAACTCCACCGCGTCCGTGTAGCTGACACGCTGGAAGGGCCGCTCCAGCGTCTGCTGGAGTCGCGTGATAAGTTCCTTGTCCACGAACTTGTTGAAGAAATCCAACTCCTCGCCGCAGGTCTCGAACAACGCGCGCAGCAGGTATTTCACGTTGGACTCCGCCAGCGTCATGTCCGCTTCGAGATCAAAGAATGCCATCTCCGGCTCGATCATCCAGAATTCCGCCGCGTGTCGGGTGGTATTTGAATTTTCCGCGCGGAACGTGGGACCGAATGTGTAAATCCGCCCCAGCGCACAGGCGAACACTTCACCCTGCAACTGTCCGCTGACCGTGAGGAACGTGGGCTTGCCAAAAAAATCCGTCTCCGGTTTCGCCGCACTGCCCGGCGGAATCGTGGTCACGCGGAACATCTCCCCCGCCCCTTCGCAATCGCTCGCCGTGATGATCGGAGTGTGGATGCAATGAAAATCCTGCTCCTGAAAAAAGCGATGAATGGCAAAGGCCATCCGGCTGCGCACGCGGAAGACGCTGCCGAGCAAGTTGGTGCGCGGGCGCAGATGGGCGATCTCGCGCAGGAACTCCGGCGTGTGACCCTTCTTCTGCAATGGATAGCTGCCTTCCGCGATGCCGATGATCTCGATGTTTTTCGCAAGCAACTCAAGGGCTTGCTTTCCACCGGGAGATGCCACCAGATCACCGCTGACGCGGATGCTCGAACCCGTGAGAATGTCAGGATAAAGTGACGCGCACGGCAGCGAATTATCCGCCACGATTTGCAGTCCACGCAAGCATGAGCCGTCGCTCAACTCAATGAACGTGCAGCTTTTTGAATCGCGCCGCGTGCGCACCCAGCCTTGAATGGTCAGGTCGG
Source organism: Verrucomicrobiota bacterium (assembly GCA_043758025.1). Classification (GTDB taxonomy): domain Bacteria; phylum Verrucomicrobiota; class Verrucomicrobiia; order Verrucomicrobiales; family Verrucomicrobiaceae; genus VFKE01. The sequence continues at coordinate 4,288 of JAYVOH010000005.1, forward strand.
ACTGAGGGCTGGTCGAAGCCAGGATGCTGCGAATATTGGGATCAGGCATGTTTGCATGTTAAGCAGCAGATGAAAAATGCAAAGTGGTGATGTGCGGATGACATCAACCGCTTCATAAATCCAGCGATTATCCGCTGCGTCATAGCGCGGACTTTATCACCACCCGACGGATGCGGCGCAGCAGCCTCGGTCTGTTCTTCCGCGTAAGTTCGTGCTCCCAGATGCGCAGCACGCGCCAGCCACCCCGGCGCAGGGCGCGCGTCACCAGCCCGTCTCGCAGACGGTTCGCAGCGAATTTCTTCCGCCAGAACGCCGCGTTACCCTGTGGCTGCGTCGCATGCAGCGGACAGCCGTGCCAGAAACATCCGTCCACAAACACAGCGACCCGCAGCAGACGAAACACAAAATCCGGCCGCACCCTCAGACTTTCATCCTTTATCCTCCCGCCTTCAGCCTTGATTACTAGCTGCCTCCTCCATCCCGTGATTCCCTCCGCCCGGAACACTCGCATCAACGCCAGTTCCGTGTCCTTGTTCCCGCGCGAGCGGATAAGCGACATCACCTCGCTGCGTTTTTTCTTGGAGAAAATATCGGGCATGATCCGTCATCACCGCCAGTCACGGCACCGTCAATTCCCAAAACCCAGCCACGCCTGCACGGCAGTCTCCACATTGCGCAACACCGCAGCGCTCACATTTCCAAGATGCCTAATCAGCTTCACGGAAGGCACTGTGCCGATATGTTGGCCATCAAAAACCCCCGGCTTGAAGATCGGTGCCTGATGGGCCACTTCAAAACGGCCGCCACGCAGGGTGGTCGTGCGTGCAACATAGGTCACCACCGCGCGTTCATTGTCCCGATATGCCACACTCAGGATCAGGCAAGGCCGTATCTTTGCGGCCATTCCCAAGTCTATCATCCAGATGTCACCGCGTTCACTGGCCGGTCAATTGGGATTCCTCGCCCGCGCCTTCCTCCCCATCCAGCGATTGAAATAGCCCCTCCGACGCCGCGATCATCGCGCGCTGCTCATCCAGCCATTCGCCCACCTCGAGTAACTGCCGGGTCGGCAATGTTTCGATGGCGCGTTCTATCTCGGCAACTGTGCTCATGGGGGCGCAATCTAGTTCCCGTCAGCACTCTCCGCAAGTCTGTCAATCAGCACGAACTGAGTTTCTTGTTCCCAAGTGACCGGATGCGGCTCATCACTTCGCAGCGATTCTTCCGGATGAAAACATCGGGCATGACAAAGCGTAGTCGTCCATATGCAGCTGTTTAAATTTCCTCGCCTGCCAGCCGGATAATTTCTTTGCGGACTTTATCCGAAAGATAGTAGCCAGCCTCATCGCGCAACAGGTCCATCAGGGGCCGGACCTCCGCCAGCACACCGCGTTTCTTCGCCAGCAACAGCACTCCCATCAATCCCAGCACGGGTGCGCCTTCTGTCTTCGCCAACCTTCGGCCATCGGAGTCATCCAGCAGCAGCCAGCCCGCTTGAGTCTCCAACGCCAGCGCAATAGCCTCGGCCTCGCCCGGGTGCACCAAAGCCGCATGCGCTCCACCCGCAGATGATCCGTTACCGTCATCACCTCCAGCCACGCAGGCAGGGTTTCGTGCCATACCAGCAGCTCGGAGGACACCGCTGGAGGTGCCAGCACTCGTTCAAAAAGTTGAGGCAACAGTTCCGCCCGGCCCACGGTCAGGAGATTAGAAACTGCGGTCGTGTCCGAAACGACAATCATCCCCGCCGCTCCATCGCCTCCACGTCCTCGTGCAGATCATCCGTCGTGTAATCCATCGGCAGCCGCTGCCGCGCCATCGCCTTTTGAAAAGCGGGCCACGAAACACCTGCCACCGTCGCCGCCCGTCCAAACCCCAGCTTGCCGGAGACATAAAGCCCCAGTGCCAACCCCATGCGCGCCTCATCCGGCGTCAGGCTGCCTTCGATATGCACGGGAAGCGTCAGTTCCATAGCATTTACTCTAAACCATTGTGCGACCGTCGCAACAGCTCGCACAAATTCTATGTCTTTGTTCCCGCGCAAGTGGATGCGGCTCATCACCTCGCTCGCGTTTATTTTTGTTGAAAATATCGGGCATTACGCCGCATCCTTTACCGCTATCGCAAACATTTCCACGAGCGACCGAAGCTTTTTGAGGCCTAATCCCTGCTTGTCCCTTAAGATGGCCCAGTTGAGTGCAGCGAATGCTGCCACGCTTTCACGCCGGTATTTCGGAACCCATATCCGCCCTGTGTAGGCCTCCAGGCCTTCGATGGTTCTGGCATCATGCTTTAGATGTCCGCGAATTTCTTCCCATTGTGCGGCTAGAGCTTCTTCTTCGGTGGTTGGCGCCACAAATGGGGAATCCGCCCACTCACGCCGCCATGCTTCCGGAAGATCGATGCTCTTCCGGCTAAATTCCTTCCAACAAGCCTCCTTCTTGGCTTGCTCGCCCGGATTACCCTCACTTTGATTGATATATTTATGGGTAACTCCGCAAATAATTTCGAGGACCTTTACCAAGCCCGGAGGCAGCCGCTGCTCATTCCATATTCGTTCCAAGTCGACTCGCCGCCCTGATTGCACTGCAATCCACGCGAGCGAATAGGCAACCGTTTGGGCGCGCCACTGGGGCAGGTCCAGTCCATCGAAAAGTTTTTCAGTGGTGCGCCAAAGAATCGCCTTGCCGATTGTGTGTCCAAAATAGCTGGCATCCACGACAGGCTCACCGTCCTCTTCCAAACGCCCGGCAAACTTGTTGAAGTTCTTTTCGGCACCCAAGCAAACCAAGTGAGGAAGACCCAGCCATGCATGTTCAAACTTCGCCAAGTCCGTTTTGGTGAACTTTTGATGGACAGGATTCTCCTTCAGCCATCGCTGCCTGTTCGTTG
>JAYVOH010000006.1:0-2434 GCA_043758025.1 Verrucomicrobiota bacterium
CGTGCTCAGCCTGATGGCTTACGAGACTCCCAAGCCGTTTGAGTTTTTCCACTCGGAGATGTCGCTCGCTGTGAACAGCTTTATCTCGCTCGAATCATTGCTTCACGAATCTGACGACAAACGCTATCGCGGCAACAAAGGCGTCATCGTCGGCGGCGGCGGTGATGAGGCCGGTGCGGATGCTGCGTTGCGAAAAAACTTTGTCGCCACCGCATTGTGGAGCGCTTCACTGGTAACGGACAAAGATGGACGCGTCAGTGCCACCTTCAAGGTGCCGGACAGCCTCACGCGCTATCGTGTCATGGCCATTGCCGTAAAAGGTGGCGACCGTTTCGGCACCGGGGAATCTGCGTTCACCGTGAACAAGCCGCTCATGCTGGAGCCGGTCGTGCCGCGCTTCGCTCATCTCAGCGATGAAATTCTCGTCAAGGCCGTTCTGCACAACACCACTCCATTTAGTGGCGAGGTCGAAGTGGAATTGAAACTCGACGACACCGCGACCCTCATCAGCGAGCAACGCCCATTCGCGCTTGTCGCATTCAAGAACCGCACTTTAACCAACGACGGCAAAGTGGATCGACGCACCGTCACGCTCAAGGCCGGGGAAACCACCGCGGTGGCGTTTCCTGTTCGCTTCGTGAAGACCGGTTCCTGCGCGTGGCAGTGGCGCGTCAGCACCACGAAATGGAGCGATGCCAAGGCGCTGGTTGATGCCGTGGAAAGCAAATTTGAAGTGACCCAGCCCGCGCCTGCCTTGCGCGAAGTGCATTACTTCCAACTCGCCCGGGCCACCGCGAACGACGATCTGATGAAGAAGATCAACCCCCAGCTTCTTGAAGCCGACGGCGAGCTCCGCGTGGATTTCAACCAAAGCCGGATGGGCGAAGCGCGCGACGCCCTCGAGCATTTGCTGCATTACCCTTACGGTTGCGTCGAGCAGACGACGAGCAGCATGTTGCCCTGGCTGGCGCTCAGCAAATACGAGCCGCTGTTCCCTGATTTGCTGCAAAAGGACAAGGTGCAGACGGCCATCAAGCGCGGTGTGGGGCGCATCCTCACCATGCAGACGGAAGAGGGTGGGCTGGCCTACTGGCCCGGCGGCACCAAGCCTCTGCTCTGGGCCTCTGCGTATGGCGGATACGGATTGATCAAGGCGAAAGAGTGGGGCGTGGACGTTCCGCAGGAGACCATTGATAAGATTACCAAGTGGATGTCCGAAGAGTTGCGCGGACTCGATCTCGGAAAAACCAAGGAGTCTTACGGCCTCTACGATTCATCGTTCGCGCTCTACATGCTGGCGAAAGCGGGCAAGGCCGAGCAGGCTTATCAAGACTTGCTTTATCAGCGTCGCAACACGATGCCCGAGACTTCAAGGCTTTTCCTCGCGATGGCCATGGCCATTACCAAAGCACCGGAAAAACAAATCGCGGAGCTCATGAAGCCGCTGCCCGCCTCTGCACGTTACGAGCGCTACTGGCTGGGTGACAACACCGCCGCCGGGCTGCGCCTTCTGCTCTGCGCCCAACTTGGCCTCAACAATGAGGGCAACAAACTTGCGGGCGAACTCTTCGACCGCCGTGGTCGCGATGGTCACTGGGGCACCACTTTCTCCAACGCCTGGATTCTGCTCGGCATCTCCGCGAACGAACGCACGTCGAATGATGCGTCACCGCTGAACTTCGTCATGGATTACGGCGGCAAGAAAAGCGAAATGACCCTGGGCAGTCCGCTGGCGACGACTTCGGCGCTCATGACATTCGATCACAAAGGCGGCGCGCAGCCATTGCGTGTCAGCGTTCCCGATGGGAAGACCTTGCGAGGCCGTGTCGAACTCAAAGCCTGGCCGGACATGAAAACCTTCCAGCCGGTGCAAAAAGGATTTGGCATCAAACGCCGCTATGAACGCCTCACTGCCACCGGCACCTTGGAGCCTGCGAAAGACCTTCGCGTGGGTGACCTCATCGTGGTCACGCTCGAAGTCGAGGTGCTCCGGCCCAACCGCTACCTCGCGCTGGAAGATCCATTGCCCAGCGTGTTCGAACCGGTGAACCCTGAGTTCGCCACCCAGAATCAGCGCAATGACGCCAAGGCCCGCGACAATGAATGGATGTGCGATTACCGCGAGCTGCGCAATGACAAGGCGCTGTTCTTCACTGACGACTGGAGCCAGCTTGGCCGGTTTGATTTGAAATATCTCGCCCGCGTCATCGCGGAAGGCGATGTCATCGCGCCACCGACCCGCATCGAGGCCATGTATGAACCGGATCATTACGGATTGGGTTCCATCGACCGCGTGCAAACCCTGCCGATGGCCAATGGCGAAAATGTCGCAGACAAATAAGACCATTCCATTTTCGATGCCAGCCCCATGAAGCCCGCTTCCAAAAAATGGAAAAGGCTAGGGAAAGCTTTGCTCATCACTGCCATGTTTATG
>JAYVOH010000007.1:0-7113 GCA_043758025.1 Verrucomicrobiota bacterium
CATCACAACATAGCGAAGATGAAGACTCTGTCCGTCTGCGATCCCCTAAAACAGGCTATGCGTCGAGCGAGGACTTGGTATTTTTCCAGCTTGCGCCACAACCAAACAAACCCATACTGCTCGGCCATGAACTCGCCCGCAACACCGCCCCGTCCGCGCCATTCCGCGTGGCTGCTGTTGGTGCTGTATTTGCTGGGCATGCCAGGCATCGCTGCGGCGGCGGTGGCTTCGTTGGCGGCGATCAGCGGCGAGCATGAGGTGTGGATTGCCCTGAGCGACGGGCATGTAGATGTGTTGTTGCATCACCCTGACGACCACCACGCGCATGTTTATGGAGGGCTTGCGGAAGCCATCACAGGCATCGGTGCTCACGACGAGGAAGATGACCATTTGATGCACTTCGCCAACAGCGATGCGCTCAGCATCAGCTCCATGACCTTGAATGTCGCGTCTGCGACTCTGGTGTGTGTGCAGTGGCACGACATCTCCTTACATCCTAGACGGCTTGCTTGTAAAGCGATGCAGCGTCATGCAGCGCGACTACCTCCTCATGCATCCATGGGGATGCTATGCCTGCGAACGACGGTTCTCCTCGTTTGATGCCAGTTTCCGCCTGACCTGCGCGGCGCTGCCAGGTTGCAGCGTCCTTTGCGCGGGTCTTTTTGTGCCCTTGCGCTGCTAGCATGTGCTGGCGTTGCCCATGAACTTCTTTTTTCCACTCAACCCTATTTCCTTTCATGAAACATCTTCTCAACTCCTCTCTCCTCGTCATCTCCATGCTCGCTTCGCTCAAGGCGGAGCCAGTTAGCATCTCATCTCTCGTTTCAAAAGCCGTGGCCACGCATCCCGAAGTCCGCTTCTATGAAGCGGAGATTGCAGCCTCCAAAGGCGGCGAACGCACGGCAGCTACCGTGGCCAATCCTGAACTGCAAACCAGCCTCGGTGTTTGGAAAGTCAAAGACCTCGGCTCGGTCAGCGATGGCCCGACGTGGGCCCTGACGCTGGCCCAGACCTTTGAGTGGCCAGGACGCATCGCCTTACGCAAGGCTCTTGCTCTGAAACAAACTGAGGTGGCACAGCTTGGACTGGAACAATTCAAGGCTGCGCTCGGCGGGCGGGTGCGCTCCACGGCATGGAAGCTCATGGCGGCACAGGAAAAAGCGCGTGCGGCCACGGAAGTTTCCAAGCGCCTCACAGATCTTGCCAGTGTCCTGCTGCAACGCGATCCCACCGGTCCCGCGCCGCGGCTGGAGGCACGCATCATCCAGGCCACCGCGCTGACTCTTGGCAATGAGGCGACCAAGGCGAAACGCGAACTGGCAGAGGCCAGGTTCGCGCTTAATCAACTGCTTGGCGAGAAGCCGGATCATGGCATTGAGGTCAGACCGGAGCGCCTCACCCTTGCGCCTCCGCCTCCGCTGGGGATGCTGCTCACCGGTGCGCGGCTGAAGAACTTCGGCCTGCGCGCGCGGATGCTCGACGTGGAGCAGCAGGGCTTTCAAGTGAAGCTTGCCGAGAACGAACGCTGGCCTGCGTTCACCGTGGCGCCTTACGTCAACCAGCAGAAAGCACAGTCGCGCGAAACACAATTCGGCATTGGCGTGTCAATTCCGCTGCCCCTATGGAACAAGAACAAGGGCAACATCGAAACCGCAAAGGCGCGGCAGACCCAGGCTGAGATGATGCTCGCCGCACAGATGCGTGAGCTGGAGCGCGCCGTCTCCGCACAGTCAAGTGCGTATGCGATCTTTGGCGAAGAACTGGCAAAGTGGCCTGCGGACACGCTGGAGAGCTTTCGTGCTGCCGCGAGTGAGGCTGACGAGCATTATCGCCTCGGCGCGTTGCCGCTGAGCACCTACACCGAGTTGCAGAAGCAATACATCGAGGCCGTGAACGCCGTGCTCGACTCGCAGCTTGGAGCGCTTCAGGCACGACTGGAGCTGGAGCAGCTCACCGGATCAAAGCTCAACAATTAAACCCACATGATCGACAATATCCTTGAGTTTTCGATGCGCCAACGTGCCGTCGTGCTGCTGGGCGCGTTTGGCCTGCTCGGTGGCGGCCTCTGGTCCGCCAAGCTGCTGCCGATGGATGCCGTGCCGGACATCACCGGCGTGCAGGTTCAGGTCAACACGGAGGTCGCCGCTCTCGCTGCCGAGGAGTCCGAGCGACTCGTCACGCGCCCCCTTGAAATCGAGCTCGCGGGACTTCCTGGCGTGGAGGAAATGCGCTCGCTGACCAAGTTCGGCCTCTCGCAGATCACGCTACAGTTCTCCGACAGCACCGACATCCATCATGCCCGGCAGTATGTGGCCGAGCGCTTGCAGACCGTGATGGAGAACCTGCCGAAGGGCACGACGCCAAAGCTCGCGCCAATCACCACCGGCCTGGGCGAAATCTTTTACTACAGCGTGAACTACAAGGACGACGCGAAGCACAAGCCGGAGAGCGAGCTGGAGCAGTTGCTGGAGTTGAGCGAGATTCAGGAATACCTCATCAAGCCCCTGCTGCGCACGGTGCCTGGCATTGCCGAGATCAACGGCACCGGCGGCTATGAGCGGCAGTTCGTGGTGCAGCCCAAGCCCGAGGCGCTGGAGCGCGTGGGCATGACCTTCAGCGAACTCGCGGAGATTATTGGTGCCAATGTGGAGAACGCGGGCGGCGGCATCATCAGCCGGGGTGGCGAGCAGTTGACCATTCGCGCCGTGAGCCGGGTGAACACCGTGGAAGACCTCGCCAACCTGCCGATCAAGTTCGGTGCCGCAGTCAAACCTCTGCTTGTGAAGGACGTGGCCGAAGTGGTCACGGGCACTAAATTCCGCACCGGTGCGGCCACGCTCAACGGCAAGGAAACGGTCATCGGCACCACGCTGATGCTGGCCGGACAAAACAGCCGCGAAGTGGCGGAGCGAGTAAAGGAGCGCATCGCTGAAATCCAAACGAAGCTGCCCGAAGGCGTGGAGATTCAGGCGCAATATGACCGCTCCATCCTCATCAACAAATCCATTCATACGGTGGAGAAGAACTTGTTCGAGGGAGCGGTGCTCGTCGTCGTCGTGCTGCTGCTGTTGCTCGGCAACTGGCGCGCCTCACTGATCGTCGCGTGTGCCATTCCCCTCTCGTTCCTGTTCGCACTCATCGGCATGGTCAAGGGCGGAGTGTCGGGGAACTTGATGTCGCTCGGCGCCGTGGACTTCGGCCTTATCATTGATGGCGCGGTGGTCATTGTGGAGAACATCGTGCGCGAGCTGGGCATGAAGCAGCATGAGCTGGGTCGGAAGCTCACGCCGGAAGAGCGCTCCCGCACCGTGCTTCACGCCAGCAAACAAGTCGGCACGCCCATGTTCTTCGGCGTCGTCATCATCACCATTGTTTACGTCCCCATCCTCGCGCTCTCAGGGATTGAGGGGAAGATGTTCCATCCCATGGCGATCACCGTCATGCTGGCCCTGGCGGGCGCACTAGTCCTGGCGCTCACGCTCATGCCAGTGCTCTGCTCGTTCCTTCTGGGCGGGCACATTCAGGAGGGTGACAACATCTTCATGCGCCTCGCCAAGGGCATCTACGGCCCGCTGCTGAAGCTCGCGCTCAAACTGCGCTGGATCGTCGTGCCAGCGGCCATCGCGCTCTTCGTCGGATCGGTTTTGCTCTTCAATCACCTCGGCGCGGAGTTCGTGCCCAAGCTCGACGAAGGCTCCATCACCTCCATGCTCTACAAACCCGTGGGCATGAGCATGGAGGAGTCCATGAAGACCGACATCGAGGTGGAGAACTTGCTGCTCAAAGAGTTCCCCGAACTCACGCGCATTTTCACCCGCATCGGCACCAGCGCTATCGCCAGCGACCCCATGCCGCCGAACGAGAGCGATGTGTATATCTTCTACAAGGACCTCGCCGAATGGCCCAAGACCGCGGGCCGCCCGACCACCAAGGCCGAGCTGCGCGCCCAGATCGAAGCCGAGCTGAAGAAGATGAACCCCGACTACAACATCCTCTTCGCCCAGCCCATCGAGATGCGCTTCAATGAGATGCTGGAAGGCACGAAGGCCGAGATCGCGGTGAAGATTTTCGGCAATGACTACGACGTGCTGGAAAAGCTCGCCGAGCAGACCAAAGCCATTCTCGAAGGCACACCAGGAGCCGCGCAGGTGGAGTTTGAAACCGAGGGCCGCACCCCGCAGCTCCAGATCAACGTGAAGCGCGAGGCCCTGCAGCGCTACAACCTGCAAGCCGCCGAAGTGAACCGTGCCGTCGGTGCCGCGCTCGCCGGTGAAGTGGTGGGCACCGCCGTGGATGGCGACAAGCGCCGCGGCATCGTGGTGCGCATGCCCGAAGCACTGCGCGCCGATGACGAGCAGATCAAGGCGCTGCCGCTGCGTGTGAATCAGTCCGGCCTTATCCACCTCGGTCAGGTCGTGGACTTCAAGACCGTCAAGGTCGTGGAGCCGATCAACCGCGATGACGGCCACCGCCGTTCAGCGCTGATGGTGAACCTCGGGGGCCGCGATGTGGAAAGTTTTGTGCGTGATGCCGAGCAGCGCATCAACGAGCAAGTGAAGCTGCCCGAGGGCTACATCGTCGAGTTCGGCGGGCAGTTCAAAAACCTGCAAGAGGCGCGTGCCCGCCTGATGATCGTGGTTCCTTCCGCGCTGGTGCTCATCTTCGTGCTCATCTTCCTCGCCTTCGGCAGTCTGCGTCAGGCGCTGGTCGTCTATTCCGGCATTCCGCTCGCTGTGACCGGCGGCGTGGCCGCGCTGTGGTTGCGCGGCATGCCTTTCAGTATTACGGCTGCTGTCGGCTTCATCGCGCTCAGTGGAGTCGCCGTTCTCAACGGACTGGTCATGATCACTTACTTCAACCAATTGCGCGAACAAGGCCGCGAGCTGCTTGATGCCGTGATCGAAGGCTCCATCACGCGCCTGCGCCCAGTGCTGATGACCGCGATGGTCGCCAGTCTCGGCTTTGTGCCCATGGCCATCGCCACTGGCACGGGCGCAGAAGTGCAGCGCCCGCTCGCCACCGTCGTCATCGGCAGCATCCTCAGTTCCACCTTCCTCACGCTCATCGTGCTGCCCGTGCTGTATGCGATGTTTGAGCGCAAAACCCAACGCCTCATCGCCCCATGATCCATTACCTCATCAAGCTCTTCCTCAGCGCCTCCGTCATCGCCACGGTGACGGAGGTGGCGAAGCGCAACAACTTCGCCGCGAGCATCATTCACTCGCTGCCGCTCACCTCCTTGTTAGCCTTCATCTGGCTGTATGTGGAGCAGAAGGATGAGTCACTCATCGCGAAGCATTCTTTGGCACCTTCTGGTTTGTGCTGCCCACACTGCCGATGTTTCTCTTGCTGCCATGGCTGCTCAATCACGGCATGACCTTCTGGCCTGCACTGGGTTTGTGCATCGCGGGGACAGTGGCGTATTACATATTCACCATGAAAGTCCTCGCGGTCATGGGGGTGAAGTTGTGACGAATCGGAACCCAATCACCCCATCACACCCCACACCTAACCTCAACATCCCAAACCTATGACTGATATCACCCAAATGATTCAAAGCGGTAACGCCCATGTGTGGCTCTACATCCCTATCGCCGTCCTCCTCGGAGACCTGCATGGGCTGGAGCCAGGGCATTCCCGTGTCCGTAATCACGAATGCACTGCACTTCAGAAGCGTTAAGTTGCGATCCACGATGAACCCACACACTGAACCAGACACCGCAAGTGCCCCCCTCCAGTTGCAGCGCCTCGGCGTAGTGATGGAGCTGGAGCCAGGCAATCCGCTGGAGGCAGGCGGCGTGCTGAATCCAGCATCGGCGCGTGGTCGCGACGGGCAGCTCTATCTTTTTCCACGGCTGGTGGCGCAGGGCAATTACTCGCGCATTGGCATCGCGCGCGTGCGCTTCAACGAGGCCGGTGATCCGGTGGGCGTTGAGCGGCTGGGCATCGCGCTGGAGCCGACCGCTGAATACGAACTGCGGCCCGATGGCGGCGGTTGCGAGGACCCGCGCATCACCTTCATCGAGCCGCTGCAACGTTATGTGATGACCTACACGGCGCTTTCATCCCGGGGACCACGCATCGCGCTGGCCATGTCGGAGGATTTGTTTCACTGGGAGCGATTGGGGCTGGCAAGCTTCATGCCTTATGAGGGCGTTGACTTTAATGATGTCGCCAACAAAGATGCCTTGCTGTTTCCCATCGCCATCGCCGATGCCGACGGACGACCCGCCATGGCGCTGATCCATCGTCCGCTCTTTCCGGGCACCGGGCCGGACGAGAAACTTCACTGCCGGTATCCCCGCATGGTGGATATCCTGCGGGAGAGCATCTGGATTTCCTATCACTCGTTGGTCAATGAGATCTGCACCGAACACCATCACCTCTGCCACTTCGATTCGCACCGGCGGCTGGCGTGTCCGGTCGCGGCTTGGGAGCAGTTGAAAATCGGTGGCGGCACTCCGCCGATCCTGACTCCGCAAGGCTGGCTGTTCCTTTATCATGGGGTGTGTGAGGCATTGAACAAAAAAGATTCGGCGAGCAATCTGGCTTACTCCGCCGGGATCCTTCTGCTGGATGAAAAACATCCTCACCTTATCCGCTATCGCTCGCCAGAACCTATCTTGACGCCGGAGCTGCGCCAAGAGCGCGAGGGCATCGTGCCGAATGTCGTGTTTCCGACCGCGATTGATCGACGGGATGACCTGGGCTTGCCGAGCCGCTTCGATGTTTACTACGGCATGGCGGACAAGCGCATTGGCGTAGCGCGGCTGGACTTGCCAGTCTTTTCAGCGCTTCAGGGTGAGTAGCGCTTCGTCATTCAACGAGTCTCTTTGCGGTGTGAATGCGAACCGCCCCTCTGAAATTCGGAATGGCAAAGTGAGTCCAGGGGTCGTTGCTGATGCTGATGCTGATGCTGATGCTGATGCTGATGCGGGCCTGCCTGCACAAACTGGCTGGCACGAGCCACCGTCGTTGACGCCCGCCGTCCAAAGTGGTGTTACACCCCATAGAGAAGGAGCCTGTCTGAAAGTTTGTGTGGAGGGGCAAACCCGAGGAGAAGAAGACATGAGAATAACCAAGACGAAGGAAGACAAAGCGCTGGATGAGGCG
>JAYVOH010000008.1:0-2430 GCA_043758025.1 Verrucomicrobiota bacterium
TTCACGCACGAGGCGGAGTTTTTCCTCGGCGGCATGAAGCGTGAAGGTGAGAGTCGAGACGGCGGCAAGGCAGCGGAGAAAAAGCATGCAGGCATTACAGCGCAAGCGCCCCTGAAAATGCAAGATGCGTGTGCTTTGGATACTTTGGGCGGCAAGAATCTGCCGCAGAGAGGCAAAGGAGCCGAGGGGCTGAGATGTTTGCATCAAAACTCTGCGGCCTCCGCCGCTCTGCCCCTTTGCGGCAAACCTCCGGTCTTATTTGAAAGCCACGCCGCAAGCGCCGTTGTCGCAGGACACTTCGTTGATTTCCGCGCGCAGCTTATCATCGCTGCTCAAGCGCAGCAAGCGCGAGAGACTGATGCGGTTGCTGGAGATCCAGTGGACCACACGTCGAGCCATCTGCTGCATGCCAGGGCTGGCAAGCCGCAGCGACCATTCGCGATACTCACGCAAGGCCCACAGGCATGTTACCCACGCCGCCGCACCCTGCCAAAGCGAGCCGTCATCGCTCATGACGACGATTTCCTGGTCGGCGCGGAGGTTGGGGAGATCGGGGCAGCGATGGCGTGCCTGCTCCGAATCGTAAGGCAGGAATTCCAGCCGCACATACGACGCCTGTTCGAGCATCCAGCGCCGGAAACGCGAGCAGAGACCACAATGAGCGTCGTAGAAGATGGTGAGGGTGATCATGGCTTGAGCGAATGAAGTTTGCGATCCATCAAAGATCTGACGAAAGCAGCGAAACTGCCTGTGACAGACGCTCCGAGGCCAAAGGTGCCGAACACAAGCGCAGCGGACGTATCCAGCGGCGATCCTGAGATGGCTGCCATGCAAAGCAGATAACATGCAACAAAAAGCACGGCTGATGCCAAACCCATCAGCGCTGCTGTTTTTGGACGTCGCAGTCTTGAACTGTCAGCGATCATCAAATCGACTGGCAAAAAGATGACAAGCCAGACCGCAGCTATCCACAGCCCTGTGAGCGCGGCAAAAACCAACACGACATTCAATCTAAAGGACTCGATGACTTGCTCACCCTCGACAAGCATCACTATTCCATAAGCAATCCACAGCGCGATGTTGCACGCAATCCAGCCGCACAACATCGCGAGGAATGACAGCTTCAATTTGCGCAGAAAAGTTTTCACAGCGTGTCGAGAATGTCGTGGGCTTTGCTGACGCGATGCATCGGCGGAATGGGCGGCGGCAGGTTCGCGAGCGTGGCACGGCGGCGCATCTTGGTGAAGACGTAGAGGTTGAAGAAGTGCATGCCGCCGAGCACCAGCAGCACGACGCCCATTTTGCCGCTCAACGCCTCGAAGACGCCGCGCGCACCGGCGATCTCATCCGCCGTTTTGAGATACAGCGAGACGAAGCCGATGTTCATGAGGTAGAAGCCGACGAGCAGCAGGTGATTGACGCTGTCGGCGAGGTCGGTGTTCCCGTGGAAGCAATCGACGAGGAAGATGCGGCCGTTTTTGTGGAGCGTTCGCGCCACCCAGATGGTCAGGGTGACGGCGAGCACGAGGTAGAGGGTGTAGGTGATGACGGTTTCGTTCATAGTGGTGTGTGTGGGGGTTGAGTTGAGGGTTGGAATGGTTTTATCACCCCAGCGCGGCTTTCAAATAAATCACGGCGAACGCGGAGTAGCTGAGGAAGACGATCCAATGAATCGCTGTGCGATCAGCGATGCCACGCCAGTGAACCGAGCTATAGTGCGTCCATTGCATCACACAGCGCAGGCCCCAGAAGATGCCGACACCTGTGGAGAACCAGCGGAGAAACTCGTGCGTGCCTCCTGCGATGTCGGGAGCAAACCGCCAAGTCAGTGTGCCGAAAATGAGAAGCGTAATGGAGATGAACCAGCCGTGGATTTGAAACACCTCGCGCACGAGCAGCGGCATGTTCGAGATGGCCTCTTTCCAGTCGAGCATTCGCGCGAGAAAGAAACCGAGCACGGCAATAATGATCTGTCCGGCGGCGGCGAATTGGAGGGCGAGGATGAGTGTGTCGGTGTTCATGGTGTGGCGAAATTTTGCAAGGCGGTTTGCATTGTTGGGAATCGAAACTCGAATCCGCCTTCGAGCAGTTTTTGCTTTCAGGCATGGTCCAAGAGAGGTTTGATCGCCGCGAAGATGTAAACCACGGCTTGAGCGATGAAGGCGAGGGTCAGCGTGTGGTAGCCAATCTTGCGGACGGTGCTGGTGAGAAAGCCAGCCGCATCAAAGACGAAAAACTGCACGAAGAGCCGTGCTGACCAAAAGATGGCGATGAATGCTGCCAGCGACCGGGCAACCGGCTCGCCCTCAGCCATCGCCTTCGCATGCAGCAGGGTGAGCGTGCCGAGGCCAGCAATGGTCAGCACAATGAACGCGCCATAGACCCAGAACAACGTGCGCAGGAACGGCGGCAGTGAAGCAAGGTTGGCTT
>JAYVOH010000009.1:0-7094 GCA_043758025.1 Verrucomicrobiota bacterium
TTCATCGCCTGCGCCACCTTCGCTGCTGATGACATCGTCGCCACCGCGAAATCAGCCGGAACATTCAAGACCCTGACTGCTGCACTTGATGCCGCAGGCAAGACCCAGATGCTCCAAGAGAAGGGCCCTTACACGGTGTTCGCGCCGAGTGACGAGGCTTTTGCCAAACTCCCGGCTGGCACCGTCGATGACCTGCTCAAGCCCGAGAACAAAGAGAAGCTCGGAATGTTGCTCGCCTATCATGTCATTGAGGGCAAAGTCATGGCCGCAGACGTCAAGACCATGAAAGCCAAAACCGCCAATGGCGCGGAACTTGATATCAAGGTCAAAGGCAGCACCGTGATGGTAAACGACGCCAAGGTCGTAAAGGCCGATGTGCCTGCGAGCAATGGCGTGATTCACGTCATTGATAAAGTGCTCATGCCACCTACAAAGTAATTTAAGCACTACCGAAGCAACACCGCTCTCCGGCAGCCCTTTCCTGGGGTTGACTGGAGAGTCTTTTTGTGCAGGTTTCATCTTCAAAGAGCGGTGATTATGACCGGCCTCCGAGGCGCGAGGCGCGTAGGAACTACGATATCAACCTCACTGACTATTCACACTATGTATCAATCCAAAGCCTACTCCACCGCAAGTGCCACATCGCCTCTAGCCACCACGACCATCCCGCGCCGCGAACCGACCGAGCGCGATGTTCAAATCGAAATCCTCTTCTGCGGGATCTGTCACTCCGACTTGCACACCGCGCGCAACGAATGGAGCAGCGTGATGCAGACCACCTATCCCTGCGTCCCTGGCCACGAAATCGTCGGCCGCGTGACGAAGGTTGGCTCCGCAGTCACGAAGCACAAACCGGGCGACATTGTCGGTGTCGGCTGCCTGGTGGATTCTGATCAAAGCTGCCCGTGCTGTCGCGAAGATCTCGAAAACCTCTGCCCGAACGGAGTCTTCACCTACAACTCTCCCGACAATCACGGCACCGCCCCGGTGACCTATGGCGGCTATTCTGACAGCATCGTCGTGGACCAGCACTTTGTCTTGCGAATCCCTTCCAATCTTGATCTTGCCGGTGCCGCGCCTCTGCTGTGCGCAGGCATCACAACTTATTCGCCGCTGAAGCGCGCCAACGTTGGTCCGGGCAAGAAGGTCGGAATCGTCGGTTTGGGCGGTCTGGGACACATGGGCGTGAAGCTGGCCGACGCTCTCGGGGCGCATGTTGTGGTCTTCACCACCTCACCCAACAAGCGGGAAGACGCATTCCGCCTGGGCGCGGACGATGTCGTTGTCTCGCGTAATGCTGACGAGATGCAGAAGCACGCGGGCACTTTCGATTTTATTCTCGACTGCGTTTCGGCTGAGCACGACATCAATGCCTATCTGAACTTGCTCAAGCGCGATGGCAACATGACCTTGGTCGGCGCTCCGGAAAAGCCCATGTCCATCTCCGCCTTCTCGCTCATCTTCGGCCGTCGCAGCCTCTCCGGGTCCCTCATCGGCGGCATCGCCGAGACGCAGGAGATGCTCGACTTCTGCGGCACACATAACATTACCTCCGATGTCGAGGTCATACCGATTCAAAAGCTCAATGAAGCTTATGATCGAATGGTCAAGTCTGATGTGAAGTATCGCTTCTCAATCGACATGGCTTCGCTCAAGTCGGAGTAACTGAATTCAGACGCCGCTATCACTTCACCGTCCCGGCCTTCACTGTCACCATCTTCGCGGGGTCGAGGTGTTTTTTGATCGCGGCGTTCACTTCATCAAGAGTGAGCGCGTTGATTTTGGCGGGGAATTCGTCGAGCCACTTTATATCGAAGCCGCGCTCGACGCAAACCAGGAGGCGCTCGGCGAGACCCTCGGTGGTTTCCAGGCTGATGGTGAAGGCTCCGGCCATGGCGCTTTTTCGGTAGGCGAGTTCATCGGCGGTGATGCCGTCTTTCCACCAGTTCTCAAGTTCGCGCCGGGTGCTGGCGATTCCTTTCTCCAACAGGGCGGGGGCGAAGGTGCCTTCAATAGACCAGATGCCGGGGCGGAAACTGTCGTCCTCCATGCGCGCATGAATGCCGTAGGTGAGTCCTTCGCGGTCGCGCACGTTCCCGATCAAGCGGCTGATGAAGCCTTCGCCGAGAATCTTGGTGCCGACGTTGAGCGCGAGCCAGTCGTGGTCGCGTGCGCTGACTCCGCTCGGTTGCCCGAGCATGATGCTGATGCTGGCCTTGTCGGGCATGGGGAAGATGATTTCTTCGCCTTTGGATTCCGCTGCCGTGTTGGCTGTCGGCTTGCGCTCGGCTTGAGGTTTCCAGCCATCGAAGGCCTTCGCGATTTCCGTCTTGAAAGCAGCTGAGTCAAGGTCGCCGACTGCGATGATGTGCGAGTCGCGCGGCCCGTAATTCGTCGCATAGAATTTGTTCACATCCGCGAGCTTCACTTTCTCCAGATCGGCGAGCATTTCCGGAACGTTGTTCTGTCGGGCAGGATGATCTTTAGGATAGACTGCGCGGGAGAAGGCAATGGCAGCTTGAGTGTCGGTGCTCTCCAAGGTTTGCTGGATGCTGTCGGCCAGTTCTTTTTTCAGCTTGGCGAGTTCTTGGGGCAGGAAGGCAGGCGTGCGGAGTTGCTCGGCGAGCAGCGAGATCACGAGTGGCATGTCCTTGCTGAGGCATTTCACGGAGAATTCGACGGTGTCGATCTTGACCTTGGACTGAATGGATGCGCCGACCTTCTCCAGTAGATCGGCAAAGGCGAACTGGTCGTGCTTCTTCGTGCCGCGCTCCAGCATCCCGGCGACGACGTGGGCCAGCGTGCGGTTCGAGGATGTGGCTTCTCCCGCGGGCACGCTCATGACCAGATGCACGATGTCTTTCGCCACACCGGGACAGACCAGGACATCCATGCCCGCGATCTGCTCCCGTGCTACGCGATGCGCGAGATCAGCGGATGGGATGTCGCCCAGCGGAGTCGCCAGTGGCTGGGGCGCAAGCACCTCCTTGGGTTGGAAAGCTTCCTCTTTCGCAGACACATCCTTGGGTTGGTCATCGCTCTTCGTTTGGACCGGCACAAACCAGCCTGCGACGCTGTGGTCCTCAATGAAATACTTCTTCGCCACGCGCTGAACCTCAGCAGGCGTCACGGTTTTGATCTTTGCTTCCAGCGAAGCATACAGAGTCCAGTCCCCGACGGCGATGCATTCATTGAGTTCGCTTGCCAGCGAAAAAGAACCGTCGCGGGCATAGGCGCGTCGAGCGAGAAAGCCGGCGATGGCAGTCTGCACTTCGCCCGCAGTGACGCCGCTGGTTTTGATCTTTTCGATTTCCGCTACCAACTTGCGCTCCACATCCTCGTGCTTCACGCCGTTGTTAAGATAAGCAGCGGTGACGTGCAGCGATGGGTCATGCGTGAAGCGCGCCTCACCGTCCACTTCGATGGTAAGGTTTTTATCCGTGAGGGCGCGGTAACAACGGCTTGTCTTGCCATAGGTAAGGATACTGCTGAAGACCTGGATGGCCGGCCAGTCTTCGTGCGTGGCCTGTGGGATTTTGTGCGCCAGGGCCACGATGCCGATCTCTCCGCTGCGCTTAAGCAACACGCGACGCTGTCCGCTTTGCTCCGGTTCTTCGGTGTATAGTTGCGGGAGGGGGTGCGGCGATTTTGGGATTGCGCCATAGTGCTCCCTGATCGCGGCGAGCGCCTCTGCGGGATCGAAGTCACCGATGACAGTCGCGGTGGCATTATCCGGCCAATAAAAGGTATCGTAGAATGCGCGGAGTTTCTCAATGGGCACCCGCTCAATGTCGCTGCGCCAGCCAATGGTATCGTGATGATACGGATGCGCTTGAAATGCAGCGGCCCAGATTTCTTTGCTCAAGGCCTCCATCGGTTTGTTTTCACCGCGCTCGAATTCATTGCGCACCACCGTCATCTCCGGGCGACGGTCTTCTTCGCGCAGTGACAGGTTTCTCATGCGCTCGGCCTCGACTTCGATGAGCAGCGGCAAGGCGTTCATCGGGACTGTGGAGTAGTAATTGGTGCGGTCCAGCCATGTGGTCGCGTTCGTCTCCGCGCCGACGCGTTCAAGAACCTGGTCATAACCGGTGCCGAGACTGCGGTCGTGTTTGGTGCTGCCTTTGAACATCAAGTGTTCCAGCAAATGCGTCGCGCCCGTGGTGCCGGTGACTTCGTTGCGGGAGCCGACATGATACGTCACCATGAAGGTCGCCACCGGGGCGGTTTTCACGGGGAGAAGCAGCACTTGCAACCCGTTGGCATCCAGTTTGTATTCCGCGATACCGCCCACAGTGCGGACATAAGTGAAGCCTTCAACCTTGGCGGGGGAGTCATCGCTCCAGGCAAGGGTCGCAAAGAAGGTCAGCGTAAAAGCAAGGAGTCGTTTGAACATGATGACCTGAACGGCAAGGGGCTTAGGTTTGCAACCGTTGTTCCAAAATTCGATGCAGACGCGTGCGAGGTGGTCTGCGCACTTATCCCATTGGCAATCTGGACGAGGGGCTTGACGAAGCTGCCGCATGGGGGTGGACTGTCATGGCTGAAAGAAAAGTGGAAAACAATCATTCCACCTGAACAGAAGCAAACCAATTCCGTCACAGAGAAGATGCATATTCGGTTCAACAATCCGATTTACTGCCACTTATGAATTTACGCGCCATCTGCCACACCTCCCTCTTGAGCATGACCCTGGTGGTCACAAGTTGCTCGCATTCCACTTTTAGTGAGAAGCGCCCGGCATACCATTCGACCTCTGCCTCGGGTCAGATTATCACGCAGGCCTTGAAGCATCCTTTCAAGGAGCCACGGGCGAACATTGGGAAATATCTGGACGCCGTTGCGGCGGCTGGTGCGGTCTTTGAGAAGACCCCGAATAATGCCCAGGCCCGGGCGGACTATAATTTTGCCGTCGGCCGCATTTTCGAGATCATGAACGATGCCGGATTGCAACCTTGGAAAGCTCCCCTGGCCTGCCCTGGTGCGACCAAGACATGGGCGTTCGCTCTCAAGCCCCTTGCGGATCGAGCCCTCAATCCATCTAACTTCAAGATTCGGCCAGCCGATCGCTATCAATTCAAGGGACGGTTGGTGGCGAACGATGGCGCTCAGGAAGGCCTCGGCGCGCCATTGGTAGTGGACACCAAAGATTTCGATTTCACCAAGCACGATCAATTCGCGCAAGGTAAGCACGCCTACTATGGCATGACGGGAGTAGTGGAAATCAAAGGCAACAACGGCATTGCCAGCCTCGTCGATGCTCTCTCCAATGAAACCGTTACGCTGAGTGGGCGAAGCTATCCGCTGGCGGCAGATTTCACGGCCCCCACTGCGTTGGCCTTGGCGGAATTTAGTCCCGGGAAGAAGGAACGCGGTGGGTTGATCAAACCCGGTGAGATGGCCAACGGACCGCGCCTGGCACTCTTGCAACCCTATGATCCCAAAAAAATTCCCCTGCTGTGCATCCATGGATTGGGGGACTCTGAAGCCATCTGGGCTCCCATGATCGAAAGCCTGCGGACGGATCCGGTAATCCGGAAAAATTACCAAATCTGGTTCTTCAGTTATCCCTCCGGTTATCCCTATCCATTGAGTGCCTCTATTTTACGTCAGCAGCTGGATGCCGTCCATGCCCGCTATCCTGATCACAAGAAGATTGTCGTGATCGGGCACAGCATGGGCGGCATGATCAGCCGCGTCCTGATGACCGATAGTGGTATGAAGCTATGGAATGCCACTTACGACAAGTCCCCCGGAGAAATGGACTTTGTTCCCGAAACCCGCAAGAGCATAACCAAAGCGCTGATCTTCCAGCATCGTCCTGAGATCAGCCGCGTTATCTTTCTCTCCCCATCCCACTGCGGTGCGAACCTGGCCAAGGGCTTCATGGGCAAACTGGGATCCTTCTTGATTCCCAAACCCAAAAACTTGTTCAATGATGACCCCAGCGTTTTAGCGTTGGCCAAAGCCAATTCCATTGGGGAGAAATCAAAGAAAATGCCCACCAGTGTGGATTTCCTCAATCCAGAAAACCGCTTTGTGAAAAACCTGGCTAAACTTCCGCTGGCCAAGGGCATTCCCTACCACTCCATCATTGGCGACCGTGGCAAAGGAGGAAACCCGGATCACACCAAACCTGCCAGCAGCGACGGGATCGTGGAATATTGGAGCAGCCACCTTGATGGGGCGCAAAGTGAGATCATCATTCCCAGCGGCCATTGGACCAACAAAGATCCGCTGGGCATCGCTGAGGTAAGGCGCATCCTTTATCTGCACTTGGGCAAGAAATATAGCCCCGCCGCCCGCTGAATTTGCTGCCGCCAAGTGCGGCATTTCGCGAGGATAAAGAGGCTCCACGCGCCCGCGATCAAGGTCTGCGTGTGCCTTCCAAGTGAGCCCGCTGTAGAGCTTTCTGCAACTACTTGAGCGCGTTCCTTAACTACCTGAGAACCTAAGGCAACTGCTTTAGGGAGAAAGGGCGTAACGCAACTGCTTGAGAGCCTAACGCAGTTGTCTAATCGATGGACGCGCCTGCTTACCCCCGATAAACACGTTTGGGCGACCCGGCTTTCCCCGCTCCGCCCATCAGGCAGACGGCTTTGGAATCCTTGCGCCTCGGCGGCATCGGACAGACATCCGCAGCATCGACCCCGCCCGCGCCCTCAGCGATCTCATCAACCAAGCCTACGGCCTAACGCCCAAGGTGATCGCCTTGATGTGGACAACCGCTCCGCCAAGAATGCCGTTCCCCGAGCCATAAAAGCCGCAACTGATTAGCTGCGAATCTGCAAACACAAGTATCGGTAAGGCGGGACTCCTTTTGCGCTAAGATCAGAGTAATCTTTCCAGTGAACGCGATATTTGTTGCGAAAATGAAGTGATTTTTCGCGCTTGCCGATACTACCCAGACCAGCACTTGGTAGCCACGACAGTGTTCCTTCTATGTCTCTGCCATGAATTAGCTTGAACTCCCGATCAATCACGGTGGCCCGAAAAGAGCTAGTGTAGTGCGCGCTTATTGGTGTAACAATGGAGTTTTTGGCGGGCTCGGGTGACTTTGGCCAGGATGTCGGTGGCTTTGGCGGTCCACACCA
>JAYVOH010000010.1:0-18697 GCA_043758025.1 Verrucomicrobiota bacterium
CCTTGGTGTGGACCGCCAAAGCCACCGACATCCTGGCCAAAGTCACCCGAGCCCGCCAAAAACTCCATTGTTACACCTATAAGCGCGCACTACACTAGGGGATGCCAATTGAGCAAATTATGAGGTTTCCTGCACTGTCGTCGGCGGTTGATTTCCAGCACGCATTTACTCTCCGTCATCCGGGCATTGATGTTTCCGTGGATCGTGATGAAGCCTTGCTCCGACTCGCCGACTGGCATCATGAGATATTGAAATCTGAACTCGGACTCAGTCCTGCGCATTTCGTGACTGCCGAGCAGGTTCACGGCTGCCGAGTCGCCGTGGTCACCGAAACGGGCGGCGGCATCCAAAAAGCGGTGGATGGTTTGATCTGCTGTCAGCCCGGTATCGCTCTTGGTATCTATGTGGCGGACTGCGGTGCCGTTTACTTGATCGATCCCGTGACCAAAGCTTTCGGCATCTTGCACTCAGGGAAGAAGGGGACGGAACAAAACATCACCGGCGTGGCCATCGCCCTGATGTCTTCAAACTTCGCGGTGAACCCGGAGAATCTCATCGTGCAGTTGTCTCCCTGCATCCGCCCGCCTGCCTACGAAGTGGATTTCGCCGCCGCGATCCGCGAGCAGGCCCGTGTCGCCGGAGTCAGGCCGGAGAACATCCACGACGAGCGCATTTGCACGTCATCGGATCTGGCGCGGTTTTATTCCTACCGAATGGAGAAGGGGAAGACCGGTCGAATGCTCGCTCTGCTGGCGCGCGCTTGATTGAAGTTCATCACACTTTCCATATCGCGGCTTGACGCTGGGGCGCAGGACGGCAACCTATGCGCGTGTTCCGCCAGCAGCTCAAATCCAAACTCCATCGCGCCGTCGTCACTGATGCCAACATCGCCTACGAGGGCAGCATCACTATTCCCACCGATCTCATGCGCGCCGTTGACTTGTGGGTCGGCGAACGCGTGTTGGTCAGTTCCATCACCAATGGTGCACGCTTGGAAACTTACGTGATCGAAGGGCCGGAGGGCAGTGGAAAAATCGTCGTCAACGGCGCGGCGGCCCACCTGATTGGCAAGGGCCATGTCGTTACCATCATGGCCTGGGCGCTTGATGAAAAGCCGGTCTTACCGAAGCGGGTTCTGCTCAATGAGCACAATGGCATCGTCAACGACACGGTGAAGTAACCATCCGTATACGAAATGCTGGTGGTTCGCGAATCGGTGGATTCTGATGTATTTTTGAGACGAACATTATTCCCTATGTCTGAAACCATCCTTGTCGAAGGCCTCAGCAACGCGGAGTTCTTTGAACGCCACGCGGCTCCAGGCCGCAGCGGGCTTTTTCGGCGGACCGGAGTTGATTAACCGCGTGATCAATCGCGCGCAGCGGCACCTCAATGACGATCACGCTTGGAGCCGCTGGTCTCATGCATTCATCTTCCAGGGTCGCCGACACGACGGGCATCACTGGGTGATCGAGTCCGACCTTGATATTCATCGCAAGCACATCCGGCTCGGGCTCCAAGAAAACCGGATCACGAAATACCATGACGATGGGAACACGACCGCGCTGGCCATTCTCGACTTCGGGCTGTCGCCTGCGCAGATTGACCGCATGCTCGCGGCCGCACTGGAGCAGGTAGCGCAACGCACGCGTTATTCCCTGCGTGAACTTGCAGGCACGGTGTGGGCGATGCGACATCCCGAATGGCGGCCGCGCGCAAATTTGCTCGCGCGGGATCAGGCGTTCTTTTGCTCCGCATTCGTCCGGCATGTGTTTGCGGCAGCGGGCCTCGACCTCGTTGCCGGCGTCAACGAGAAGAATACGGCCCCCGAGCACATCGCATGCACTGAATTGTCCCATACGAAATGGCTGCTGGTGCGTGGGGAGGTGACCACTCGTCGCGGACTGATAAAGCGGGTGAAAGCGCGACTGAAGAAAAGCGACTGAAGGTGAGTGACGCCTTTTACGTTCCGCGTTTGTTCCCGTAAAGCTCGATGTGCAGCCTCGCGCAGTAGCGCCAGCCGCGTGGCTTGCACCATTCCACCACTTGCGGTGCCCGGGCGCGAAGCTCTTCCAAGGTGCGGCCTTCCGGCATCAATAGTATGTTCTCGGGAGTGGTCTCCGTTTTTGCCTCCGCCAGCAGGGACTCGATCTCATGCACATCGTTCTCGTTGGTGACTACAAATTTGATCTGATGATCGTAATCGGCGCACCACTCGCGCAGGATTTCCGGCTGTAAACGGACGGCCTCGTGACGCTGGCTCCAGGCCTCGCCGAATTGCGCTGCGTCCGGAGTGGAGTGATGCAACTTGGGGCTGATTGAAGCCAGATCACAAGGCACACCTCCGGGTCGGATGGTGGCCGCAGTCTCAATGGTGATATGTTGGCCGGCATCGCGGAGTGCGTGGAGCAGTTCGCTGATACCCTTTGCCACCATCGGTTCACCACCGGTGACGACGACATGCCGCGCCGGATGCGTAGCGACTTGTTGCATGATGTCCGCGATGCTCATCTCCTCGCCCTCCGGATTCCACGACGCGTAAGGCGTATCGCACCAGCGGCAGCGGAGGTTGCAGCCAGACGTGCGGATAAAGACGGAAGGCACACCCGCCAGGCGGCCCTCACCCTGCACAGAGAAGAAAATTTCAGCGATGCGCATGAGCGAATAATGGCCGTAAACTGGGCGGCTCGCACGCGAAATTGTCTCCCGTCATTTTTTCATTCGCGCATCAAGCCGGAAAAGGTTAAGATAACCAAACTATCTCGTGCGCTTCCTTCCTCCAGCCTTTGCTTTGTGCCTCGCGCTTTTTCTTGTAAGCTGCGAGTCCTCGCCGCCGCCTTATCAATATCAGTTCATCAATGGCAGGACGGCCATTCTTAGGAACGGACGCGCCATGGTGCCGGTGGACGCCCCGGAGCCGGTGAAGCGGTCGGTTGCCGCAGGCAATCACATCGTGGGCCGCCCTTATATTTACGGCGGCGGTCATCGATCCTTTGAATGCAAAGGTTACGACTGCTCCGGCACCGCCTCCTTTGTGTTGCACGGCGCGGGCTTGCTGGTCACGCCGATTCCATCCGATGCCTTCCGCAATTACGGCACGTCCGGCCCCGGCAAATGGATCACCATTTACGCGCGGCGCGGCCATGTCTTCATGGTAGTTGCCGGTTTGCGAATCGACACCGGCTATAACGGGCAAGGCGAAGGCCCGCGTTGGAGCACGATGGGACGCCCTGCGAATAGCTGCGTATTGCGGCATCCTCCGGGACTCTAAAGCACATCATTTCGTGGAGAGATCCACAGCGACGAGTTCCTTGCCGTCACGCGCATAGAGCACGCCGCCCGAGAAGGCGGGGAACGAGCGATGACCCGCATGAAGAATCTGCGCGGTTGCTAGGGTGTTGAATTTATCAGGCTTGGCTTCGGCCAGCCAGAGTTCACCCGCCTCGGTGACCACGACGAGTATGTCCTTGATGCGAAGCAAGCCACCACCGGGAACGCGCTCAGATTCCCACATGAGTTTGCCGTCGCCCGCCTGAATGCAGCGCAAGGTTTGTCCGCGCTCCTGACGTCCGTGAAAGCCATAGAGGTTGCCGTTGTAAAAAACGGCGGTGCCATAGTGACTGTCCAGCGCGTTCTCTCCGGCCCAGATTTGTTGAAGCTTCACCGCGCGATTTTTTGCGGTGCCGGTCTCCTGAATTTTCCACAGCGCGGCCCCCACACCGTAACACGCCGAGGTGAAGAAAGTATTCGCGTTGCACCAGATGGGAGTCGCGGCGTTGACGGATGCATCCATGTCGGAGCGGAGATGAGATTGGAAATAGACTCGGCCATCGGCGGCATCGCACACCACGATCTGGTTCCGCATCCAGCAGAGCAGCGTGTCGTTCTTCACCACGGGCGAGGAGTAGCTGGCCTGGTCATCCACCGACTGCCAGGCGAGTTTTCCGTCCTCAAGGTTCAGTGCTATCACGCCCGCCGCGCCTTTGGCATTGCGTCCGCCACAGGTGATGATGACGCGCTTGCCCACAATGAGCGGCGCGCCCGCTCGTCCGAAGAATCCCTGCTCCGACTGCAATTCCTTCACGGTATCGTATGACCAAAGCTTCTCACCGGTCGCGAGTTTGATCGCGTGAACCATTCCTTCCGCGCCATGCACGATGACCTTGCCCTCCACCACTGTCGGACAGGCGCGAGGCCCGTTATCAAAACCGAAGCTGTCCACGTAGCTGGTTGCATAACTGAAGCTCCACAACTGCTTGCCGCTGGCTGCGTCCAGCGCTTCTACGCGAGCATCAGCCCCGACCCGATGGAAGACGATCACCCTGCCATCAGCGACCACCGGCCCGGCAAACCCGGTTCCGAGTTTCATCTTCCATTTTATGACCGGACCATCAGCAGGAAAACTCCGCGCGATGGCGGCCTCGCTTTCATCGGCAACGCCATCGCGATGCGGGCCAAGGAACTGCGGCCAGTCCGCGCCGCTCACTTGAGCCATGAGGCCAAGACCGACAACGCCCGCCGTTTTCCACACTTGAAGATTCATATCGTAATGCTCGCTCAAATGCATGGTGTGTTCAAGACTTCCCTGTCCGATACCAATGCAATTTGCCGATTGAGCTTTGCCTATTTCTCCCCAAACTCATAAGCCTATGAAGAAACTTGAAGGTCGCATCGCCATCGTCACCGGAGCAGGCCGAGGAATCGGAAAAGCCATCGCTGAACGCTTCGCCGCCGAAGGTGCGAAGGTCGCGGTCATCAGCCGCACAGAGGCAAATTCGCAGAGCGCGGCGGAGGCGATCAACGCCGCTCATCCCGGCGCGGCTAGGGCTTACGCAGTGGACATCGCCGATCACGCCGCTGTGGTGGAACTCGGCAAGCGGATCGTCGCCGATCTCGGTGGCGCGGACATCTTGGTGAACAACGCGGGCGTGACTCGCGACGGACTCGCGCTGCGCATGAGCGACGAGGACTGGGACACAGTTCTCGATACCAATCTCAAAGGCGCGTTCAACGCGGTGAAAGCGTTTCAGCGGAACATTCTCAAATCGAAGTTCGGAAGAATCATCAACATCAGCAGCGTGATTGGCCTGATTGGCAACGCCGGACAATGCAACTACGCCGCGAGCAAGGCCGGACTGCTTGGCTTCACCAAATCGCTCGCCCGCGAGTTCGCCGGACGGGCCATCACGGTCAACGCCATCGCGCCCGGATTCATCGTCACGGACATGACAAACGAGTTGAACGAGCAGCAGAAGGAAGGCGTCCTCAAACAAATCCCGCTCTCCAGTTTCGGTGAAGCTGTGGACATCGCAAACGCCGCCGCGTTCCTCGCGAGTGATGAAGCCCGCTACATTACCGGCCAGACGATTGCCGTCGATGGTGGGATGGTGATGTGACCGGGTGGGCCTGTCGCACACTCCAAACAGTCTATCCTATGTATGCGATGAGTCCTTCCCACACCATATCAGATGCGTGCATTGGTCACTACGGCCCGGCGCCTGCAAAAGCAATTTCCTAACAGCCATGGCAGAAGGTTTGATGTTCGTATGCAGCGGATGCAGGAAAAGGATCGAGGCGTGGTCCGATGGGAATCCGTATTATATCGATTCGCGCGGACGAAAATGTTATGCGTATCACCCCGATCATGATAATCTCGCCCGCTGCGTTGGAAATGACGCACCGCACATGTGCCTGTCGTGCGGTGAACAGTTCAATGTTGACTCCCAGAATAAAACTGACCACTGTCCGAAGTGCTCGTCAAAAACGATTAGCTCTATGTTCCATCTAGAAGGGCAAGTGTGCCCGTTCTGCCATACCGGAGCTTTCCAGAGAGACCCGCTTCACTATTCGATTTCCTGAATGAAAATCATCCTCAGTCGCAAGGGTTTCGATTCGAGCGAGAAATACGGCCAAGTCGCAAGTCCGATTTTTCCAGACGGCTCAATGGTTTCAATGCCTATTCCATCGAGTTCTATGGGTTCTATACCCTATGGCAAAATAAGCACGGCTTTAGACCTCAACACACTTGGATCTCTCGCCGCGGACATTACCCTATCACGCCCGCTCGTTATTGACTTAATGCAACGAGCAAAGCTCATCTCGATCCCGATCTTGACCCCAATGCACTGCCCCGGCGTCCCGGATGGCTGCCTATATTTGGACAGTCCGAGGCCGCACAAAGTCATCTTGCAAATCAAGGAGTCTCTAAAGGCGATCTTTTTCTATTTTATGGTTGGTTTCGGAAGGTTGAGCTTCTCAAGGGACGCTACACTTTTATTTCTGGCGCACCCGATCTCCACGTCATTTTTGGCTGGCTCCAGATAGGTGCAGTTTGCGATGCAGGCCCGCGAGGGAAGACGACTGCGCCCGAATGGGCTCAGTATCACGCTCACTTCGCGAATGATTGGAAGAACAACAAAGTCTATGTCGCGTCCGAAAAGCTAGACGGAATCGGATTGCACAAGAATGTTTCGGGTGGAGGCGTCTTTCGGAAGTTCTGCGACAAACACTGTCTGACTGCCCCAGGTGAAACTCGTCGCAGCGTATGGTTGCTGCCGAACTCTTTTAGCCCCTCAAGTTTCACCTATCACGGTGACACAAAGAGATGGAGCCCCCGAGAGGGAGGGCACTATCTGCAAACTGTATCGAAGGGACAGGAGTTCGTGATTGATGCTGCCAAGTGTCCAGGCGTTATTCCATGGGTTCACGATCTATTCGTATGATTGCTGTCTACCGCCAAAATTCCCCGGGAAAAAGGATCATGGTTAAAAAATTGACAGCTAATATGCAATGGCTGCGGGTGTAAATGGAACAATAACGTCCTGAATGTCGCGTGCAATTTCTGAAGCGTGTTGGTTGAGGTGGCACCCCGTCACGAACGGAAACAAGACGCCAGACGCGGACGCAAGTGGTGCGGGAAGCCTGCCGGATTTGCCAGGCAATTTCATTTGCATTGATGAAGGCGTGATCCGGAAGAACCTGGACCAAGTGAGCGCGGCACGGTGTAATTGTGATCCGGCCCTATCTCGCCGCCACCGGCTGCCGCGTCTCTAAACATTCATTCAGCCATGACAGCATGTTCGCGATACTCTCGTGCTTCTTGCGCAAGGCGGAAAGATGTGGCCAGTCGAGCTGCGGGCGATGCGTGGCTACCGAGATGCGCTGGATTTTGAGAATGTTCTGGAGCGATTCAAACTCCGCTGCGGTCATGGTCGTGATTTCATGCGGCGCTGGCATTTCATCGAGCAGGGTGAGATCGAGTCCAAAGCTGGTGATGCCGATGCCGTATTGATGGCCGAGCGTGCGGAGCGTATCCACCAGCGCCGCGTCATTCACCGGTTCCGCGATAAGGATGTGCCCTTCATTCGCCCAGCGCGAGGCACTCAGGGTCTGGAAGAAATCCGCGCTGCAAGATTCAAGTGAGATGCCGAGCTTGAGCTGCGCTGCGCTGAGCGTGACGACACTGGCACCGAGATGTCGCTTGAGATTCATCAAGGCTTCATCAAGACGCGGTGTGCCATCTTGACCGGCTTCGAAATCCCATTCGGTGATGATAAAATCAGGCAGTTCCCAATTCCCGCCCGGATGCTCCGTGAGCGGAAAGGTATAGCGGGAGCCATGCAGGCAATGGCGTTCCACAATCGCGCGGAAACGCGAGAGGCGATTGCGGCTCACATCCGAGGATTCATCTGAGGCGTCAAACAAACGATGGCCGTTGGTCGCATCGCTGACGCCGTTCTTATTCAGGCGCATGTAGTAGCCCTGCCCCTGATCTACCTTGGCAATGGGCGAGGCGGGATCGTAAGAGAGAATGGAAAAATGATATCGCAGTGTGGCGTCACTGTAATCGTCGCCGAGGCGATAACGCACCAGCCTGATGAGTTCCGTGCCCTTGATCGCATCCGCTGCGTTGGACGGAAGGATTTGCGGCAGGATGTCGCGCAGTTGTTCCCGGAGGCTCATGTTATGTGAATGTAAGGATGGAGAAAGCGCGGGGCGGCGTCAAGGAAGAAGAACTTTAGAGCTTTAGAACTTTACAGCTTCAGAAGTTTAGCGCTGTGGGAGCTTTGGGTGTTGGGGCTCTTTACTCTAAGGTTCGACACTTCTTTCTTCGACGATTTCAAATCGCATCCGCCGGGAGAGCAGCCAGCTCACACCTAACATATCCTTGGTCGCACGCCAGGCGCGGTTTGCGAAGTTGTATTTGCTCACGCCGTGCAGACGCGGCCGGTGATTCACTGGCACCTCCGTGATGGTGAATCCCGCGCGGCGGATGAAGGCGGGGATGAAACGATGCATCCCGACGAAGGGCACCAGGGCATCGCCGCAGACTCGCTTCATGGCCTTGAGCGAGCAACCGGTGTCGCGCACGCCGTCCCCAATGAAGCGGCTGCGCACCGCGTTGGCGATGCGGCTTTGGATGCGTTTGAACGTGGTGTCTTTGCGGTTTTTGCGATAGCCGCAGACCATGTCAAAGCCCTCGTCCAGCTTGCGGACAAGCGCGGGGATATCGGCGGGATCGTTTTGCAGATCGCCGTCAATGAGCACGATGACCTCGCCGCGCGAGGCCTTGATGCCGGCATACATGGCTGCGCTTTGTCCCGCGTTTTTCTTAAAGCGAATCAGCCGCGCGCCGGGCTTGATGGCCACGCGTTGAAAGGTGGCATCGCTGCTGCCATCGTCCACGAACAGGATTTCAAAGGCGAAGCCGGTCAGCGCGTTCTCGATCTGTTGCTGCAATTCCGCCACGTTCTCCTCCTCATTGAAGAGGGGAACGACGACTGAGACTTGGGGCGTGGATGGCATCATTTTATTTGTCGGCAGCAGCCACAGGGGAGCAAGCGAATACTTTAAGTGTCCGCACCGGCATCCCGTTTCGCTCGATTCGGAAAATGGCGATGGCGTGATGAGCTGGCCAGCGGCTGCGCAGTGATTTTGGAGGGATGTTCATCCTGCTATCATCCGTGATGAAGATGACGTTGGATTTGTCAGCACCAGGGTTGTGATCGAAGCGTGTCCACGTCGCGAAGGGCGTGCGCCCTTTCTCATCCGGCAGCACCTGCACGCGCGGTTGCGCAGTGATCTCACGCAGATAGAACGCAAGGGGCGCGGCCAGTTGCCAGTTTTTCGCGACTAGGAAGAACGGCTTGCCACGCAAACCCTCGTGATCCAGCGCGGTGATGATTTCCCTGGCCGAGTCCCGCCAGCCGATCATGTGTCGCATGGGATCAGGCGGAAACAGGGATTTGGTCTCGTTGTCCAGATGCCAATAAATGCCAAACGCGCGGAAATTCTCCGTCTGCATGATGAAACACGATTGCGCAGCGGTGGCCAGCATCAAGGTGGTGCGCGCCCAGACCTTGATGCGCGGTGCGAGTCGCTCGGTCTGCATCATCAGATGCGCCGTGAGCATCACCAGCGGAGGCACCCAGGCGGCGAATCCGACCTGCGGCCAGTCGAGCGTATGCCACGCGATGAGGTCGAGTGTGAGCAGCGGCCAGGCGAATGCATAGAGGTAGGCGGATGCATAAGACAGCGGACGTTGCACCGCCGTCTCGATGATCACCCAGATAAACACCGGCAGCAGTAGCAGGCCGAATCCGAAAAATGCGCTGTGAATCACGGCCATCAACCCATGATCAGACTTGTCCGGGAAGAAGGCGAACGCGTTCCAGTTGTGCTCCGAGTTCCAGGCGAGGAAGATAGTGATCCCCAGCAAAAAGCACACGCCGAGGACAGGCAGCACCGGCCATTTCATTAGCGCACTGCGCCCGCGTCGCGTCAGCGTGAGACTTGCTGCCGAGGAGACACCCATTGCCAAACCCAGCCGCCAGTCGGTGAAAAACATCAAAGCGCAAACGCCACTCACCGCCCACCAGTGCAAGTGATGGCGGTGCGTGCGATGCAGCGCCAGCCGGAGCACCGCCAGCATGGCGGCGGAGCCGGCGATGGCCAGCGTGGTGTTGGTAAAATGGATCGCCGCCAGATTCACGGCGGGTGTGATTTGAAAAAGAACCGCTGCCCACGCCGCAGTCGTGGCATCGAAGAGACTGAGAGAAATTTTCCACACCAGCCAGCCTGCACCCAGCATCAGCAATGGTGCAAAGAAGCGCACGCCGAACTCATTCATGCCAAAGCAGAACGTGCTCGCTTTCATCCATAGTGGCAGCACCGGCCCCGTCAGCGGCAGCCACCAGCCCGGCGCGGAGGCGCAGTTCGCCGCATGGGACTCCACAGGGGAAAGTTCGCGCAGCGCCAGCAGCAGGAAACGCACGAGCGTAATCAGGCCCATGGCAAGCGGGAGAAATCGTTGGCGGTTCATGAGTTCCGGGGCAGAATGCGCGTCTCTGCGCGCTGCTTTGAGTAAATGCCGGACGCGCGGTGTCAAAAGGCATCCACATGAAAAATTCATTTTCCCGTTTCGACTTGAACTCTTTCCTCCGCCTCTCCGCCATCCTCACCGTGCTGGTCCTGCCGGGCGAACTCCTGACAGCCGCCGATCCCCAGCCCACGGGTGACGAAGTGCTCCGCCTGGTGCGCATGAGCCAGGCGCTTCAGGATTTGAACAAACTTAAAGGCAAGCTGCGCAACGACGACACCGGCAAGGAATACCCCATGGAGCTGACCATGAGTGACAATGTCATCCGCTTCCTCTTTCGCGACCCTAATGAAATCATCAACCTCGACCTCAACGACAATGGCACCAAACTCTCCCGCGTCATGGCGGGCGGAAAGATGGAAATGCCTCTTTCTCTCTATGCGGAAACTGTGCGCGGCACCGACATCAACTACGAAGACCTCTCCATGCGCTTCCTCTACTGGCCCGGCTCGAAAATCATTGGCGAGGACTCCATGAGCCTTCAGAAATGCTGGATCGTGCGCGTGACCAATCCCGACGGACGCGGACCTTACGGCACTGTGGATGCCTGGATTGCGAAGAGCAGCGGTGCCATGATGCAAATGGAAGCTTATGACGCGAAGGGAAAAAAAGTGAAGCAATTCAAAGTGCGCAAAGGGCAGAAATACAAAGGCGCTTACATCTTGAAACAGATGCGCGTGGAATCATTCGATGCCAAAGGCGACGTGAAAGGCAGAACCTATCTGGAGATTGAAGATCCAGAGTGAATTCAGCGGCGGCGGGCAGGCAGGCATATTCACGCCAAAGCGTGAGCACCCAGCGTTCTATGAAGCCCCGTCCCCTTTATGAATTTTTCCATGCATCCTGATGTTGGTTGTTGGGGTTAGATCGCGTATTATTTTTCACCTCCGTGGAACCCCCGCCTTCATCCAACCGCAAAGCCCCGGCTATCCGCGATCATGAGACGCTGCGGATGATCGGGCGCGGGGCGTATGGTGAAGTATGGATCGCCCGTAGTGTGACGGGGGTGATGCGGGCGGTGAAGGTGGTTTGGCGGGATGACTATGATTATCAGGACGCGTTCGAGCGCGAGTTTGAGGCCATCAAGAAATATGAGCCGATCTCGCGTCATCATGCGGGGCTGGTGCCGATCCTGCAGGTGGGGCGCAGTGATGAGGCAGGTTTCTATTATTATGTGATGGAACTGGCGGATGATGTGGAGAGCGGGAAGGACATCCATCCCGAAGTATATCGCCCAAAGACCATGGCGGCGGTGATGAAAAAGCAGGGTAGGCTGAAGGCGGCAGATTGCATAAGTCACGGCGGCACGGTGGCAGAGGCGTTGCACTTCCTGCACACCAAGGGTCTGATTCACCGGGACGTGAAGCCGTCAAACTTGATCTTTATTGACGGGGTCTGCCGGTTGGCGGACATCGGTCTGGTCGCATTGCTCGGACAACGGAGTTTTGTCGGCACGGAAGGATTTGTTGCGCCGGAGGGACCGGGCACGGCGCAGTCGGATATTTTCTCGCTGGGCATGGTTTTGTATGAAGCCTGCACGGGAAAAGACCGCCTTGATTTTCCTGATCTGCCTAGCGCGAAGGAGGAGGGCGGTAACATTGAACTCTGGAAGCGGCTTAATCGCGTCATCTGCCGCGCGTGCGCGCATCAGGCGGCGGATCGTTTTCATACGGCGCAGGACATGGCGCTGGCCTTGCGCGGGGAGCGCGTCGCGGAGAGTCGCAAGTGGAAGCGCAAGGCGCTTATTGCCGCCGGTTGTGTGTCCCTGCTGGGCGCGGGCGCGCTTCTCTGGTCGTTGCAAGGCGGTAAAATTCAAGAGGCGCTGCATCGGTCCAAGCCGCTGGTCACCATCCGGTCGGAGCCGACCGGTGCGGAGATTTATTCCAATGGCCAAAAGCTGGGTCAGACTCCGTTTGCTTTCAGTCCGAATGAAGACATTCCGGCCATCTACCAACTCCGGCTTGCGGGCTACCGGCTTCAGGAATTTGAACACACGGCGAGCAAGAAAGCCCCCGCAGTTTTCGAATTGAAGCTGGAGCCGTCCAAATTGCCGCAGCCCGGCGAGCGCTGGACGAACAGCCTGGGCATGGAGTTTGTGCCGAAGCAGAACGGCCATGAAACCGTGCGCCCCGTGGAGATGAGTCATTTCAACCGGTTTCTGAAGAGCACGGGACGGCCCTTCGAGGGACGGGTGGAGCGCTATCAAGTTCAGGGCGACAAGGACAGTGCTTACATTGCAGTAGTGCCGCCAGCGGATGCGGAAGCCTTTCGCTTCTGGCTGGCCGACGATGATCGCACAAGGGGATTCCTCACCCATGAACATCACTATGTGCTGGAAACTTTCGCCCTGCCTGAAGGCGTTGGCGCATCGGCGTTAGCGGAACCGAAGGATAACTCGCGCCAGTGGCAGGCGTTCACTTTGCGCGTGGAGCGGCAGGGCTATGGCAGTGCCATGGTGCGCACGAATCCGCCCGGAGTTAAAGTTTACCTCCACGATGAACTGCTCGGCATCTCGCCCGTAGAAATTTCGCATGTGAAAACCGGTGAGCTGGAAGTAGAGCTGCGCGGTGAGGGATTTACGGATTTGATTGTCGATGGCGATGTGAAAGAGAATGAGTTGTTGGAACTTTACGCTGATATGGAGAAGCGCCGCGGAGTAAACTTCGGGCGGGAATGGAGAAACTCCCTCGGAATGAAATTCATCCCCAATGGTGATATTCTGCTCGCCGCGACCGAGACCCGGCGTCGCGATTTCCTGGAGTTTGTGAAGTCCACCGGAGCCAGCAAGCCCACGGCGGCAGTCGAACGCACCAAGAGCGCCCAGATTCCCATAGTCAATGTGGATCGCGAAGAAGCGCGAGCTTTTTGCGTGTGGCTGACCAAGCGCGAACGCGAACAGAATCTCATCGGCAAGAGCGACCGCTACCGCCTGCCTACGGATGAGGAATGGAGCCGGGCGGTGGGGCTGCCGCTGGAGCGCGGAAAAGATCCCGCTGAGCGCAATGGGCGCATCCGGGGCGTGTATCCCTGGGGTTATGAATGG
The DNA here is from genome assembly GCA_043758025.1 of Verrucomicrobiota bacterium. Taxonomy (GTDB): domain Bacteria; phylum Verrucomicrobiota; class Verrucomicrobiia; order Verrucomicrobiales; family Verrucomicrobiaceae; genus VFKE01. The sequence goes on from JAYVOH010000010.1 coordinate 13,422, forward strand.
CCGCCGCCGAAGAACGTGGATAACTTCGCCGATGAGTCAGCGCTTCATGCAGGCCGTCTGACGAACGTCATCAAAAAATATCAAGACCTCTTCCCCGGCATAGCCGCTGTGACTGCGCTGCCGGTTGGCCCCAAAGGATTTGTCGGACTCGCGGGCAATGTCAGCGAATGGGTGGACACCGATTACGAAGCTGCGCCAGCCGCCGGTCATCCACTGCTGGGCACCGTGCGCGGAGGCAACTGGCGCAGTTCCAATCCTGACGATCTGCTTTCATCCGCGCGCCTGGGGGTGCCGGTCACCACCCGCCGGGAGTTAATTGGCTTCCGCATAGCGCTGACGCATGGTGGGGAGGAGAAGGGGAATTAATTTTCAAGGTTCAAGGTTCAAGGAATCAATCATTTCATGTGTGCTGTTTGTTTCCAAGCACTTCCTTGATCACTTGAATTTTTTCGCTCACTCCTCCATTCTCGCGAGGTAGTTCAATGAGCCATCGTCCTGCCTCCGGGCGATGACGATGACCTTGTAACGCTGGGTGCCGATGTGGCCGGTGCTTTCCACGCGGCGCGTCAGGTGATCGGTGGTGACGCGGCTTTGTATTGCGCTCCACGCGGCGGCGTCCAGGCCCAGCAGCTTCTGCGCGTTTGCGGCACCGAGAATCTTGTCGTCCTCTGTGCCGGGGAATCCGTCGGGACCGATGCGTTCGCGAATGAGATTGTCGGCATCCGTTTCCTTCACGCCGCAGACGGCCATGAGCACATCCTTGGAGGCGTAGTTGAGGTCGATCAAGCCATCGCCGTGAACGCTGAAGTAATTTCTCCAATCCTGCTTCACACGCTCTACAGCATCCATGCCCTTGACCAGAAGCATTTCATCGAGCGAGGAGAAGCCCTGGTTGCGCGGAAAATCCGGGTAGCCGAGCGGCTTGTAGTAATCCGACTCCGCGCCTTGCGAGCGTGGATCGCTGTTGGTGTCCACCCAATCGGCGAGTGAATCGGCGGCGGTGTTGGCCTCATCAAATGACAGTCCCCAGATGACAAAAAGATTATAAACCGCATCGCGATATCCCTCGTCCGAGATGGAGTTGATCGGGATGCGCGCGCCTTCGGATGAGATGGTAACTTCAAAACCGCCGTCACTGCCGATGATCTGTCGCAAGGCCGGGTCGCCCGGTTTGATCTGCGGATGCAGACCGAGGGCGATGCCGCACTCTGCAAGATTCAGCGAACGGAAACGTCCTGCTGCGAGGATGCTCTCATCCTTGCTCAGGGTGATGTAATTCATCACTCCATTCAGGGTAAAGGCCATGAGCATGATAGCCCAGAGCACCAGCATGAGCGAGGAACCGCGTTCATGAGGACTGGTTGGAGTTGATTTCAAAGCATCAATTTTCATTCTAAGAAGACGGTTGAAGCCATTTACTTGGTGGCACCACCGCCGCCGGTGCGAGGACTTCCTGTGCCCGATCCGGCGCCGCCGCGTGGGCCTGTGCCTGGGGGTCCGCCGGGTCTTGGTGGTGCCTGTTCACCTCCAGGAGAACCCGGCCGGGCATTGCCTCCACCGCGACTGCCCGGTCCTCTTTCGCCACGACCGGGCGGGGCACCACTGCGGTTGCCGCCGCCACCGCTGTTATTTCCTGCTGATGAAGGAAGGGTGGGGGAGGTCTTGGGCGTCTGAGGTTTTAGCGCCGGATTCGCGGCGGCGAGTTTCATGGTGGGTAAGGCGTAAACCACCCGGATAGGATGGGAACGTCCACTAAGTTGGAGAGTCATCTCGATCAATTCAGGAAGGGTGGTGCTGGACCACTCTTCCTGCCAGGTGTCGTCATCTGATTTATAACTTCGCCATGTCAGTGAGGCTACATCGGGCAATAAAGGCATCCAGACGCGGCCTTGATCGTCAGGGGCCAGCACCCCCTCGCCGGAGCTGCGCATGAGCGCGTTGTTTTGATTGACGTCCGTGGGAATGATGTCCTCACGGGTGATGCTGATGTTATAGATTGGTTGGCCGTCTTCCGTGGTCTTGGTGCCTTCTGTGACAGGGCGTAGGCCGATGGTGGTGTCTTTGTAAGAAATAGGGTTCGGGCCAAAGCTGAACATCTCATTCGCGCCGCTGACGGTGAGTTCCTGCATCGCCGGGGTGCCCGCCTGCGTGACCTTCAGGGTGAGGGTGGCGGTGGAGGGAAGATTTTGCAAAGTCTGGCGGCAGAGACGGATGAAGTGGTTCACCTGATCGTTCTCGCTTTCGACATGCTGGATTTCCACGGCAGTCTTCACTGATCCCTGGATGATGGCAAACAAGGTGCCGCTGAACATGGCAAGAATGGTCAGCGCGATGATGACCTCCAGCAGGGTGAAGCCCCCGTATCCAGAGCGTAGTGGTCCGCGTGACTTCATTTTTTGCCTCCTGCTGTCGCGGGTTTATAGACATACAAGTCAACCGTTTCTTCAAGCACACTGTTACCCTGTCCGTAGGAGGCTTTGGCGTGAAGCGTGTAGAGATCATTGAGCACGACCCCGTCGCCATTCTTCAAACTGAGGGGATCAACCGTGCTGGAATATGTCGCGCCGAGCTGCACGTCCTTGGTGGTGATGCTCATGTCGGCGACGGGCTTGCGACGCACTTCTTCAATGAAGGAACGCAGGCCAATGCGAATGTTGTTGTCCAGATTCATGCTGGCCGAGGACTCGATGATGTTGTTCAGCGTTGATGCCATTCCCACGACCGCGATGGCAAAAATCGTCAGTGCGAGAATGACCTCGAAGAGGACATACCCGGTTGGTTTCGTAGAGGCTAATCGTCGGGGCATCATCTCACGTCAGAAATTTCCTTAACAATATCCGCTGTTAGCGCACTGAACTTCACTTGAAAGGTCGCGGTCTCGCGCTCCAATTTCACTGTGACTGGAGAACACATTCCACTGGGTTGGAAAACCCAGAGCTTTACCAGGTCACCGGCGACTTCCGTGGGATTGGTCTCATGCCAGAATTGCACGTTGTAAGTTGTGCCTGCGGGCAATGAATAATTCTGCGTCCATTCCTTGAAGACGAGCGCAGGCAATGCGCCAGGCACAGTGCCAGCGTTGGTTGAATTCAAGGAGGAGGGTCTGGCGTCCTCCGCCTGTTCATCAATCTGTGTCTGCTGTAAAAACTTGTCGAGCTGAGCGGCTTGCAAGTAAGGGCTGAGATATCGAGTGGCGGCAAAACCCTTCGAAGTGAACGCGATCTGATAAGGGCGCTTTTCCTTCATCGCATGAAGCCGCGCCTCCTTCGCCAGTCGCGCCAGTTCCGCGACCGGTTCACGCGCGATTTGTTCTTCCTTCAATCCGCGCAATGAGGGCACGGTGGCGGCAACAAGAACAACGATGATGGTCAGGGCGATTACCAATTCCAGCAAGGTGAAGGCGCGATGCGCCGGAGATGGGAGATGGGAGATGGGAGATGGGATTTTCATTTCCTAACTTCAATTTTCCATCTCCAATCCTCGCAGCTACAGGCTGCTCCTATTTCTTCTCCGCAGACTTCCAGTTGCCGATATCATCCTCATTGCCGTCCTTGCCGTCTTTGCCTACAGACCAGACATCAAATTCCTTCTTCGACTTTTGGGCGGGGTAACGATATTTGTAAGGCTGCCCCCAAGGATCCTTCATCTGTTCGTCGAGCGTCGGTCGATAGTTATCCGGGATTGGCTCTTTAGTTGGTTTGGTCAGGAGAGCTTCCAGACCCTGTTCATTCGTCGGAAGTCGTGAACTTTTGATCTGGTAGGACAGGAGCGCATTGGTCAGCGCCTTGAGGTCACTGTCCACGCGAATCTCCTTTGCCGTGTCCACGTTGCCTGAGAGCAGATAAATGCCGGAGCCAGCGAGGATGGCGATGATGGTGAGCACCAGCACCAGCTCGATGAGGGTGAAGGCGGCACTAATGCCAGCGTTGAATTTAAAATTTTGAATTTTGAATGGGTGATGAGTTTTCATTTTGCAGTTTGGATTTTGAATATTGGATCATGAGCGGCTGCGCAAGCCGGACATGGTCTGGAAAATGGAGGTCACGATGGAATACGCCACCAAGGCTACGATGACAAAAATGATGATGATAACAACGGGGGTGATCATCGAGGTCATACGATTAATTTTTTGATTCAGTTCCTTTTCATAACGCACGGTCACCTTCTCGAGCGACTTGCCGATGTTGCCTGTCTGTTCGCCCATGGCGATCATGTCCACCAACAGCACGGGCATGCCGCCCGCCTTGCGCAGGGCGCCGGATAGCGGGGCACCTTCACCTACGAGGGTGACAGCATGGTTCAGCGTGTTTCTCAGAAAGAGATTGGTCATGGCGCGGGAGGTTAGTTTAAGTCCGTTCAGCAGAGGCACGCCGTTGTTCACGAGGTTGGCCAGCGAGCCGCAAAACTGGGCGTAAAACCGCGCTGCGATCACCGGCCCGAACAGAGGAATTCCTAGCTTCGCCCGATGCCACCAAAGCCGTCCTTTGTCCGAGCCAATGTAAGCGCGGAAACTTAGCAATGCTGCGGTCAGCACCACAAGAATCAGCCACCACCAGTGCCCGATGAAGCTGCTGAACATCACAAGAATTTGCGTGGCCAACGGCATTTTTTTTCCGGTAATGACCAGCAGGCTCGTCAATTGAGGAATCAGATAAAGGCTGAACACCAGCATCAGAAGGATGAGGGCGCCGAACATGAATGCGGGATATATCATCGCGGAGACCACGCGAATTTGCAGTTCATGCATCTGGGAAATATTGGCGCTGAGGCGGCGCAAAATTTCGGGCAGCGATCCTGAAAGCTCGCCCGCAGTGGCGAGATTGCAGTAAAGGTCATCAAAGCTGGGTGACGCATTTTGCAGCGCTTTGGAGAAAGTCGCGCCTTCCCGCAGTTGTTCACGAATCAAGCTGCTCACCCGGCAGATCGCGGGCGATTCCTGACGCTCGCTCATCACACGCAAAGCCTGCTCCAACTGCAGACCGCCATCGAGAAGGTCCGCCAGTTCCACTGTGAAGTGAATGAGTTGCGCTCTTTTTAAGAGGGGGGGTGGCTGTGCAGCGGCCGCTTTGGCTGCTTGCTTGGCCGCCGCTGCTGCGTCTTCCTCTCTTACTTTCACCGGTGTGAGCTGTTGCGACTCCAGTTTGCGATAAGCCTCCGCGCGTGTCGGAACAGACATGGAACCGTTCACCTGTTTGCCGGTGCCATCGAGGGCGATGTAGGTGAAGGAGGGCATTGAGAGAAAGGATGAGGGCGGAAGGATGAAGGATAAACGATTA
>JAYVOH010000011.1:0-18619 GCA_043758025.1 Verrucomicrobiota bacterium
TCGAGAATCAACTGGACGTTTTCCGGCTCCAATTTTTCTGCGGGCAGATAAAAAGTGAGCGCCTCTTTGGGTTTAAATTTCAAGTCGAATACATCACCCTGCTTGATCAGATCGCTGGCAGATTCTCCCCCCTGAACACCTGCTGGAGTAATGAGACAAAGGGCAAGAAAAAGGGACTTGGGTGTGAGGATAAGTTTCATGGGAGTATCAATTAAGCTTCACTTGAGACATGAACCCTTCATCATTGTTGAATAATCGTTTGATATACTCGGGAAAAGAGGCGGCAGCAAAGGGCAAAAATGACACCTCCAGCTCAGTGACCGGATCGATAGGATTTATTCCGATTTGGGGGATAACCCTAACGCAGATTTTGCAATAGAATCCGGCGGATTTCCGCGATGCCCTCCGGGCTGCGGTTGGACCAGTGATCGCTAGGGACGATGACCTCGCTCTGCGCTCCGTCGATGTGACTGCTCCAATAGGGCACGATGCCATCGGTGCTGACGGGTGGCGTATGGTCCAGATTTCCGCCCTTGCCCCTGTCGGCTATGATGGAATGGAAGGGGATGCTTTTCACTGGAGGAATTGATTCAATGGTAGTGATGAAGCGGTTACTGGGATCGAGCGTGTCGATGCTGTTGGGTGTGCGCGTGAGCTGCTGGCCGTCGGCCCTTGGCTTGGACAACATGGCCAGCTCCTTACCGACACGGGCGAGTCCAGCGGGACTGCCGATGATTCCTTTGCCCAGACGTCCGACGAAGCCGGTGGCCGTATAACTGCCGCGCAACGATGCGGAAGCAAAGATCACGCGGGAGATGTCCGTCCGGTGCTGGAAGATCAGCACCTTTTTCAGGAGCGCGAGGGATTCCGGTGAAAGCGGCGTCTTGTCCGGTGGCGTGTCGAAGAAGGTGTTCCAGATGGCCATGCCGCTGTCCGTCATCAAGGTCCGGGTGATATTCCCGCCCATGCTGTGGCCAATGACGATGATCCGCTTGTGATCGGGGTAACGTTTAGTAATGGCATTAAGCTGGTCGCGCAGAATCGCTGCCATCAAGGGATAGGGATAGGCTGTGGGGTAAGTAAAGAACCAGAGCTGATAATTTTGCCGGAATGTCGCATCGCCGCGCAACGTCTCGATCAAAGGTGCCCAGGTGGCCTGCGAATCGCCCAACCCGTGAATGCAGAGGACGGGAATCTTTTTTGGATCATAGGGTTGCAGGCGGGCCAGCCGGGTGTTGGACATAAAATCCTCCGGCTTCAGGAAGCGCTGGATTTCAGTTTTGCGAGGATTCAGTTCTGCGAGCGCCAGCGCAATGGGCGCGGAGAAATCTGCCGCCACGGGATAGGTGTGGCCGGCGAATTTGACCGTCTCCGTCGCCAGCGGGTCGATATACGCCGCCGTGCAGGATTTGCCCTTGAATTGAAGCACTTCCGTGACGCCGTAGTAAACGTGTTTGCCTTGGATGAAAGGATCGAACTTGGTCGGGTCAAAGCCCTTGGTGGCAATGATCATCGGCGCGCCCAGCCCGTCCTTCATGGTGCGTTGTTTGACCAGCTTTCCTTCAAATTGAAAACGGTCGGCGGGCATGATCCGCAGATGGGCCGGATCATGCTCGGGCTTGCCGTCATAGGTCATGGAAAATTTCCAGACGCCGCTCGCGCCGGGGCAGTTCACCGGGGTTTTCCACGGCTGGAATCCTGATTCTTCAATGACCTCAAAGAGACGGCCTATGGCAAAATTATAATCCTGGCGCGCCTGAATATCGCCGGGCTGTTTTTCCAAAATCGCACCCGCCGCACCCGCAGCATCAATGAACTTGCCCATCTGCACTTCGTGCTGCTTTGACGGTTGTTTCATCGCCTGGACGATCATCTGACCAGCGGGCGTAACCGCATGGTAATTCGGCCTCTTCTCGCTGAAGGAAGAATAGGTGGAGCAACTCGTGGCAGCGAGGCCGACACCAAGCAAGGCGATACGAATACACAACTGAAGTTTCATGAGTTTAATGCTGTCATAAACTGCGCGATCGTCAAGACGCGCGGATAACGGCATCAACTGCGCCGTGCCTCATGCGTGCTTTGCTGGCCGCAGGCGAGATAGATTTTGTGAAGCTCGGGACTGACTTCGTCGTCCTGGGCGGCGGCGGGACTGCGGGGATGGAACGGACAGATGGGCCGGCGTCCGGTTTTGGGATCGGCGCGACGGAACCAGCAGAAGCCTTGTTGCTGTTCTTCCTCGGTAAGTGTCGCGGGGCCGAAGCCGAGGATGCCGCCAGCTTTCGGGTCGGTGCGTTGCGGGAGTTGCTCCAAGGCGATGCCGCGACCCTGCGCCCATTTTCTGAGCGCGTCCCCGTCCACGGCGTGCGCCTTGTTGTTCGGATCAAAATGTTCCGCGACGGCGCAGATGGTGGAGGCGCAGCCGTGGGCGATGCTGTCGCCTTGTTTTTTGCGGCTGTAACCGAGCATGGGATGGAAGGCGAAGGTGCCGCAGAGCCATTGAGGTTTCACGGCGAGCACGTCGAGATTCATTGGGAGGTCGGGCGATTTCACATCGGGATCGCCCATGATGGCGCGCTGCTTGAGGATGCGCCGGATGTCGCGCTGGCCTTGCTGGAATTTGTCGATCTTTCCGTTGTAGCGCAACTGGATGGCGCGGGCGCGAATCTCCGTCCAGCTCAGTTTGTCGAGGTCGTCACGTTTGCTCCAATCAGCTTTTTCCGGCTCCAGTGTGGCCGTGAGAATAAGGTGCGGAACCTCGGGGCGTCGCTCGAATTTTCCGATGCCGCCTTTCCCCCAAAGGTAATCGACCACGGCACCGAGGGGCAGGTTGTCCATGATGCCGCCGTCGGCGTATTGGGCAACTTGCCCGGGGTGGCGATAAACTTCCCACGACCAGCGCGGACGGAACACGCCCGGGAAGGCGCTGCTGGCCAGCAGGCTCTGTGTGAAGCGCGGATCCCATGGATGGGTGTTTCTGACGATCTCGAGTTTGCCCAAGGTGAGATTGGTGATGGTTCCCATGAGCGGAAAGCCGAAGTGCTCCAGGCGCGTGCCGGCGTCCGGCTTGCCTGCGAAAACAAATCCGTCGATGAGCTGCTGGAGCGGTTCGGGGCCGAGCAATTCCAGGCCCACACCGTAGCGGTCCATCATGTGCTGCGTCAGTTTCTTGAGATGCCTGGCCGCCGTCTGCCAGTTGCCCGCGCGCAGGGACTGGGCGAATTCCACCATTTCAAAAGGGCTGAGATAAAAGATGCGCTCCAACCCGGAGAAAACCCGGCGCGCGCGCTGGCCGAACATTAAGCCGGAGTCCTTTTCATAGCGCCGGAAGACGAGGTCCAGATCGCGCGGCGAGAAATTCGCGGATGCGGCGTGAATGGAAAAATGCCGGATGAAATCCGCAAAGCGATCCGTGAGCACGAAGCGGTCAATGGTCAGGAAGGTCGAGGCGAAGCGGCGCGTCTGACGCTGTCTTTCGATGAGGTCGTTTCCGGCCGGTTTCTCGAAGACGCGGCCAGTGAACGCGCCGATGATGGTGCCGACGGAGGCTCCGGCCACCACGTCGGGCTGGATGCCGAGTTCACTGACCGCGTTGGCGAATCCCACCTGGAACACGCCGCGGAAGACGCCGCCGCTGAAAAGAAAGACGACGGCAGGGCCTTTCTTTTTCTCCACCTGCTTTGGTTCGGCCGGAAAAAAACTTGGCGTGGCGCGTGGCAACCGCACATGCTGGAGCAATTCTTCCTGCTCCACATCCTTGGCTCCGGTTCTCTTGTGACAGGTGATGCAGCAGCGGCACACTTCTGAAATGCCGGGGCCGGAATTTGGATGTTCCGCGTCCGGCGGATCGGCTCCCGGCAGCGGTTTCATCCCGCCCCAGGCGGCGAGCAATTTCCGGCAGGAAACATATTCGGTGCCGTCCTGGTCGATGATGGATTCCTTGGATTCTCGCAGTGACTCGACCGCGGCGCGAAGTGTTGATTTATTATTGCTGTCGCGATGCGGCCACTCATCCGGCATCTCCTCGTCGGGTTCCAGGAAAAAGCGCCGCTCCTCAACGGTTCTGGTGTCGGGCAGTGCGTCGGTGACGAGCCGCTCGATCATCGCCCGGCAACCGTCCGCCACGGCGGTGTCGATGAGCTTGCGTCTTTCCAGCGCCGAGCCGGCGTGCATCAGCCGCAGGCTGAGCTGATGCGGTCTTTCCGGCGCGACCAGACGAACTTTCGCCGGGAGAAATGTTTCCTTGTGTCCGCGCTCGTCGGTGAACGTCACCGGCCTGCAACCCAGCGCGCGGTTCACGCGGTCGATGATGCCTTTGTCCAGCAGCATGTCTTGAAAGCGTTGGAGTTCCAAGGCTCGCAGGGTCACATCCACCAGCCCGGTGTAAGGTTCATGCTGTCCGGAGTGGGCTTGCTGCCTGAGCGGCTGCAAGGGCACGGAAATGATGCGCACATATTCCCAGCGCGGGTCTGCGTGATGCGTGACAATTTTGCAGGCTTCCTCGAAGACGGGCACCACGGGATCGTTTGAGACATTGGTTCCGTCGATGAACGTGGCCGTCGCCCCGTCTTTTCTGACGGATTGCGCGCGGAAAAATGGAACCACCGCACACGCGCACATCAGCGCGTCCACGACGGAAGTTTCCTTCGGGATGGCTTCCAGGTTACCGGTGCCCAGATTGGCGGCGAGCGGCACGACGGTCACTCCATTTTGACGATGCCTGTCATTGGCGTAGCTCTGGAGCAATTTTTTGTTACCGCACCCGCCAGGCAGGGGAATGCCGTGTTTCAACGCGCGGCGGACATGCTCGTCGAACCGGAATTCTCCGTAGTAAGAGGGATCAAAATTCTGCACCAGAACTTCCTTCAGCGCGTAAGAGTCGCCGAGGTCGCTGAAGATTTGATAATGCTTCAGAAGATCGCTGAAGAGATTTTTTCTGAAGAACAGACAACCCCACGCGACCAGCGAGATCACGATGACGAGTGCGGTGGTCGCCAAGCTAGATCCGCTTATCAGCACGAGCGAGGGGAGGCTCACCACCTTGCATGCTGTGAGTCCGAGAAACAGAAGCGCGGGGATAATTCCCAGCACCAGCATCAGCGGAATAAAACCCAGCAGCAGCCACTGGGTCATCTGCCAGATTTTTTCGAACCAAGCCCAGCGATTGAAAATGATATGCCCGGCCTCCACGCCCTTCGCGGCCGACTTTCCGTTGACGCCCAGCACCTCGCACAGTTCCACCCCGGCGATCAGACTGGCGGGCATGCTGAGTGAATAAATATTGCGGGCCACGATCCACCACAGCCGCGCCACCAGATCGCCGCGCCGCAGCCAGCGCATCACCATGCCGCTTTGGCTGAACGTGTTCCATCCCAGCAGCACCCTGACGAGCTGGCTGAAAACTTTCACGCTCACGCGCAGCAGGATCAGGTGATTGAACAGCCGGATCAAACCCGTGCGGCTGGCCACGGACTCCTCGCGGCTGTCGCGTTCCTCCTTGAAATGTCTCGGCAACTCCACCGGCTTGAGCGCGTGGGCCGCATTGGTTTCCAGAGCATCGGGAAAAAAACTTTTCATCACCGTGGAAGGCGTGTTGCGGAACGCCTCCAGCAGCTCGCTGAATCGCGCCACCTGCACTTCCTCGTCATCTTCCGCAGCGGCGTTGGCACCGGCATTGGCTTTGAAAACTTCGCCCAGAACCGAGGCCGTGATCGCCCCCACCTGAATGCCCGCCACCATGTCTGGCGCGTTGCGGCGCGTGACCAGCAGCGCGTGAACCACGCCCATCTGCATGACCGTATCAAAGCCCGCCCCAGGGAACGAGATGACGCGGTAAGGTCGCATCGTCACCGGACACGTTCCCGGCATGGGCGGGTCAGAAGAGTGATCAGATGGAATGGACGCTTTTTCCATGCGGACGGAGTCGGAAAACGAAAAACAGGTGAAGCTATCACATCCACGCAGGAATGGCGCGAGGGAATTTTAAGGCTTATGTGCCAGAAAGTCCGCATCCGATTTTTGCCACTGCTTTGCTGCGAGAAGCCAGCAAGCGCATTGATTCCGACGAGTCAGTGACCTCGCTTTTCGTCATCAAGAACTAAAAACGCAGGCAATGTATTTAAAATGCTAAATGTCCCTATCGCCGAGCGAGGAATGACGGGCTGCCCATTAAGGTGTTAACTTCCCCTTCGTGCCGGACTTGAGGGTTGCGTCGTCAGGGGTTGCGTCTTGAGGGCTTTTTTCTTTATCCTTTAACCATGGTGGGTTCCATCGGACAGTCTCTGTCTTGTCGGAAATAACCTCAATTCCTGAATCTTTTGTGACTTGGAGCTTCTGCACACGCAAATCTTGTAGCATGGTTTTAGCATTGCCCGCAAAACGCTGGCCCAAAACCAGAAGTTCTCTTCCTTGCTCAACTTGAACCGTCCAGATTTCTGGTTCAAAGTCTTTCTCTTCGTAGATAGCAGAAACTTCACCACTTGGATCATAAGTTAAAAGAGGAACTAATGTGCCGCCGGAATCTGGAGTAGCAATGTTTGCAGATATATTCCTATACGTTGATATAAGATGCCTCTTGCCGTCTTCATCAGCAATGGCGCAGAGCAAACGCCCATGATTGACAACTTGCGGCCACTGCTTCTTGAAAGCGTTGAAGTCATTTTTTACACTGTCGAACGCAGTGACAAAAATGTCACCCCATTTCCAGAGAGTGACCAGCATCTCGGCTGTTCCACCTTCGGCTATGTGAGATTCCAAGGCTGCGCGAGCTGCTGGCACTTCAGCGGCAAGCCTTGTGAGCTCAGTCGCCAGCTCTGGTTTCGTTTTCGCAAGTATTGTGAGTTCTTGCGTTAAGCGAACAGATGGAGGCCGCTCCCCAAAAATTTGTTTGTTTAAGCAAAGTAATGCTAACAATCCAATGAGAATGATTAGCGAGGAGCGGTGGTAGAATGTGTTCATAAGCATACAGTCAATGACGTGCAGTTTGTGTGGCTAAGCCGGCCAAGCAAATCTTTGCTTCAAGACCGTAGTTTGATCCTCCGAGCAAAATGCAATTCCTATACCATTATTAAGCAACAAATCAAGTTCGTCGTTTAGCTGCAGGCTGTAGTCGCGCAATCCAGCCAGCCAGCCAGGAAAGCCTAAGCCGTCTCCCGGGCACCGATTAGCTTGGTCTTCTCATACACCTTCAGATCGTAAATATTCCCGGAGCCAACCACTCGTGCGACACGGAAATTCGCCGTGGCCAGGAGTGCGGCCAAGTCTTCCTGGTGGCGATAATCAAACTTCTTGCCGAACAACTCCAGAATCCGCGTGCTGGAGTGCGGGCGATAGGTGTTGATGATCAGCGTGGCGTCATTCGTCGTCATCAAATTTAGAAGCTCGACCAGATGATGCGCGGTGGCATCCTCCTCCGGCTCGTGCAGCTTGTGGCGTTGTTCGGTCGTCTCACAGGTGAAGCCCTGAAGGTATTCTAAAATTCCGACGGCCGTGACCACGTCATATTTCTGACTGCCGCCATTGCTGTCGGTTGGTTCGCCTTCGAAGATGTCCTCTGTCCTCGCGGAGATGCCGTAAGGGTTTTCTGCGTCAGGCATCCGGTCGCGAGTGGTGGACAGTTTGGCCAGAAGACGCGCGGTCTTTTCGGTGTTGGAGGCATCGCGATCAGTGATAATGACGGCGATTTTTTTCGGATCATGGCCTTCCCGCATCAGGCGGTCATAGACCAGGATCATGCTCAGGCCAGTGCCCGCAGCCAGCGCCTTCATGCGGACGGCGCCGGTTTTTTCCAGATGGTGTATAGCTGATTCATAGGTCGCCTGCGTTTCCCAGATGAAGCGGAGTTGCACATCGCTGCTCTGCACGGAATTGAAAAATATCCGGTCCCACATGGTGCTGGCCTGCCGAATCTCGGGCACGATCATCATGTAAGGGCCGTTCATGGGATCGCCGCCCTCGACCAAGGCCACCGATTTTTTGCTGGATGAAGCGAGCAATGAAGCGGCGTAAGGATGCCCGGAACGTTTTAACACCGGGCTATGGTAAGAGTGCGATTCATCCTCTCCGTCCTGGGCGGGCCGGCGGGAGGTGGTGCATTTCAAAAGCAGATAACTTGCCCTGGCCATCAGCCTTCTGGCCAGTCCTGCGGCGTTGCCCGGTCCCACCTTGAACACGGCATGGCTCATGCTGCCGAGGATGGCTTCTGACAATTCGTTATCGCCCCCCGAATAAAGGGCGGCAACCGCATCCATCGGTCTCACGGGTTTCATGCATCTTCCTCCTTCTGATGCCAGACACCCCGGCAGTAGAGGCTCAGAAAGGAAGCTGAATCTGATTCTTGGTCAGAATGTTCAGAGCAAGGATGGCGATGGAGAGAAGAAAAATGATCCAGGCGAGCGGCATGATGGGTCCAAGTGAAGGTTATTCGTATTTGCTTTTGTATTTGCTAAGCTCGGTGGTGAAGGAGGAGGTGTGGGTGCCGTCTTGCTGATTAAGTTTTTCCCAAGTCGGGTCAACGGGCGCCGGAACCATGAAGGAGCTTTCCTGGCCGCTTTCGGCAAAGAAGGCCTTGTCCGTGCCCAGCAAGTTCACGGCCATGAGGGCCAGGGCGAGAACCATGCAAAGCACGGCGAGAGGCGCGAGACCGGCTTCGGGGTCTTTTTCTTCAAAGTGAGTATCTTGCTCAGCGGCCCGTTTAACGGGGGCACTGGGCGGCGTGACCATGGGCTGCTGCTTGCTCAGCGGGGTGGTGTTCTTGGAAAGCTGAACGGTGGCTTTGGGCAGTTGCTGCGTCGGGCCAATCTTTTTGGCGATTGGAGTGCTGATTGCTCCCCCTGGTTTCGGAGCACCGGGGGCTTTGGCCAAGGGAGTTGTGGTGGCACCGGCTTCGACTTTGGCTCCAGTTGCTGGCGCACCGGGCATGGGAGGACGCGAAGGTCCTGGGGCTTTTGCCAGACGAACGGTCGGGGCAATGACGGGTGCTCCGGGTGCCCCCGCTGTTGGGCGCGCTGCACCGGGTGCCGGTGGTGCTCCACCTGGGCGTGGCGGAGCTGAAGGCGCAGAAGGAGCCGCAGGTCTGGCCATGGGTGCTGGCTGCGGCGCTGGTGCGGAAGGCAGGGCTACTTGAGTGGTGGAAATGCGAGCAGCAGGCGGAGGCAACGGAGCGCTGGGAAGCTGGATGGGGGCAGTGGACTTGCTGGCCGGGGTGCCGACGGTGCCTACCGGGGAGGTCGGAATTCTGGCGCTGGCAGCACCAGCAGGAGTGACCGACGTGGTGATCGGCCTGGGCACGGGAGTTGTTCCATGAGAAGCAATCGGAGCGGTGTGTTCCTTTACTTGCGTTACGCCAGCACCTGGACGGGCGCGGAGTGTTATGCGAACCGTTTCTTTCTTCAGCGGCACGGCGGAAGTCTTCGCCTGTGGAGTTGGCGGCGGGGTGGGCTGATTCGGATTCTCTTCGCTCATGGTCTGAATGTTGGATTCGTCGTAGGCTAACGTATATTTTAAAAAGATTTAAGAGATTTTTACCCCGTTCGTCAATTGCTTTCTCTAAGTGCCTGCGGGAAACTTTCACTTGCGCCCCGGCTTGCCTCCCGCATCCTTCCCGCCCTTTTTCAATATGAGAATCTTGGTCACAGGCGGAGCTGGCTTTATCGGATCGCACACTGTCGAGCGTTTGCTCGGGATGGACGACGTGCAAATCACGGTTTTGGACAGCTTCAATGATTTCTACGCTCCCGCCATCAAACGCGAGAACATCCGCCTTGTCCGCGACCGTATCAGCGTGGTGGAAGGTGATTTGTGCGAAGCCGCGACCACCGCGAAAGCTTTCGCCGAAGGCGGGTTCGACGCCGTCATCCATCTCGCTGCGCGCGCCGGTGTGCGCCCGAGCATTGAGCAGCCGGAACTCTACATCGACACCAACATCAAGGGCACCTTCCATCTTCTCGAAGCCTGCAAACGTAATGGTGTGAAGCGCTTCGTCTTTGCCAGCAGTTCATCAGTTTACGGCGTGAACAAAAAAGTTCCGTTCGCCGAAACCGACCCCATTCTCCAGACTATCAGCCCCTATGCCATGACGAAGATGGCTGGCGAGCAGATGTGCTCCAACTACTCCGCGCTGAGCGGCATCAGCACCGTCTGCCTGCGTTTCTTCACGGTTTATGGTCCGCGCCAGAGGCCCGACCTCGCCATTTCAAAATTCACCAAGCTCATCCTCGATGGGCAACCCATTGACCGTTACGGCAAGGGCAACACCGCGCGCGATTACACCTACGTCAGCGACATCGTGGACGGCATCATTGGCGCGCTCGACTACACCGCCCGGGAAGACACGCCGAAGTGTGACATTTTCAATCTCGGCGGATCACAAACCGTCACACTCAACGAGATGATCTCGTCCATCGAAAACGCCGTCGGCCAAAAAGCGCAGATCAACGAAATGCCCGAGCAGCCCGGCGACGTGCCACTAACCAGTGCCGATGTCAGCAAGGCCACGAAGCTACTCAACTTCCTGCCGACCACGCACATTGACACCGGTATCCCCAAATTTGTGGAATGGTTTTTGGCGATGCGGAAGCTGGGGCTGAGGTGAGCGCGGCTCAATCCATCTCCACCTTCACTGGAAACGCCGGGCACAGTTGGGACAGCTTGATCCTAAAATCGGAGATGCCCTTGAACAGGAGGAAACAAAGATAACAGAGATTTAGCACGTTGGACTTGAATTCGGCAGATAGGAGGGACGCAGCACTGCCCTACCATTCATTTCAGAGGGCGACCCGGAAACATGTCTGTGTGGTGTGGCTTTCTCAGGCCATCCAGCGTCCCGGTCGGGCTGGGTTGATAATGAGAGTGCTTTTGATGAAGGACATGTCAGCGGCTCTGACAGAAGCCGATCTGCACTTCAAACTTTGCTTATGCCCAATCCTTTCGTGGCACAGTCAATTACCGCAGTTATTTTTCCATTGCGTTGCCGCATCTTCTTTTCTAGCATCCAGTCAATGAGCACGTTCTGGTCACTCGACTCTGACGGGTTCTCCGCCGGTCGTGTCACAACAGTTGCACCGACGTCCTGCGCCGCCATTTGAATTTCAACCCCTCCGTATTCCATGAACCGCATTTATCAGGGCCGTGTTTCCAAAGTCCAGAAGCTCAAGGCCGGGACGAAAGATGAATGGGAAGACCTGCCGGATGGTGAGGCGCTGCTCTGGCGGCACCATGAGCTGTTTCAGGACGCGGTGAATTACTACATCGTGGCGCTGGCATCTTTGGGATCGTCACCAGAGAGCAAGCTTACTCGGTTGCGTGGGCTGTTGGGGAAGGTGTGGGAAGGTTTTGACAAGAAAGGGATATGTCGGCAAGGCATGAGGGCTTCATTGCAGCGCGCTTGGCAGTTTGCGGAACCGCCGACTTTAGAGGACGCCATCAAAAATTTCCGCAAACCACTTGTGCAGTGCGGTGTTAAGGAGCCTGAGATGGAACTGGCTGGCGAATCTCTCGCTCATGATTTGGGTGGTGAAGGATCAATTCAGCAAGGGGGGATCGAGTATTGGCCCTACTTCTGCCAGAGCGGGTTTAAGCGAGGAGTGACTTTCCCCCGTGAAGCAGCGCAGCTTGCCAAAGAGAAAGCCGTCAAACAGGTGGCGCGACTTGTATGGCATTCTAAGGCCGCGAAGCATGTAGCCAGCATACAGAAGTCTCTGAAGCAGCAGCATTTCTGCAATGTTGCGGGTGGTGGCCCGGCTCTGTCGGAGTCGAGAGCCAAACAGGTGTTAGCTGACGCATTGAAAGACCTTGGAAAAGAAGGGCACATCTCAGAGAAGCAATTTAACCAATGGACGGCGCTGCTGGAAAAGAAGACTCCGGAGATTTCGGAATATGCTGGGGGCAGCATCAACAAGGATGCACTCAAACATCGGTTCTACGGCTTCCTTGTCTTCAAGCATTTGGCTCCAGATGTGGAGGGTATGAATGTTCTCAAGAGCATTTATGGGGAGCCGCTTAAGAAGCAGACAGACAAGAAGAAAGAGCCGACTGAGAAAGAGAAGACGGAAGCACGGTTGATCGCACTCGGAGAAGACCCCATCAAAAAGGTGCGGGAACATGCCGGAATCGTGTTTCGCGCTTTCACTGCCCTGCCACTTTGGAAATCCGCCGAACCGTCCGCGGAGCTGTATGAGCGCTCGGCTCATACCCACGAACTCGAAGCGGGGGAGTCACATCAGGTAGCCTGGAAGGAGTTTGATGTCGCTGCTTTCAAGGAAGCACTAAAAGTCTATAACCAATATCAACAGAATCTCGACAAGCGGGAGGACAAGTTGAATGGCCTTGCCACCAAGCTCCTCATCATGGACGGCGAGCGTGCGGTGGAGGCTTATGCTGATGAGGCGGGTGAACGACTACGCGAACGTCTCAAGAAGCTTTGGTTGGACACGAAGGGTAAGCCGCTGACGCCAAAGAACGACAGCGGTGAAGACCAGACGATCTCACGGTTCACTGGTGACGTGCGCATTGACCGGCTGCGGCAGGTGATCAACGACGATCTGGCTGAAGAATACCGCCTTACCGACGGTCGCAAGACTGCCTATGGCTTGCGGCGGCGCACGATGAAGGGCTGGAGTGAAGTGAAACGGAAATGGCAGACTATCGTTAAGAAGGGAGATGCGTTTTCAGAATCGAAGCGAGCCAAGCTTAAAGCCGCTCTTGATGAGATGCGCGGTGGAGAGAAGCGAGAACAGATTGGTTCCCACAAACTCTTCGAAGCGTTGATCGTGGATGAGGAAGCGTGGACTATCTGGCGGGAGCCGGATGACAAACTCCAGGAGCAGATAATCAAGAAGGAATGGGCGGCTGATCCCTTGGAAGCGTTTCGGGGGTATTGCGAGATTCGTGAGGCACTGGAAGAGGTGTCAGCGCGTGATTTGAACTTCACTCCGGCTGATGCACGCTATTCAAGGCGGTTGTTCAGTTTGAAGGAAGGAGCGGGTAGTTTCGGAAAAGACCGTGGAGTTTACAGACACGATTCAAAAGCACTGGCTGTAACTGTGCCGGTGGCTTGCTTTGGTGCGGGCGGAAAGGTGAGCGGTGAATTGCGCAGGATTTGTTATTCAGCACCTCGCTTGCTTCGAGACCAGATTCGTTCTGAGGATGGCGTCTATTTGCAAGACTGGTCGCAACCAATGGTGCGTGCGTTGTTTGGTGAAAGCGACGAGAAGCAGAATCCACAAGCGCTGGCTGACGCGGACGTTCAGCTCATGCCGGACTACGATGGCAAAGGTGAAAAGCGCGTGCTGCTCAACTTCCCCTTGAGCTTGGACGATGCGAAGATCAAAGCTCACATCAGCAAAGCGGACATCTGGCAGAAGCAGTTCGTCCCTTGGAAGAAGGGCAAGCATTTGCCTTTCATGCGTTGGGCGGCTGAGTTCGATGGCAAGGAGCCGCATCACTGGTGGGAGAAAGTTTCCAGCTTCCGCGTGCTTGCCGCTGACCTTGGCACGCGTCACGCCGCGAGTATTGCGTTGGTGGACTTCGGACAAGAGAAAAGCGGGACGGCTCGCTTCATCGGTAAGGCAGGTGACAAAGACTGGGTTGGTCGTTTCCGTTCGGGGGCTATCCTGCGACTGCCTGGTGAAGATGCTGTGGTATTGCGTCCTGAGAGTCCACTGGACAAGGATTATCTTGGCAAAGCCTTCCGCACCGAGTGCTACGGTGAGCGCGGGCGGCCTGCGGATGATGCCGAGTGTGAGGAGACGTTCGCCATGCTGACGGCGCTCAATCAGCCAGACTTACTCGGGAACATCAAAGACACGGCAACGTTGAAGCAGCGCATCAGCTTCCCCGAACTTAATGACAAACTGCTGGTGGCCATGCGTCGGGCGCAGGGCGGGATCGCGGGATGCATTTCATGGCACTGGAAGCTGTCCCAGCCGGACAGTGAGGAGCAGAGACAGAGCGCTCTGGAACAACTCCGCGAGCAAGACCGGATGCCTGAATGGAAGACGCTGGCCGATGGTAGTGAGAAAAATCTTATGAAGCTTCGTGATGCGCTTCACATGCATATCACAACGCAGCGGCAGCGAGTGCAGGAGAATCTCTTGCAGCTTACGGATCGAGTGATGCCGCTGCTTGGTCGGCGTTGGGAATGGGTGCAGCATCCCGATAAAGAGGACTGCCATATGCTCAGGCAGACGGAGCGCGGTTCCGATGATCGGAAGACGAAACTACGCGGGCAGCGTGGCTTGAGCATGGCCCGCATTGAACAACTATCAGAGATGCGCCGCCGCTGGCAGTCGCTCAATCAATCCATGCGTCGGCAGATCGGCGAGAAACCACTGACGGCGGCACAGATGCGCAACGATCCGATTCCTGATCCGTGTCCCGATGTGCTCACAAAGCTGGAGAACATCCGTGAGCAGCGAGTGAACCAGACCGCTCATCTGATTCTCGCGCAGGCGCTCGGTCTCAAGCTGCGAGTGCCGCAGAAATCAGCAAAGAGCCGTGAGATCACGGATACGCATGGCGAGTATGAAGTGGCGAGGCAACCCGTGGACTTCATTGTGCTGGAAGATTTGTCTCGTTACCTCTCGGATCAAGGACGTGCCAAGAGCGAGAACACGCGGCTCATGAAGTGGTGCCATCGTGCCGTCATGCTGAAGGTGAAGATGCTGGCGGAGCCGTTTGGGATTCCTGTGCTGGAAACTCCTGCGGCTTACTCATCCCGCTTCTGCTCGCTGACTGGAATGGTGGGCTTCCGTGCTGCTGAGGTGGGTTGGGAGGATATGGATGTGTTCCGCTGGCGGGTGCTGTTGAATGAAGCGGCGAAGGCGAAAGAGGAAGGCAAGCTGCCATCGGAGAATGCAGTTCATGCAGTCGCGCTGTTTGATGATCTGAAGAAGATCAGCCTTTCGGATCATCCGCATCGCACGCTTATTGCTCCTCAACCGGGCGGGCCGATGTTCATCACTGCGCACGAAGTAGCGCATCCTGCACCTGCTGCCAATCGGAAGCAGAGGGACAAGAGTTCTGTGCTGCCGATGCAGGCCGACTTGAACGCGGCGACGAATCTGGCTTTTCGTGCTGTAGCGCATCCTCATTGCGCAGGCATTCATCATCGACTGCGAACGGAACGGAAGAAGGGGGCACAAGGCCAGCCTGATACCTTCTTTGCCCGTGAGAAGCGGCGCTTCGGCAGTGAGAAAGCTCTACTTATTCCCGAGAAGGAAAATGATCTGCCCAAGGAGAAGAACACGAACTTCTTCTATGATAAGCTTGGAGTGGCGAAGTTTGGCAGGGCACGCTTGGAGACAGACGGTGCCACTGATTATCCCTACGCTTCTGGTCCAGGATTGTGGAAGTCTGTCAATGACCGTGTGGCTCAGTGGAGACGATGCGAGGCCATCAACGCTGCGCGATTGAAGTCATGGGATAATGATCAAATCCCCGGCCTTGAAATGCCATGAAACCGCGCAAGCTCCTCATCAAAGCGATGAATGCGCCGCAGAACCTGCAGTTTGCGGCGTTGTGCCGTTTGGCGGAGGCATTCGGCTACACACTGGACAGGATCAGCGGCAGTCATCATCTCTTTGCCCATCCAAAGGCAATGCGCCCGCTCAACTTCCAGGAGGTGGGCGGCAAGGCCAAGCCTTATCAAGTAAAGCAATTTCTACGGGACATCGAAGAATTCCAGCTTAGCATGAAGGAATGAGTGCGAGGACCGACTACCATATCAATCTCTTCTTCAGCTCGGAAGACGGCGGTTACATTGCTGACGTGCCGGACTTGAAGTCGTGCAGTGCGTTTGGCGGGACACCGGAGGAAGCTTTGCGCGAGGTGCTGGTCGCGAAGATGGCGTGGCTGGCCACGGCAAAGAAGCACAAGAAGCCCGTGCCCGCTCCGCGCTACCGGCCTGCGATTTACGCGATGGCGCATTGACGGAAGGAAAGGCTTCAGGGGCTTGTTTAAGGATTGACATGGCAGACTGAATCGTGGCGTAATAGTCGGCATGATGTGGCAAGGATGATCCGCGCTACGTTTATCAGGCATGAACTCCGCCGCCCCGCTGCAAACTCAGGATGCGCTGATTGAGGCGCAGCCGCCACTGCCGGTGCGCCGGCTGCATAACTTCATCTACTGCCCGCGCCTGTTCTACTACCAGTGGGTGGAGAACTTGTTTGAGGAGAATGCAGACACAGTAGCGGGCAGCCATGTGCATCGCAACGTGGACAAGGCGTCGTCGTTCGATGATCAGAAGCAGGCGGCGTTGGGAGAGGGGTTGCCCGAGGGCGCGCGGCTCAAGAGCTTGAAGATGGAAAGCGCGGTGTTGGGTCTGGTGGGGGTCGTCGATCTGGTGGAAGGCGGGCCGGATGGCGCGGAGGTGGTGGATTACAAGAAGGGGGCGGCACGTCGCGGGGCCAACGGGGACCGTGTGGCCAAGGAAGCAGATGCGGTGCAGGTGATGGCGCATGCTTTGCTGCTGGAAGAGCAGGGAATGACAGTGGCGCGAGGCTGGATTTATTATGCGGAGGACAAGCGTCGCGTGCCGGTGGAACTGACGGAGACGCTGCGCGAGCAGACACTGACGGCGATCAAGGATGCGAAGGCACAGGGCGCATCCGGGCACTGCCCGCCGCCGCTGGTGCGTGATCCACGTTGCATGTATTGTTCCGCGTATCCGATTTGTCTGCCCAACGAATCCCGCTGGTGGGCAGCAGGATTCACGGAGGAGCGGGAGCATGACCAGATGGCGTTTGTCTTTGACGGGTGGAATGAGCCTGGAGTCGCGGCCATCCAGTCCGGCGAAGCGCCGGAGATCAAAGAACCGCCGCGACCGGCGGGAGATCAGGGTGAAATTCTCATCGTGCAGACGGCGGGCGCTCAGGTGGGGCAGCGGGGGGATTGCTTCACAGTGAGCATCAAGGGCGAGGTGGTGCAGAAGATGCCGGGGCACCAATTACGCGCGATCTATCTCTACGGTGCGGTGCAACTGACGGCGCAGGCGGTGGATACGGCGCTGGAGATGAACATTGATGTTTCCTACTTCTCACCGGCGGGCCGTTTCATCGGACTGCTGCGCGGACTGCCCGCGAGCGGGGTGGATGCGCGCATGGGGCAGTATCGTTACTTCGAGCAACCCGCGATCCGCCTCAAGCTCGCGCGTGAGATCATCCGTGCGAAAATTCACAACCAGCGTGTGATGCTCATGCGCAATGGCGATGCGCCCGACAGCGTGCTCAAGCGGCTGGCGGCTCTCCGTGATGGCGTGGCCGAGGCGCTCGACCTGACGATGGTGATGGGCTACGAAGGGATGGCGGCGAACCTGTATTTCGAGCAGTTCGCGTCCATGCTGAAAGGGAAGGATGCTTGGAAATTTGATTTCAGCGGGCGGAACAGACGTCCGCCGCGCGATCCGGTGAATGCGCTGCTCTCGCTCGGTTACTCCATGCTGGCGAAGGAACTGGCCGGGGTCTGCCATGCGGTGGGACTCGATCCGTTTCTCGGCTTCATGCATCAGCCGCGTTATGGCAGGCCCGCGCTGGCGCTTGACCTCATGGAGGAGTTTCGTCCGCTGATTGCGGACAGCGTGGCCATCAGTCTCATCAACCGGGGAGAACTCGGCGTGGAGGATTTCGTCCGAAGTGCCAATGGCACCTTCCTGAAGGATGCAGGCAGGCGCGCCTTCTGGGAAGCCTACTTCCGGCGCATGGACACGGAGGTGAGCCATCCGGAGTTTGGTTATAAGATGAGCTATCGTCGAATGCTGGAGGTTCAGGCCCGCCAGCTCTGGCGTTTCCTGCGCGGCGAGGCGGCTGGTTATCATGGCTTCATCACGCGTTGAGACGAAACTCCTTTCATCCATTTATCCGCATGTCCCGCACCCGCTATCTCGTCAGCTATGATGTCTGCGAACCCAAGCGTCTGCGCCGCGTGGCCAAGACGATGGAAGGCTTCGGCACGCGCATTCAGTATTCCGTGTTTGAGTGCGCGATGGATGAATTGCGTCTGCAACGGCTCAAGAGTGAACTCCATCCGTTGTTGCATCATGAGGAGGATCAGGTGCTTTTTGTCTCTTTAGGCCAGGAGGACAGTTCTCATGGGCTGCGCATTGAGGCCATGGGCCAGCCTTACACGGTGCGCTCGCGGGTGACGATTGTTTGACAGACGCGCGGGCCGTGGCATTTGTGGGGTGCCCATGTGGCAACGACCAGTTTCCTTCCGCCATTGGGGAACCAAGTTCTTTGACATCGCGATGACTTCAAGGCGTAACGCGAGTGCGCGAGTGCGAGTTGGCTACTAAAGCCGCGCTCGCGGTTGCTGTCGCAACTGAAACGTGAAGCTGCCAAGTGTTGCCTGAGAGAAGATTTGGTTCTTGTGCGGGACAAGTGCTCGCGTCATCAGCCTTTATGCATTGATACTGATGCTTTCGCAGGGGGGGGCAGTCGCAGTCGTCGCGGAGTCAGGAAGCTTGAGGCGGTTCGACAACAGCCACCTCCTGTTCCTTGACGCAGGCGTCGCAGTCGTCGCGGAGTCAGGAAGCTTGAGGCGGCACTTCAAACTGCCGTTCGAGGTCGTGGAGGCGTTGTCGCAGTCGTCGCGGAGTCAGGAAGCTTGAGGCGGAAACGTCAGCGTT
>JAYVOH010000012.1:0-18610 GCA_043758025.1 Verrucomicrobiota bacterium
CAGCGCCTCATCCAGCGCTTTGTCTTCCTTCGTCTTGGTTATTCTCATGTCTTCTTCTCCTCGGGTTTGCCCCTCCACACAAACTTTCAGACAGGCTCCACGCAGATCCGACATCATTCCCGTCGTCACCCGCGCTGGTCTCTTGTCCCCGAAGCCCCCCCGCCGCCTCATGAAATAACTCACGTCGAGCTACCCGCATTCCCGTCGCAGCGCGACGTCCGTTTCTTAGCCCGGCCTTTCAAGGCTGGGAACACCGTTTACACGTCCCGGCGTCGCGGCGCGACGCCCGAACCGTTCGCCTCGCTCATCCCCAGAGATATTCTTCCCGGTATTCCAGCTCGTTTTTCTTGAGGAATTCCAGGAACTCCTCTTGGAACGTTTTCGCCGCATGATGCTCCCGTTGGTTCTTGATGTAGGCAAACACATCCGGAATCGCCGATTTGCTCACGGTGAAGACGCCATAGCCGTCCTGCCATGCGAAGTCGCGCAGTGCGGGGAAGGTTTCATGAATCCATTTGGAGGACGATCCCTTGAGGAGCTGCGCGGCCTTGCTTACATCGAGATTCGGGGGCAGCCGCAGGAGCGCGTGTATGTGATCGTCAAAACCGCCGATGCAGAGCGGTGTCATCCTTTTTTGGTGCGCGACGCCCGCCAGATATTCCCAGACGCGGGTCTCGATGTCCGCCGTGATCCATGGGCGACGGTTTTTCGTGCTCCAGATAAGATGGAAGTTGAGATTGTGGAAGGTATCGGCCATAAGGCGTGGGGCGCCGGATTCGCGCGTGGCACAGCGACGCAGGGGAATGGATCACGGATTCCCGGCCTTGGAAAGGCCGGGCTAAGAGAACGGTCGCCGCTCTGCGGCGGATGGATTCGGGCCGTGGGTGGGGGAAAACATACATTTTCTTTGAATGCTCTTGGTCATTCGCCCGATCCGGCGCACGATAAAGCTCCAATGACGGACACACTTTCTCAATTGCGCGCCGGGAAGCTGACCGGAGCCACGCGGCTGGAGCTGGCTTGCGGGCTGACGTCATTTCCGCGTGAAATTTTTGATCTGGCGGATTCACTGGAGGTTCTCAGTCTGACGAACAATCGCCTATCCGCGCTGCCGGACGATCTGGGTCGCTTGCACAAGCTGCGGATTCTCTTCTGTTCATCAAACGACTTCACGCATCTGCCCGCCGTGCTTGGCGAATGCGAGAGCCTGAGCATGATCGGGTTCAAATCAAACCGCATCGAATCCATTAATGACGGGGCGTTTCCTCCGGCCTTGCGCTGGTTGATCCTGACGGACAATCTCATCCGCCACCTGCCGCCATCCATCGGGCGTTGCGCGCGATTGCAGAAGCTGATGCTCGCGGGGAATCAGCTCGACTCACTGCCGGATGAAATGGCTGCGTGCGAGAATCTGGAACTCATCCGGCTGGCGGCCAACCAACTGCGTGCATTGCCGGATTGGTTGCTTTCGTTGCCACGCTTGTCCTGGCTGGCGCTGGCGGGGAATCCTTGCGCGAACCCGATGGAAAATCATGCAGGCGTAATGACGGAGATAGATTGGTCAAAGCTTCAACTGCAAGAGCAGCTCGGTGAAGGAGCCTCGGGCGTGATCCATCGCGCGATGTGGCAAACGGCGACTGAAGTTGCGCGACCGGTGGCGGTGAAAGTTTTCAAAGGCGCTGTTACCAGCGATGGATTGCCCGCAAGTGAAATGGCGGCGTCGTTCGCGGCGGGGACGCATCCCAATCTGATCGAGGTGCTGGGGCGCGTGGTAAATCATCCGGAGCAGAGCGATGGACTGGTGATGTCATTGATTGATCCTGAGTTCAGCACGCTCGCCGGGCCACCGGACTTTGATACTTGCACGCGCGATCTTTACGGGGTGGACCCGCGCTTTGAACTGCCTGTGTTGTTAGGCATTGCGCGCGGTGTGGCTTCCGCAGCAACGCGGCTTCATGCACAGGGTATTTTGCACGGCGATCTCTATGCGCACAATGTTCAGTGGCATGATGACAGGCGCTGTCTGCTGGGAGATTTTGGCGCGGCCACGTTTTATTCCGCGATGGATAACCGGACCTCAGCCGCATTGCAGCGCATCGAAGTCCGCGCGTTCGGTCATCTGCTGGAAGAGCTGCTGGATCGTGCGATTACGGAGCCGGAACAAATGCCGGTCATGGACAGGTTGCGGGCTTTGCAAGCTCGCTGCGTTACGCCAGTGGTGTCCGCGCGGCTTTCGTTTGCGCAAATTGAGATGGAACTGAGAGACTGACCGATATTAAACGATGATAGCTGAGCAGAACAACGAGACGGTCGCGTGGCTGGTGCGCATCCCGGAGATTTTTTCCGGCATCGCGGATGAGATTTTGCAACGACTCGAGGCGCGATCCATCACCAAGCTGGGCAACGAATATTATTTGATCAAGACCCCCAAGCCCAAGGCTGTGCGTCAGTCGGATGCGGCGAAATTCGTGCGCTGGAACATGCCCGTGGAACATGCCTGGCCTTGCAATCCGCTGAAGATGGAAGGCTTTGTCGAGAAGGCTGCGCAGACTTTGTTCAAGAGATTCGGGTCGAGGAATCCGCAGACGATCCTCATCGGCCAGATCAATGCGGGTTCGCCGGATCGTTACTACAAGAGCCTGGCCACGAATTTACGTGGTCGCGTGCTCCAGCTATTTCCGCCGCTGCGCGTGAAGGAAGTGGAGGAACAAACCCCGGAGTCGGAGACGTTGTTCTGTCTCGTCGGCCGGGAAGGATTGTTCTGCGGAATGCTAAGTCCTCGTGAGGCCAACGGCTTTTATGCGGGCGGGAGTAAATACATCGGATTGGAATCGCCCGACCTCATCAGCCGGGCCGGGGCGAAGATTGCCGAGGCCTTGCATTACCTTCTGCTGTATCGCCAGGCAATGACGGCGGGCAGTCACTGGCTGGAACTCGGGGCCAGCCCCGGCGGGATGACGGCGGAACTGCTGGCCCGTGAACAACGAGTGACGGCGCTGGATGTTGCTGTGCTCGACCCGAGGTTGCAGAACCGGAGCGGACTGAAATTTGTTCGTGGTGATGTGGCGGAGTTTCAGCCGGATCCTGGCGTGAAATATGATGCCCTGCTTTCAGATATGAATGGCGAACCGCACGAATCCATGAACCAGGTCATCAGACTTTCGGCGTATCTAAAAAAGAACGGGCTGGTGGTCTTCACATTAAAAATTCCTCGCGTGGAAACGGTGCATGAACCGCTGGAACTTTTTGATGAAATCGTGCAAGCCGCAGCCGACGGCGGATTGAAGCTTTTTGCACAAACGCACCTGACTTACAACCGGCACGAGTTCACGCTTTTTTTCAGCCGGGCGCTTTAGCTTCGTGCGATACAGAAGTCAGTATCGCTCATCGCGCTCAACGAGATGCGTAGTCCTCGCCGAGCTTGCTAAGCACCGCGCGTCCGTCATCCTTCCACAAGCTGCCGGGATGTCCGGGGTTGGCGCTGAAGTAACTGTAGCGTTCGACGCATTGAAGGCGGGCACAGATTTTGAAGCTTTGAGCGGCAAAGCGGTCGCGGTCGCCTCCAGAGTATTGGGCATTGAACTCCGTGATCCAGACAGGACGGTGATACTTGCGGCTCAGCTCCTTGAGAAAGTCTTCGAACTCCTTGGGGCTGGAACTGCGATACCAATGCACGGCTATGAAATCGACCCGGAGTTTCCTCTTGGCAACTCCCTGCATGAAGCGGTCCAGCCAGGCCATGCCACCCTTATCGGAAGAGGGCGCGGGACTGCCGAGTTGCAGGCCGGTCTCCATGAGTTTCGGCCAGAGATCCAGCGCCTCCTCGACCGTGGTATTGCCTTGATCGGCTCGTTCCGGTTCGTTGAACCCGAGGATGATCTTCGCGCCGCTGGCCTTGATGTCATTGAGCACCTTGGGGGTGACATGGTTCTTGCCTTTCACCATGGGGACGAACTCCAGACCATCGCTGGATTTGCCATTCGGGCCCCAGTTGTAATACCAGTGCGCGTTAAATTTTTTCGCGTTGGCCGCATCCCCACCGAAGCCTTTTTTCTTGGATAGGTTTTGCGCATTCAACGGTAACGGCGTTGCAGTGGCGACGGCGAGGACTAACAACAAGCGGATGATCATCAGTGCCGAGGTTAGCGTCGAGATTGCAGTTGAGGCAAGCGTTACTTCGATTCCCGCCCGGCCATTATCGCGCTGTGCGGGCATAATTTTAAGAACAGTTCAACGGGTCTGTGGCTCCCACTCCTTCGCTTTACCGGTGCCGACGAGTTCGTATTCTTTTTCTTCCTCGCTGTCCTCCTGCAAGGGTGCAAAACGTTCGGGTCGGAAGCCGAGTTCCTGTTTGGCGCTGGAATGCGGATCGTCGGGATTGAGAAGTTCCTTCAGCAGAATCAAAAAATCGAACTCGGCTCCGGTGAGCTTGATCTGGGCGTCGTCATTGACGGTGAACTGCGGGTTCGACCGGCCCATGCCGATGGCGCGCACAGTGTAAATCTTATCCTTCTTGGGCAGGGCGCGATAAAGGTCATAGACCCAAGGTTCGAAATCGTCGTTGATGCAAACTACGCGCTGACCTGTCTGGAACATGAGAGTCGGAGAAGTTGGATGAAGCGGGCCGGATTTACGAGAGCGCCGCTCGCCACTCGGATTCACGGAAGCCGAGCAGATGAATGCCCTTTGATTCATCGAGCGCAAACGGACGCTTCACGAGATTGCCGTTATTTTGGAGGAGTCGAAGCGCCTCATCCGGTTTCATGGAGGGCAGCTTGTCCTTGAGATTGAGGGCGCGGCAGTCGAGGCCGGAGGTGTTGAAGAGCGGCCGGATGTTGCCTTCACGCGCGGCGAGCATGGATTGGAGTTCGTGCAGACTCGGGGGCGTCTCGCGAATGGGGTGTTCTTCAAATCGGATGCTTTGCGCCTTGAGCCAAGCGGTGGCGTTGCGACAAGTGGAGCAGGACTTGTAGGTGTATATTTTTAGCATGTCGTCTCTGTTTCCTCCGTATCGTCATCGAGAACAGGATCAGTATCAGCACTTGCGAAAGCAGGCGGCACATTCGTCTCCATAGCCGCCTTGAGGGCCTGATTCTCCTCGGGCGTCAGCAGCACGGCGCCCTTCAGCATCCGGCAGAATTCTTTCTTGGTGATGCGTCGGTGGGTTCCGGTGCGGTTCGCGAGATCGGACAATGTTTTGTAGTCCACGACCAGCCGCTCCAGGTTGACGATCCGGATGTATTGGTCGCGCAGCCGCCAGACTTGGTTTTGTTGCAATTTCATTCTTGTCACCCTAGGGCTTGTCCTGCGGCCTTGCCAGCGTTATCACAACGCCCCGCACCCGCATGAGTTCCGTTCCGCATCCTCTATTGTCCGCCAATGAAATCGCCTTAGCCTATGGCTATCAGGCCTTGCTGGAGAGCGTATCGCTCACGGTTTCGCCTGGCGAGAAAGTAGGGCTGGTCGGGCGCAACGGCTGCGGAAAGACCAGTCTGCTTAAAATTCTTGCGGGCACGGACGAGCCGGACTCCGGCACGGTGTCGCGTCGTCGCGGTTTGCGCGTGGGTTATCTGCCGCAGGAGTTCGAGTTGGATGGAGAAATGACCGTGCTGCAAAACATCGAGGCCGGCGCGGCGGATCTGATGGAGTGGATGCGCCGCTATGAAGCAGGAGAGGGCAGCGAGAAGGAGTTGGCTGATCTGCACCATCGCATCGACGAAGCGGACGGATGGAATATGCAAACGCGAATCAAGGCCGAGGCTACCGCGCTGGCCGCACCGCCACTGGATGCGCTGGTCGGTGCGCTCTCCGGCGGGGAGAAGCGTCGCGTCGCGCTGTGTCGAGCGCTGGTGGCGGAGCCGGATTTACTTTTGCTCGACGAGCCGACGAACCACCTCGACGCCGAGTCCATCCGCTGGCTTGAAGATTTTCTGCATGAATTTCGCGGCGCGGTGATCTTCGTCACGCATGACCGATACTTCCTTGATGTGATCGCCACGCGCATCATCGAACTGGCCGATGGACGCTGCTTTTCACATCCGGGAAACTACACGGCTTATCTGGAGTCCAAGGCCGCGCGCCAGCAGATCGCGGAACAATCTGAACGACGACGGCAGCGCTTCCTCCGCGTGGAACTGGAATGGGTTCGCGCGGGCGTGAAAGCACGCGGCACCAAGGCGCGGCATCGGCTCGACACGTTTTATCAAATCGAGGGCCAGGAGGCGCCGCCGGAGGAGCGCGAGATGGATTTGCTCATTCCACCGCCGCCGCAGATCGGCGACATCGCGATCAATCTGGAAAACGCGGGCGCGAAAGTTGGCGAGGGTGCGGAGGAGCGCTGGTTGTTTCGCGGGCTGACGCTCTCCATGAAGCCGGGTCAATGCACCGGAATCGTCGGTCGCAATGGCGCGGGCAAGACCACTCTGTTGCGTCAATGTCTCGGCACGCGCGCGCCCGATGAAGGCGAGGTGACCATCGGCAAGAAAGTGGCCTTCAATTACATCGACCAGGCGCGCATGAGTTTGAATGGCGAGCGCAGCGTGCTGCATGAAGTTGCCGATGGCGCAGAGACGGTCATGTTCGGCAACCAGCGTTTGAACGCTCGGTCGTATCTAAAGCGTTTTTTGTTCACCGATGATCGCGTGAACGAACGTGTGGACCGGCTCTCCGGCGGCGAGCGCGCGCGGCTCATGCTGGCGAAAGTGCTGCGTCACGGAGGCAATGTCATTGTGCTGGATGAACCGACGAATGATCTCGACCTGCCCAGCCTGCGGATGCTGGAGGAGGCGCTGGCGGATTTCGACGGTTGCGTGCTGGTGGTGAGCCACGACCGGTATTTTCTCGACCGCATCTGCGACCAGGTCGTCGCGTTTGAAGACGCGGGTGTAATCGTGCAGCCTGGCAACTATTCGTATTATCTGGAAAAGCGCCAGGAACGGGAACTACGCGACCGCAATTATCACGCGGAAGTCAGCAGGCTGGAAAAGCAGCAGGCAGCGAAAAAAATTCGGGCGCGCAAAATCAGCTTCAAAGAGCGTGAGGAACTTAATGGCATGGAGGCCGCAATTTTGAAAACGGAGTCGCGTGTGTCCGAGCTCGAGACCATGCTTAATGACACCGACTTCTATATTACGCGCGCCAGTGAAGCCGGGGACTTGATCGCGGAACTGGAGGCGGTGAAAAAGTCCGTGCCCGTTCTTTACAGCCGCTGGGAGGAGCTGGCAAAAATCGCCGAGGCCAGCGCGGAATAACATCGCGCTCTCAAACAGAAAGTCGCGATTCCTTGTCATAGTTGCCACATAAGCCGCGTTAGATTTGTCGGGACAAATCACTCCAACCCCGTCATTCTTCCACTATGAAACGAACTGCACTCCTGATCATTGCGCTGGCCTTGGGGCTTGGCGCACCAGCCTTTGCCTGGGGGCCGCTGGGCCACCGCACTATCGCCACGCTGGCCATGGAACAATTGGGAAAAACGAATCCTGCCGCTGCCGCCAAGGTGAAGGAAATCCTCGCCGGGGAGAGCATTGAGGACGCGTCCATCTGGCCTGATGACATCCGGCATTCAAAAATGAAATCACGCTCAGGCCGGTTTTCGGAAACACCGGAGGGCAAGGCATTCACCGAGGCCCACCCGGACAATTCCTCCTGGCATTATCTGGACCTGCCACTCGACATAAAATCATACGCCCAGGACAAACGCTTTATCACTGACAACGACATTGTGGCCACCATCGGGAAGTGCATCGACGTGCTCGAAGGCAAATCTGATTTCATGAGCAAACGCGATGCCTTGCGCTGGCTCGTTCATCTGGGAGGCGACGTGCATCAGCCGCTGCATGTGGCGGCGGGCTTTTTCAAATTCGACGACGACGGCCGCGCGACCCTCATCACCAACCCCGATGAAGCGGCTAAAATTCCCGAGGGCAAGGACAGCGGCGGCAATAAACTCCTGCTTACCAAGGACCTGCCCCTGCATCGGTATTGGGACGAGAACGTCATATCCATGACCGCCGACACCGAGGCCAAGCTTGCCGTCGTTATCCGCAAGAAAATGGCGGAACTCAAGCCAGCCAACACCGGTCCTTGCCGCGAATGGCCGCCTCAGTGGGCCATGGATTCCGCAGAGACCTCCCGCTTGATCTATGCGGAGCTCAAATTCGGGAAACGATTCCCGCGCACCGGGAATTATTGGACGCTTTATCTTAATCTTCACACTGAAACCCGGGAGAAGTTTCGGGTATGGGGCGAAGAACGGGTGGCCAAAGCCGCGAGGAATCTGGGTGATCTCTTCAATGCCATTCAGTGGGCGAAGTAATCATTGAGATAGAATGACGGAACTGTAATTCGGGCGCATACAGGGTAAATGCACGGGGTGTGAATAACTCGAACACTTCTTGATCTTCATTTCTCTCGGCGCGGTTTCCGCAATTGCCATTAACGATGGACTGGCGAAGCCACGCAGGCCGAAAAAAACGGTTCCCCGAGTTCTGCACGAGAAAATGGGGAAAGTGACAGAATTATAGACAGAAGTTCAGAGCGTAGATACGCGCTGGTGGGATGAAGTCGGAAAGCCTCTCCAATCCGTTGGCGCGGAGAAATGACACGGTGGAAAAAACCGCATCATAAACTAATGAATATCAACGTTTTAGATTGCAAGTGGCTCCCGGGAATTTTGCGTCAATTCCGTTAAAAGCCCTGGAAGCCCCTGTTTATGGGGATCGGCGCATGTTCGCTTATGTGACAATTTCGTTCCACAGCACAACAGCAGGCGTTCCACACCATGCCCTTTGCACAGTCACCAGCGCATCATCCCGCAAGCCTCATGAAATCAGGGCAGGCGGATCACGGTGTGGTCCGAAGCCTCTAAAATCAAGGCTTGGCGCGTTGTGAATAACTTGTGAGCAAGTGGCGATAACTCGTCCATGAGGAATATGGACAATAATTGATCGCGAAACGATTCCCATAAAATTTTACGAATGACCTGAGTGTCCGTCCGGAGACATCAATGGTCCGATCCACGCTCAAACTCGCGCTCGGTGAAGCGCATGATTTCGCCCTGAAACCGGAGCGGCACGTTGTCAGTGGGGCCGTTACGGTTCTTAGCGATGATGAGTTCGGACTCGCCTTTCTTGCTATCGTCTTCCGCGCCGTCGCCGTCTTCCTGCTTGGCTCCTGCGTAGTCGGAGCGGGTCAGCAGGCCGACCACGTCGGCATCCTGTTCAATGGAACCGGATTCCCGCAAGTGGCTGAGCATGGGCTTCTGATTTTTGTTCTGTTCCACCTGGCGGTTGAGCTGGGCAAGCACGAGCACGGGAATGTTCAGTTCCTTGGCCAGGCCTTTGATGCCGGCGGAGATTTCCGCGATTTCGATCTGACGGTTTTCCTTGCCGCGCTTGCTGCCGGAAGTGAGAAGCTGGAGGTAGTCGATGGCTACGAGCTCGATGTTGTGCTGCTTTTTCAAGCGCCGCGCTTTAGCCCGGAGTTCGAGGATTTCGAGGCCGGGGGTGTCATCAATGAAGATGTTTGCGTCCTGAAGCTCTGTGCAGGCTTTCATGACCGCGCGGACTTCTTCACGTGAGAGGAGGCCACCGTGGATTTTCCCCATGTTGACTCCGGCGCGGGCGACGATGAGACGCTGCACCAGCATGGAGGCGCTCATTTCCAGGCTGAAGACCGCAACGGCTTTCTTTTGCACCAGGGCGACGTGTTCGACCATGTTCATGGCCAGCGAGGTCTTGCCCATGGAGGGGCGCGCGGCAATGACGAACATTTCGCTCTTTTGCAGGCCGTTGGTCAGCTTGTCGAGCAGGCCGTAGCCGGTGGAAAGCCCGCGCAACATGCCCGGATTTCTTAGCATTTCCTGCATGGCGTCGATGGCCTCGGCGACATGTTCCTTGAGCGGCTTGATATTATCCCGCGTCATGGATTCCTCGCGCACGCCGAGGATGCGCTGTTCCACGCGGTCGAGCAAACCGGGCACGTCCTCCTGATATTCGTAAGCGCTTTGAATGCCCTCAGTGCAGGCGCCGATGACGCGTCGCAGGAGGTGCTTGTCCCGCAAAATGCCGCGATAGTAGGGGTAGTGCGCGGGGGTGGGGACGAAGTTGAGCAGCTCGGCGAGCGTGGCTGGCCCGCCGATCTTGTCCATGAGCTGTTTGTCGATGAGATGCTGGGAGAAGGTGACGAGGTCCAGCGCTTTCTGCTGTTTGCTGTTGAAGCCCATCAACTCCTCAAAAATGAGGCGGTTGCCCGGATGATAAAAGGCTTCCGCAGACAGATTGACCTGAGCGTCATCGAGCACATCCACGGGGTTTTGCAGGAAGCAGGAAAGGACACCTTTTTCCGCGTCATCGCTGTAGGGCATGGCCCGCATGGACTCTCCGGCGTGCGGCATGGGCGCTACTGCCTTTTGCAAAGCAGGGCCGCTGGGGGCGGCTGCCGGGTTGGGGGTGAAGGGGGCGATGTTGGAGGCTTCCGGCATGGTCAGGGGGTCAAAATTTGCAGCGCGTTGCGAGGGAAGCAACCATCATCCTATGTGAATTGATGTGAACAACTTCATACTCCGAGGCGCGTCATGACAGGCACAAAAAAACGACGGTGTTGTAACCGTCGTTTTAAAGAAAGGTGTTGCGATGATGATCGAACCGGACTGGATCAGCCTTCGGTCTCATCGGAGATTTCGCCGCCCGTGTCTTTGCCATCTGCGGCGGACACCACGAGCTTGAGGACGCATTCCACATCGTGATGGAGTTTGACCGGAATGTCGAAGCTGCCGGTGCTCTTGATCGGCTTGTCGAGATCGATCTGATGTTTTTCAAGGGTAATTTTCGCGCTGCTCTCGGCCACGGCCTTCTGGATGTCCATGGCGGTGATGGAGCCGAAAGCTTTGCCGCCCTGACCGGTGGCGAGGGTGAGCTTGAGCTTGAGGCGGCGGAGCTTGACGGCGGACTTTTCCGCTTCTTCGAGTTCCTTGGCCTCGCGTTCGGCGCGGACTTTCTTGAGAGTTTCCAACTGACTGAGATTCCTCTTCGTGGCTGCAAACGCCTTGCCCTGGGGCAGGAGGAAATTGCGGGCGAACCCGGCGCGAACTTTCACCAGGTCGCCTTCAGCGCCGAGGTTGATGATTTTCTCTTTGAGGATGACTTGCGTGTGGGCCATGGCTTGCGTCTGGGGTGAATTGAGGGCCGCGAAAATACATGCCGCGACCGTGGTGTCAACTCCGGCTAGCTGATTCGCGGAAATTATCGTCCGGCTCAGGGCTGGCTTCCCAGCCAGAGCAACCCAAGGACGGACATGCCGTCCCGGATGGTGCCGTCGCGCGCCATCTGGATGGCTTCTTCCAGCGAGACTCGCTTGACGGTCAGTTTCTCGGTGGCCTCCGGCTGGGCCTCGGTGAACTGTAGTCCGCGCGCTATATAGATGCTGGCGACTTCATTGGTGGTGGAATTGGAAAGCTGGACTTCATCGAGGATCAATTCGTAGTGACCGGCAATGATGCCCGTTTCCTCCAGCAACTCCCGCTTGGCGCAGTCCAGCAAATCCTCGTTCTCCGGGCAGCCACCTTCGGGGATTTCCCATTCATAGCTGTGATGCGTATAGCGATACTGCCCGACGAGCCAGGTGTGTCCGGCATCATCGATCGGGATCACGCCCACGGCGCGATTTTTGTATTCGACGACTCCGTAAATGCCGGGGCCGCCGCTGGGATTGATCACCTGATCCTCGCGGACGCGAATCCAGGGATTTTCATACGCGACGCGCGAACTGAGGGTGGTCCAGGGATTTTCCATGTGTTGCGCGGTGAATACCGCTACAATCATTAAACCAGCAGCGGCGCATTAAATCAACCATCGGTTCACGGCTTCGCGCTGGGCGGCGATGCCTTTGCGCTGTCCAGTATGAGCGCGCTGCCATCCTCGGCGATGTGGCAGGCGGTTACTTTTTTCAAGGTGTCCGCGATTTTTGGGTCCTTTTGCTTCGCCAAACTCAGCCAGTCCATGTTCTTGAGATTGTTCACGAACCCTTCGCTCACGGTCTTGCCGGGCACGGTGATGGATTTAATTTTCAGGGAAAAGGAACCATTCTCCACCACGGCCCTGAAGCAGGCGCTGCCGACGAGATAGCGTTTGTCGCCAACCGCCCACGGGAGTTTGTTCACGGGCATTCGCAGATCAGCAATGATCAATTGAGACTTGGCGTCGGAGCCCGTGAAGCGCAACATTTCGCGATAAGACAGGCTGTCCTGGTCTTCGCCAATGCCGGCGTCCGCAGCGAGCGACAGCAGGGCATTGGCCTCTGTGGAGTTCAGCGAGAGTTGTGCCGCATCACCTTTGACGGCGGACTCTGCAAAGACCGCGAGCTTGGTCTTCAAAGCAGCCTTCTCGCCCCCACTCACCTCCAGTGCGGACAACGGCGGCGCGTTTTCCATGGTAAAGGTCGCGATCTGCCGGTCCTGCTCGATACCGCTGTAAATCATCCAGGTCACGATGCCCGCAAAGGTCAGGACCATGATCACGAGAATCGCGCAGCCATAAAATGGGTTGAATTCGCTGGTGGGGATTTTTTGGACTTCAGCCATCGCACACGAATGGCTGAGACAAGGCACAAAGGCAACAGGCCCGGAGCACAAAGTAAAAAATGGTGTCACCTTCTCTTCGCTACTTGCTTTGTGCCTGTTGCCTCCGTGCCTTTGTGCCTCATGTTATGCGCACATGAAAATTCTCACCGCCATGTCCGGAGGCGTGGACAGCAGTGTCGCCGCCGCGCTACTCGTCCGCGAGGGGCATGACGTGGTCGGGGCTCATATGAAGAACTGGATCAATGAGGAAAACATCATCGGCCATTGCCCGTGGCAGAAAGACATCGAGGATGCCCGGGCCGTCGCGGAAAAACTAGGCATCGACTTCCATGTGGTGAACCTGATGAAGGAATATCGCGAGAAAGTCGTCAAGTATCTCCTCGAAGGTTACACGCACGGCATCACGCCGAATCCCGACGTGATGTGCAATCGCGAAATGAAATTCGGCGTCCTGTGGGACTGGGCGCGGGACAACGGCTTCGATGCCATCGCGACGGGGCACTATGCACGAAAAGAAGGCTGTAGGGTGGGCGCTCCGCCTGCCCAAACTACGGATGCTTC
Organism: Verrucomicrobiota bacterium; assembly: GCA_043758025.1. GTDB lineage: Bacteria > Verrucomicrobiota > Verrucomicrobiia > Verrucomicrobiales > Verrucomicrobiaceae > VFKE01. Next base: position 13,142 of record JAYVOH010000012.1, read on the forward strand.
GGCAAGCGGAGCGCTTGCCCTACAGCCTGCAATTTTGAAGGGCGCGGATCCGAACAAAGACCAGACCTATTTCCTCGCCATGATGCGCCCCGAGCAGGTCGAGATCGCGCGCTTTCCCATCGGTCATCTGCTCAAGCCGGAGTTGCGTGAACTCGCGCGCGAGTTGGGACTAAAGACAGCAGACAAGAAGGACAGCCAGGGAATCTGCTTCATCGGCGAAGTGAAGATGGAAGATTTCCTGCGAACGTTCATCGAGGACAAGCCCGGCCCCATTGTTAATGTTGAAGGCCAAATCCTCGGCCAGCATCGCGGACTGCATCTTTACACGCTCGGCCAGCGCAAAGGCCTCGGTGTCGCGAGTAATCTCTACAAACAAGCTTATGTGGTCGTTGCCAAACGCCCGGAATCTAATGCGCTCGTTATCGCCATCGAGCGACCCAATACGCCATTGCTTTGGGCGCGCCGGAGCACCGTCAACGCCATCTCCACCACTGGCTACGATTTGACGCAACCGCGCATGCTTGAAGCCATGCCCCGCTACCGCAGTCCGGCTGCTGCTGCGGAATACAGACCGTTCATGCGCGGATCCGAATTGTGCGCCGAAATTGTTTTTGATGAACCCCAGCGCGCCCTCACGCCCGGGCAAATCTGCGCGCTTTATGATGGGGAGAAATTGCTTGGTGGTGGCGTCTTTGAAGAAATCCGCTACGAATAAAGAACCATGTGGAAACCCATCAAAGAATTCACCGACATCAAGCTGGAGAAAACCAGCGATGGCATTGCCAAGATCACCATTAACCGTCCGAAGGTGCGCAATGCTTTTCGTCCGCTCACTGTAAAGGAAATGCTCGAAGCTTTCGAGATTGCGCATGAAGACCCTAAGGTCGGTGCCATCATTCTCACCGGCGAAGGTGACAAAGCGTTCTGTTCTGGTGGCGACCAGAAGGTGCGAGGCCACGCGGGCTATGTTGGAAGTGATGGTGTGCCACGACTGAACGTGCTTGATCTCCAGAAGAAAATTCGCAGCATCCCCAAGCCCGTCATTGCGATGGTGGCCGGTTATGCCATCGGTGGCGGGCATGTGCTGCATGTTGTTTGTGATCTCACGATTGCCGCGGACAACGCGCGCTTCGGCCAGACCGGCCCGAAAGTGGGTTCGTTCGATGGCGGGCTTGGCAGCAGTTATCTCGCGCGAATTGTCGGACAGAAAAAGGCGCGGGAGATTTGGTATCTCTGCCGGCAATACGACGCGCAGCAGGCGCTCGACATGGGACTGGTGAACACGGTGGTGCCTCTCGCGGAACTCGAAACTGAAACTGTGAAATGGTGTCGTGAAATCTTGAAGCACTCACCGCTCGCGTTGCGTTGTCTCAAGTCCGCGCTCAACGCCGATTGCGACGGTCAGATGGGCTTGCTTGATCTCGCCGGCAACGCCACGCTACTCTATTATATGAGCGAAGAAGCGAAGGAGGGTAAAAATGCCTTCATCGAAAAACGCGAGCCAGATTTCTCTAAGTTCCCCAGAGTGCCGTGAGGTTCAGTATTGCGCTTTAAAGCGGCTTCCATAAAACTATTCACGCAGAAGCGTGAACACCCGACATGAAATCATTCACGCCATGGATTTTCGCCGCGCGTCCCAAGACGCTCGGTGCAGCCATTGCGCCCGTGCTCGTCGGCAGCACGCTGGGATGGAAATTGAGCGGTCAATTTTGCATCTGGCTAGCGCTGGCCACGCTTGGGAGTTGCGTGTGTTTGCAAATCGCGACCAATCTTTTCAACGACGCCGTGGACGGCATGAAGGGCAGCGACACCGATGAACGTCTCGGCCCCGTGCGCATCACCGCCTCTGGAATGATGCCTGCGAAAACCGTGATGTGGGCTGCGGCGGGAGTGCTGGCGCTCGCAACCCTGCTTGCCGTCCCTTTGTTCATTTATCGCGGCTGGCCCATTGTCGCCATTGGCATTCCTTCGCTTTGGTTCTGTTACGGCTATACTGGCGGTCCGATGCCGGTGGCGTATCGCGGACTTGGTGAACTTTTTGTCGTCCTGTTTTTTGGATTAGTGGCGGTGACGGGATCGGCTTTTGTGCAAAGCGGCCACTGGCACATCGAGGCCGTGATCGCGGGCTTACAGATTGGCATGTTGAGCACCGTGCTCATCGCGATCAACAATCTGCGCGACATCGAAGAAGACACGAAGACAGGAAAGCGGACACTGGCGGTGCGGTTTGGGGCAGGCTTTGCGCGGGGGGAAATAAGCATTCTCCAAACAATCCCATTGCTGCTGTGTCCGTATTGGATATTCGCCCTGAAAGCTCCTGATGTGGCAATCCTGACCATGATTCCCCTCGCTGTATTGGGAGTGGCGATTGATGCCAAGATCAGGCGGACGGAGCCTTCACCTGTTTACAATCGCTTTCTGGCCATGGCGGGAGCAAGTTTAATCCTGTTTTCTGTAATGATGTGTGTTGGAATTGTTACTCAAAACATAACCGGCTCAATTCTTCATCGGATTGTGGGTTCGCAATCCTTGGGGATTGATGACTGAAAGTGAAGGCACGGATCAATGATTTACTTTTGTCCTTACACCATTCATTCACGCGGCTCGCTCAACGCTGTCTCTCGACGAAAGAAATTTCACGGAGTCTTGATTAAGGTGAACGACGGCATCGGCTGTTTGCATCCGTGGCCGGAATTCGGCGATGCACCCATTGATGAACAATTGAAAATTCTACGCGAGGGGGGCACTTCGGAGGTTATCGAGCGCGCCCTGCGCATGGCGGCGGTGGACGGCGAGGCACGCAGATGCGGCGTGAGTTTGTTTGAAGGTTTGGAAATCCCGCCGAGTCATTTTTCTCTCGATCAAAATCAACCGCAGGAACTTCAAATGCAGCGGATCATCAGCGATGGCTGGCAGGCCATCAAAACCAAGGGGTCCGCCGACAGGGAAAAGACAATCGCGGTATTGGCGGGGATCGTCAGACTTGCGGGTGATACGCAACTGAAGTTGCGGGTTGATTTCAATTCCTGCCTCACCGCGTCGCAATTCGCCGACTTCATGCGCTCGCTGCCGCCCGATGTTCGCGGGCGGATTGATTTCATTGAGGATCCATTTCCTTATGATGGCGCAGCATGGTTCGCGGCTCAGAACGAACTGGGCGTGCGACTGGCTTGTGACAAGGGATTGAAGCGACCGGAAGAATCCGTGGTCGATGAATGCGGCTATGAAATCGCCGTGCTCAAGCCGGGCCGGCGCGAATGGCGCACCACGCTGGCCGCGATACCTGCGAACGCGCGCATCGTTATGACCTCCGCGATGGATCACGCCATCGGGCAGAGTTTCGCGGCCTGGGAGGCGGCGATGGCCTGGCGGGAGCTTGGGGCGCGGATGGATTTGTGCGGCCTGTGCACGGAACGGCTGTTTGAGAGCGATGCGTTCTTCGAGCGATTGAGTTCGCATGGAGGACTGCTAAAGTTGGAGCGAATGGGCACGGGTCTTGGTTTTGATGATGTGCTGGCTGAACTGAAGTGGGAGGAATTGTGAATGAATCCACTCGATGACAACAATGCCTTCTGGCGCAGCAGCGATGGTTATGTCGCACTGAATCCGCACCGGAAAGAAGAGGCCCATGGACTCGCGGAGTTCGCCAATGCCAGCGACACGACTCGCAGTCTCATCTTTTTCCAGACCAGCGGCAGCGAGGGTGCTCCTAAATGGTGCGGGCTTTCACGGGAAGCAATGCTGGCCTCGGCCCGCGCGGTGAATGCCCACCTTGAAGTCACACCGCATGACCGCTGGCTCATCGCGTTGCCACTGCATCATGTCGGCGGATTTTCCATTCTGGCGCGATGCTTCGCGAGCGGTGCGTCGTTTGTCCAGATGAAGGAAAAATGGGATGCAGTGAAGTTTGCGGAGCTATGTGATGAGAAAAAAATCACACTGGCTTCGCTTGTGCCCACCCAGGTTTTCGATCTCGTGCAGGCGAGAATTCACGCGCCATCATCGCTGCGCGCCTTTGTGGTGGGTGGCTCGGGCCTGAACCATGAAATAGGGAATGAGGCGCGGGAGCTTGGCTGGCCCGTGTTACAAAGCTACGGCATGACCGAGACTGCTTCTCAAGTCGCGACCAGTTCGCTGGCGAGTCTGCGTGGCAAGTTTGATCCAGATAATTTGGAAGTGATGCCCATTTGGGAATTGAAGACTGATGCAGATCAGCGGCTGACGGTGCGCGGCTCGGCACTGGCTTCGGGCTATGCGATCAAGAAAAGTGACGCGTGGCGCTGGATCGAAATTGATTCGTCAACTGGACTGCGCACGCGCGATCGGGTTGAAATCAGAAATCACGGGATGCAGCGTCGCCTGAGTTTTCTCGCGCGTGAATCATCTTTGGTAAAGGTAATGGGCGAGCTGGTGAATATGGAGGAATTGCAATCGCGCTTGGAATCGCTCACTGATGCGCCGCATCGTGTCGCCATCTGCGCATTGCCGGACGCTCGAAAGGGAAGCAAGCTGGTGCTGGTAGGGGAGTTGTCAGCCCCCGAACTCGAAGAACTGCAGGTGCGATTCAATCATAATGTCTTGGGCATCGAGAAAATCGAGGAAAGTGTCGGTTTGCCTAAAATTCCTCGGAGTGCGCTGGGCAAGCTGGACCGTGCGAGGATAAGTAGTCTCCTATCAAGCGGGGAATCTCCATAATTTCTGTCAAGAAACGGGGGCGCATAAGGCTCGATTTCAGTGCCTGGCCCGGGAACGTAAAAAAAGTTCAACAAATTTGAACAGGATGGCGGGTGAGGATTCTAACCTAATACAGTGTAGTGCGTTTAATACGACACACTGCAGATTAAGAGTGTGATTGTTGTCAATTAAGTTCCGGGTGACCGGAACATGTGTTGAGGTTGATGCCTAAGGCCCGGCGGATGGGAGTCCGCCGGGCCACTTTTTTGCCCGGAAAGCAGGGCAAGTTCAACTTGGCGCAGGTTCTTACGTCGAATGGCCCGACGCATGCTTCCAGAGGGGTATTCGTCGGTTGACGCCCTGCGTTCAACGCGCTATACCCATGGCCCCCCGCGCATCCAGCGTGGAAACCACAGAATCAAACTCTATTTACTCCCCAGCAACATGATCAAAATCGGCATCAATGGTTTCGGACGCATCGGGCGTCTCGTTTTTCGCGCCATCTGCGACCAAGGACTTCTCGGCAAGGAAATCGACGTGGTCGCGGTCAATGACTTAGTTCCAGCTGACAATCTCGCCTACCTAGTCAAATATGACTCCACGCAAGGCCGTGCGAAAGAGGAAGTTTATTCCAAGAAATCCAGCCCCGAAGCTGCTGAGGACGATATTTTGGTCGTGGACGGACATGAAATCAAATGCCTCGCCGTCAAAGAAGGCCCAGCCGCACTTCCGTGGAAGGCTCTGGGCGTGGACATCGTGATTGAATCCACCGGCTTGTTTACCGAAGCCGAGAAG
>JAYVOH010000013.1:0-2402 GCA_043758025.1 Verrucomicrobiota bacterium
GCCAGCTCGCGCCTGATCGCCGACACCACCATCCTCAACGGCAACAGCCGGATCAAAACCGATCCCCAAGTGACTGCTTACAATGTGGGCGCCGGAAAAATCATCACCTCCGAGGGACTGATTTACAATGGACTCAAAGAAAAACCCTTTCCCTTCTTCGCCTTTGGCAGGCTCGACATCACAGATCCCAACCTCCAGCCCTGGCTCAACTCCAAGGGCAATTGGGCGGCCTATAAGTTCGAAAACCTCATCATCAACGGCACTCCGGAGTTCGTTTATGACAACAACATCCGTTTACTTTTTATTAACGACAATATTTCTCAACCCCCGAGGATCGGAAACGTCATCCTCTCCGCGCTCAACAACATCTCGCTGGACGCCAATAATCCCTTGGCTCAGTCAATCGGCTTCCCCGCTTCAAGCACCAGCAACTCGCTCGACATCACCAATACCATCGTGACCAATCTCCTGCTCTACTCCCAGGATGGCAGCGTGGAGCTTGCCCGCGGATTCAACATCAACTCTGACGGTCAAGATGTCTCCATCACCGCCGCCGGTTCCACTTCAGACGTCACGCTGCGGGGTGATGTGACCATTGCCAACGCCAACCTGCTCATCGGCGCGGGCCGGGATGTTCTTATCAACGGTAGTGTCTCCGGCAATGATGTGGCCATCAATGCTGGGCGTGATGTGACAATTGACGGCAACGTGGATAGCAAAAACCCGGGAATTACCGCCAAAAAGGGAAACCTCGTCATCGTCGCCAAGCGCAACATCCTTGTGACCAATTCCGCGCAACTGACTCAGCTCGCCAGCTTGAGCAATGCTGCCCTCCTCAGTTTGGAATCCACCCAAGGCGATATCATTGTGGAAAAAGGCTCAAACAATAATGACGCCATTAATGGCACCAACGTGGAGATCGCGGCGCTCAATGGAAACGTCAGCATCCTCAACAGCAACGTCACCGCGTCCCATGCTCTTAAAGTCGGCGCGTTCCGTCCGGACGGCACGCTCCTCATCAACGGCAGTGTGCTCACTGGCGGCGGCAGCACCCCCAGCCCCTCTGATCTCATTCGCCTCTACGCTGGCGGGAGCAATGGCACGGTTCTCTTCCAAGGCAGTGTAACGCTCGACAGTGACGAGGTTCAGATTGCCGGCAAAACCGTGCAGGTTGACTCCAGCGGCACCGTCACCGTTCCCAAGGGCAACACCCACGTCTTCTCAGACAATCACAACTACAACAAGACTGGCTACGGCACCATCAGCAGCACCTACCTCAAGCAATACAACTTTAGCGATCCCAAACCAGACTTCAAAACTGGCGGAAAGCTGGGCAGACCTGCCCCTTAATCAAGCTCCGCAGCCTATTAAAAAAAATGGGAGATTAGCCGCCAAAGGTGTTGTGGGCTGCCAGCCCACAGGATTCTACTTCGCAGGCGCTATTTTATCGTGCACGGAGGGCTGGCAGCCCCCGACATCGGCTTTTTGAGCAGGCTGTTAGGCCTCCGCTAGTTGGAGCTTAACTTGTTTGCCCGTTCCAGACCCTCATCTTCCCAGGAAACCGGGTCTTCCACCGGCTCCAGATGTGTCAACACCGTCAGGCGCGGAACATTCGCGCGGATTTCATTTTCGATCTGTTCCGCCAAGTCGTGTCCACGCGCCACAGTCCACCCACCGGGCACCAGTAAATGCACGGACATGAACCTCCATGCTCCTGCGACTCGCGTGCGCAATGCGTGATATTGCATGCCATCACTCGCATATTTGGAAAGCACCTTGCGAATGGCCTCCATTTCTTCCGGTGGAAGTGAGGTGTCCATCAACCCCAGCATGGACTGTCGCATCAGTCTTACTCCAGTAGCGATGATGTGAACCGCGACGGCCAATCCCATCAAGGGATCCAGCCAATTCCAGCCGGTCAATGACACCATGCCCACGGCCGCTATCACCGCGACTGAAGTCCAGACATCGGTCATCAAATGATGGCCGTCCGCCTCCAAGGCGATGGAATGCGACTGGCGCGCCACCCGGAAAAGAATGCGGGCGACCACCAGATTGATCACGGTGGCCGCCCCCGCGACCCAAAGGCCCAAGCCTACTGCTTCCAGCGGATGCGGATGAATCAGATGGACGACCGCATTCCAGCCAATGCCCGCTGCCGCCAGTAAAATCAAGGCGCCTTCCATTCCGCTCGCAAAATATTCGACCTTCGTATGACCGTGCGCATGATCCTCATCAGCAGGTCGCATGGCCACCGTGATGGAAATCAGGGCGATGATCGCAGCGGCCAGATTGACCAGGGACTCCAGCCCGTCCGACAGCAATCCCACGGAGCCTGTCATCCACCATGACGCCATTTTTAACACAAATGTCCCGAGGGCTGCGGCAATGGAAAGCCAGGC
>JAYVOH010000014.1:0-18464 GCA_043758025.1 Verrucomicrobiota bacterium
GAGAAAGTCTGGAGGGTGAACTCGGCGAGCGCTTGCTGTTTGCCGCGGCAGCCGATCATGACGACATGGGTGTAGGGTGGATAATGGAAATGTTTTCTCTGTTCGAGTTCCTGCTCGGCGTAACCAGCAAAGTCCGCGTGACGCGCGAACTGAATGGCAGGGCTGTGGGGCGCATAGGTCTGGATAAAGACTTCGCCTTTCTGTTCGCCTCGCCCGGAGCGGCCAGCGACCTGGGTGAGGAGCTGGAACGTGCGCTCGGCAGCGCGGAAATCGGGGAGGTTTAGCGAGAGGTCGGCATTGAGGACGCCGACTAGCGTGACGTTGGGGAAGTCGAGTCCTTTGGCGATCATCTGGGTGCCGATGATGATGTCGATCTTTTGCGCGCGAAAGTTTTTCAGGGTGTCGCGGAGCTGGTTCTTGCGCTGCATAGTGTCGGTATCCACGCGGGCGATGCGCGCGGTTTTGAAGACGGCGCGGATGGATTCTTCCGCGCGTTCGGTGCCGTAGCCGCCAAAGCGGATGCCGGGGTCGCCGCAGCTTTTGCATTTGGTCGGAGGCAACTGTCGCGTGCCGCAGATGTGGCAGACGAGGCGGCTTTCGGTTTTGTGAAACGTGAGCGCCACGCTGCAATCCTGGCACTGCGCGGTCTCGCCGCACTTCAGGCAGGTAAGCGCGGTGTTGAAGCCGCGACGGTTGAGGAAAAGTATGGTTTGCTCCTGTTTTTGCAAGCGCTGGTCAATGGCGATGCGCAGCCGCTCGCTGAGGATGCTGAAGCCGTCCTTAGTTTTACGCTTCTCCAGGCGCATATCCACGATCCGGATGAGGGGCATGGATTTTCCATCCGTGCGCTTCGTCATCTGAAGCAGTTCATATTTGCCGGACTGTGCGTTCTCGAATGACTCCAGACTGGGCGTGGCGCTGCCGAGAAGACAAACGCAGCCTTCAATTTTTGCACGGACGATCGCGAGGTCGCGGGCCTGGTAGCGCGGGGATTCTTCCTGTTTGTAGCTGGGCTCGTGTTCTTCATCCACAATGATGATGCCAAGGTTTTCCAGCGGGGCGAAGATGGCGCTGCGGGCACCGATGACGATGTCGGCGCGGCCTTCGTGAATTTTATACCATTCGTCGTGTCTTTCGCCTTCGGAGAGATGACTGTGAAGGACGGCGATGCGTTGCTTGCGCTCGGAGAAGCGCGCCTTGAAGCGCTCGATGGTCTGGGGCGTGAGGCTGATTTCCGGGACGAGGACCAGGGCGGTTTTCTTTTGCTCCAGGACTTTATTAATGGCTTGCAGATAGATTTCCGTTTTGCCGCTGCCTGTGACGCCGTGGAGAAGAAAAGGATGAGGGATGAAGGATGAGGGATAAATCGCGGTCAGAATCTTATCGAGTGCCGTGCGTTGTTCGTCAGTGAGTGTGTGCGGCGCGCTGGCGATGAATTCTTCATCATGAAAGGGATCGCGTTCGACGCGGACTTCAGCGCGGGTGACGATGCCTTTTTTAACAAGCGTGTGGATGATCATTGTGGCCCGGGGGAGTTCCTGGCGCAGGGCGCTGAGGGTGGTTTCGCCTTTGCTCGACTGGATCATCTCAATGATGCGGGCCTGGATGGGCGCGGATTTGTGGAGTTTATCCATCTCTTCCGCAGACGGGATGCGGGCCAGGGTCAGGTGGCTGTCGGATAGAAAGCTTTCCGGCTTGCGCCGCACAGCCTCGGGCAGCATCGCGCGCAGGACGATACGTAGGGGGCAGAGATAGTAAGATGCGGCCCAGTGTGCAAGCGTGAGCAGCCCTGTCGTGAAGACCGGGCGCGTGCCGATGGTATCGAGAACCGCTTTGAGTTTTCCGCCGAATGAGGACTTGTTAATGATTTGCAAGACGATGCCGGTGACGCGGCGCCCTTGCAGTGGCGCGTGAATGCGGCTGCCAAGGTGGACTTTGGCTGCCAGTTCTTCCGGGACAGAGTAGTCGAGTTCCAGCGTCGTGTCCTCGATGAGCACGCGCGCGATGGATGTTCCGGCTGTCTCCCGCGCGTGAGCTTGCTCCGGTCCATCGAAAAGCATGGACTGGAGGCTGGTGTTGCCCGGTGACTGGTCTGACATGGCCTATGATAGCCGGCAGAGGTTCGCTGCAAAGAAAAAGCCCCGCCAGCTTTCACCGGAGGGGCTTTAAGAGTGGATTCTAATTTATATATTAGAAGGTGATGCTCAGAGAGACACCGCCGTAAACGCGGCTCTTTTCACCAGCATCTTTCAGGCTGCCGTAAGGCAAGTTGCCTGCGATGTAAGGGGTGAGGGTAGCGGTTTTGCAGAGCCTGATGGGAGCAGCAAGGCTGACTTTGACGGTGTTTCCGCCGTTCACACCGTAGTAGTCGGTGCCGAAGGAGATGGCAGCGCCGGGAACGAGGCTGAGCCAGTCGTTGATCTTGAAGGCGTGGGAAACACCAGCTTCATAATACCAGCCTTGAGCGGTGAAGTCATAATAGACGCCCGCATTCAGGTCGAGCATCGCGACGGTGGTCGCGAGGGTAACGCCGACTTCGTTGACGTCGCCAAGGCTCTTGCCGGCATTGCCAACATAGTCATACCAAGTGTATTTCAGACCGAGGGTCAGGTTGCTGCAGACTTTAGCAAGCAAAGCGGCCGAGAGGTCGAGCTCTCCGTAGGAACCGCCGCCAGCGAAAGGAGCGGCGGAGTCATCAACGGAAGCACCATACCAGGCGTTGAAGTCGAGGGAGAAGGTCTTGTCGATAGGCACAGCAACTTCGATGTTGCCGCTGACAAGGTTCTGCGCGAACTGGACGCCGCGGAAGATGTAATCGGTGTCATAGGCGAGGGTTGCCGTAACGCCGAGGGGACTTGCTTCTGGAGCAGGCTGGCACATGGCAGGGGCTTTGCCAGGGCTGCCGGCTTGGGCGGAAGCCACGAGGGCCGCGCTCAGGATTGGGAGGAGCAGGGAGTTGAGTTTCATGGATTTTTGTAGTGTTTTGTTTTGTGGGTTGAGAACGTGACCCCCATTTTTACTTCATTACCACCTTGAAAGATGGGATGAATTAAGTCTGGGCATCACGTTAGGATTGCTTCTTATAAACATATTGCAGTGTCGCGCCACTGGAATTTTGTTTTTTTTGCGGGGAGCCGAGAAGATGATTTTTTATGTCAAGCCAGATCAGAAAACAGCACTGAACTCGCATTTTTTTTTGCCAGGAGCGCCGCCTGTTTCATGACCCTGATCTCAGCGGGGTCGAAGAGATAGGCATGGCAGCTCGGGCATGAAACGGTGCGCAAGGTGACGATGGAGCCGCAGCCCTCACACACTTTGTAGTGCGCCGGTGTTTCGAGGATTTTGGCAGCCTGCCGGGCGCGATTTTCTGAAAGGGGATCCTTCATGATGGTAGTCGTAACAACGTGTGGAGAGATCACGTGGATTCATAAAGAGATCCAATCATGCCAGCCTCCTCGCGCTTTTTCCCATTTAATGGGCGGCGGAAATCATCGCTATGATTTCTTGGCGAGACGCGCCATCAGGCTTTTTCAGCTGCGTCGGCTTTGAGATGCGCCGCAGTGCGGCTTTTGAGGCGTGAAGCAGTATTTTTGTGAATGATGTGCTTCTTGGCGGCCTTGTCCGCAGCTGAGGCGAATTCGTTGTAAGCTTTTTGAGCCTGGGCCTTGTCGCCCGTTTTAGCTGCTGCCAGCACCTTTTTGCGCAGCGTGCGGATGCGGCTCTTGTTTGAGCGATTGCGCAAAGTGCGGGTCGCAGTTTTGCGGATATTTTTCTCTGCTGAGCGGATGTTGGCCATGATGTAAGGTGTCGGGAGGGGATTGGAGCCTGCTCGTTTAGCCGTGACAGCCCAGACTGTCAAGCGCGCACGCGTGATTTCCTCGGCTCACTTATATCCCAGGATCAAGGCACATGTGGCGGGAATTTTTTTACCGCCCGACTGGCGGATGGTCACGATGTAAACGCCGGTGCTCTTTGGTTTGACCTGCAAGGTCAGAGAGTGACCTTTTCCATCGATCTTGTTTTCAACCTGCTTTCCTGACTCATCCAGGACATGGGCCTCGATCTGCACGCCGCTGTTGGCGGACACCGCGATGCAGACGCGGTAGTCATTCCCTTTAAACATTTGCACGCGCACGGCTTTGCCAACATCGGGCTTCAGTTCACGTTCCCAGACATCCGCGCGAAAATCGTAGCCCTGTTTTTCCAGGGGAACCAGAAGGGAGGCCACTGCGTGCTCGGCTCCCTCTTCGTCGGAACCGTATCCACTGGGTGCGCCCGTGATCGCGCCCAGCAAGATGACAGCCAACACCAGACGCGGAGCTGCGAAAGTGGCTGCGTTTGATAAAACTCCCAAGATTACGTTAGCACTCATTCAAAATACCGCTATGGTGCGCATCCGTTACACCCGGATCAATCAATCGACAAACCACTTTTTTCAAGAACCAGTCATTCCGCATAGAATATGGCTCGCCTCGTTTTCACACTGGAGGATGGAACAGAAATAGAAACCGAACTGGATGCCGACGTTATCAGCATCGGACGTCACCCTGAAAGCACAGTAGTGCTTCCAAGTCCTTCAGTTTCCGCGCATCACGCTTCGGTTAAGCACCGGGGTGATTCTTTCTTTGTGCAAGATCATGCCACCACAAACGGAACCAAGCTCAACGGGGTCGAAGTCGAAGAGGCCAGGCTTGAGGACGGCGACCGGCTTTCCTTTGGTGACGTGCCCGCTGTGGTTCATCTGAGCGACGGGACGGTCAAAAAAAACACCGATGCCGATTTTGCAGAAAAGAAAAAGGAAAAATCCAAGGCGGGATCTGTTTCTCCAAAAATTTCGTCACCCACGGCCAGTTCCCCCAAATCCTCCGGTTGTGGGGGTTTTCTATTCTTGCTGGCGTTTCTTGCCTTCGCACTTTTCACTGGCGTCTGTTTGCGTTACGCGAAAGAGCACGGAGGATTTTTACCGATGGTATTGATTGAGAAGGCCAGTGATAAATTCAAGGGGACGGGTTCCACAGGACCTGCGGACGAAAAAAAATAGGACGATTTAGATAATCCTGAGTTATCGCGAAATCTGCGGCTCACATCGGTCGCGTGATTCTTAAAAAAATGCGGAACAGCCAAGGACTGTTCCGCATTATAGATTGGATTTGCTGGATACGTTTATAGGTGAGGCAAATCAGGCGCCTTCAGGCCGTTTGGGCTTGTCGCCGTTCCCCTCGGGGCGCTTGCGGAATCCGCCCTCGCCACTTGATCCGGGTGCAGCATCAGGACCACCTTGTGGACGTTCGCTGCCCTTGGCTCCGCCGGTCCCGCCTTGTCCGCGGCCGCCCATCATCTCGCGCATTTTCTTCATGGTTTCCTCGATCTCTTCCTTGGTGATCTTGCCGTCGTGATTGCTGTCCAGTTTGTTAAATTGTTCCTCGTTGATCTTGCTGAACTCTTCTTTGGAGATGGAGCCGTTCTCTTCGATTTTCTTGAAGATATCACGGAGGCCGCCACCCATCATGCGTGGGCCGCCTTCACCGGGAGGCTGGGATGGGGTCGTGCTGCCGCCATCGGGACGGGGGCGCGTGCCGCCTTCACCACCTTCTGGTCTGCGGAAACCGCCGGGACGCTCACCACCGCCCTGGCCGCGCATCTCGCGCATTTTTCGGGATCCTTCTTCCATTTCGGTTTTGTCCACGGCACCGTCGCTGTTAGTGTCCATTTTGCTGTAACGATCCTCGGCTTCCTTGCGCGAGAATTCGAGCCATTCTTCCTTGGAGATTTTTCCGTCGCCATTGGTGTCGAGCTTTTTCAGCATCTCATCGATGCGGGCCTGAGGATCGCCGCCGGGGCCGCGCTGGCCGCCTTCACCTGTTTGCGCTGGCGGTTTGGGTGCGTCTTGGGCGTTTAGTGTCAGCGCGCCCAGGAAGGCCGCTGCCGTGGTGAATAACAGGATTTTAGTTTTCATAAGTGGATGTATTTTTGGGTTTGAACTGAAAGTAGAGAGTAAACAGGCCGGATGTCGCGGGCAGGTCTTTATTGGGGCCGTTTGCGCGGTTCGTTCTGGGCGCCCTTGCCCATGTGTTCATGCATTTTCTTGACGCCGGCCTCGAACTCGGATTTCTCAATGAAGCCATCATGATTGGTGTCCATTTTCTCAAAGCGTTTGGCGTTCATCTGCATAAAAGCTTCCTTGGTGATTTTTTTCTCACCGTTGGTTCCGCCTTGGTGTTGCCGTCCCTTTTGTTTCATGCGTTCCCGGATTTTTTCAGGCACATCACTTTTCTCAAGTGCCCCGTCTTTGTTGCCGTCAAATCTGGCGAACCTCTCCTCAGTCGCCTTGGTGTATTCCTCCTTGGAAACTTTACCATCGTTGTTGGCATCCATTTTATTAAAAAATTCTTCAGCGAAGTGCTCGCGTTTTGCCACAGGGGGTATGTTTTCTTTGGCGGCATTCTCGCGCGGTGGGGCCGGTGCTTCGCCTAGAAGCAAGGCAGAGGGGTTCAGGCAGAAGCTGCCTGCGATTAGAATGACAAGGAATGATGTTTTCATGGCTTGGGATGATTTGAGTTGCACAACGAAAACTCAAACCCGTCGTTCTGCCCGAAGTTGCGCGAAGAATTATTTTGCCAGTTCTCGCAGCAGATTTTGATTCAAGCGAATGCCGGCCTGGAAGTTGGCGATCGGGAAATTTTCGTTGGGCGCATGGGCCTGACAATCCGGCAACCCCAGTCCGAGCAGCAGTGTGTCCACGCCAAGCACATTCTTGAATGTCTGCACGATGGGAATGCTTCCACCCTCGCGAATCAGCGCAGGCTTGCCGCCGAAGGTTTCCTCCAGTGCTTTCTGCGCGGCCAGGCCGAGTAGCGAGAAGGGTTCCATAAGATAGGGAAAGCCGGTGTGGCCCAGGACCATTTCAAAGCGGATGCCGGGAGGCTGATGCACGCGCACATGCGCTTCCATGGCGGACAGAATTTTTGCCGGTTGCTGATCGGGCACGAGGCGGAAGGAGAACTTCGCGAACGATTCCCGCGGGATCACCGTTTTGGATCCCTCGCCTTGATAACCGCCGCCTATGCCGTTGACCTCCGCTGTGGGCCGGGCCCAGCGACGTTCGCGTTCCGTGAATCCTGCTTCGCCAAACAACTCCGGCGCGCCGGTTATTTCTCGGGTTTCGACTTCCCCATCGCCGAGATTTTCCCATTCCTTTATCTCCCAGTCCGCCAAAGGTCGCACCGCATCGTAAAAGCCGCTGATCTGAACTTTTCCGTTTTCATCGTGCAACGTGGAGACGAGCCGCGCAATGGCGGTCGCCGGATTGGCCACTGCGCCGCCCCAGATGCCGGAGTGCAGATCAATCGCCGGTCCGCGAGCTATCACTTCACAACACGCGATGCCGCGCAGCCCATAGGTAAAAGTGCCCACGCCGGGCGCAACCATGCCGGTGTCGGAAATGGCGACCACATCGCATCTCAATGCCTCGCGGTTCGCGTGTAAAAAAGGCTCGAGATTCGGGCTGCCGATTTCTTCCTCTCCCTCAAAGAGACAGATTAAATTTAGCGGAAGCTCACCGTGCTCGCGCAAAGTCTTTTCCAGTCCGGCCACGTGCGCCATGAGCTGGCCTTTGTTGTCTGTCGCGCCGCGGCACATGATGCGGTCACCCACGATGGTGGGTTCAAAGGGCGGTGTGCGCCATTCCCCCAGCGGCTCGGCAGGCTGCACATCGTAGTGACCATAGAGCAGGACCGTGCGGCGACCCGGAACATGTTTGTTTCTCGCGAGCACAACCGGATGCCCCGGCGTCTCATGCAGCGCGGCTTGAAGGCCGATGCCATTGAGCTTCTGCGTGAGCCAATCTCCAGCCGCACGCGTGTCCGCGTTGCGCCTGGAGTCAGTCGAGACGCTGGCGAAGCGCAGCATCGTGAAGAGGTCGGCTAGGTCGGAGGAAGGCATAGGTGGAGAAATTTATTTTGTCAAAACGGTCGCAATATGGTGTTCGGTGCCGCGCCACGCATGCGCTGGAGATTTTCAAACGCAAGCATGCCGAACAAGATGGTGGAAAAGATGCTGCCCAGTGAATACATCCACAATGCAACCGCCACTCCAAACACGATACCGATTCCAGAAGTCACTTTGATGAATTTGGGACCCAGTGAATTAAAAAGCACCTGCCCTCCATCCAAAGGATAAATCGGCACCAAATTGATGATGCCCCATAACACGCTGATGACAGCAAAGTTCCACAGAAAAACAAAGGTGTAAGGCACTTTTTTTTGCAACATGATGTCCGAGACATCCCTGAGACTTACCTCCTGAATTTGAGCCCTCAGGAAAAAATATGCCAGCAAACCAAAAGTGATTTCCACTACCGGACCCGCCAAGCTTACGACAATATTTTGCCCGCGTGTGAATCCCCGGTCTGGAATCGCGAGTCCGCCCAATCCATAAAGGGTGATCGAAGCTCTTGCTCCGTAACGTCGCATGACAAAAGCATGCCCCAGTTCATGAATAATAATTGAGATCAAGGCAGCGATTATCCATATCAAGAGCCGCCGTAGCTGCTCGGGAGAGGTCGCGCTGAAACCGCCACCAAACAACGCCATGGTCAGCCAGAACATCCAGTGAATGGCGACAGGAAATCCGAATAGCGAAAAGCGGAGCATCCTGCACAAGTGAGCGGGGCGGATGGCTTTGCAAGGCGCAAGCAGAGTCTAATCACCTTGGCTGGGGCAAAAAATCGGGGGCTGCCCCCCTGAAGAGCAGCCCCCGCAACAACAATTTACCCAATTACCTGAACATATGGCTTTATCCATGATGTCCGCCGCTCACTTTTAATCTTGTTCTGGCTTGCGCCTCACACGAGTGAGAAAGTTTTGCGGTTTGCGAGGAAAATATGGTGCTTTCCCCAAAAGAATGCAAGTATTTTTTCAAATATCCACAGATAAATACGAGAAATTATCAATTATGATAGTATTTATGGATATGTTTGCGCCGAAAGAGATGCTTCAAAATTCGGCTCAATGGGGGTTCTGGGTAAAAAAATCCCAACTTGAGTGTAGTTGCTCTGCGCGTGAAAGCCGACAGTCTATAGCTTCCGCCCCCAAGGGCGCTGCCAAACTGCCAAGGCAGGTTTCATTTTAGTCCCTCCACACAGCCCATCAGGCCGAAAAAATAAAGGCGGCGGGGACAACCACCACGAAGCCCCGCCGCCACTGCAATCATTTAAAAAGATCCAAACGAAGGTGCAGCTATAAATACCATAACACATTTCCTTGGATGTATATAAGTATTTTTTGGAATTTTTTATATCGAAGTATAAGCTAAGATCAGGCAATAATTAAACCGCACAAACCGTAAGGCACTCCAAATCAAATCAATGAAACGCATTGTTCTTCTCATGTCCCTCGTCATCTTCATGTCGGGTTGCGTCGACATCAAACACCGCCTGGTCGTCAGCGTCGCACAGCAGCGCATGGCCTTGTTCGAGGAGGGCAAATTCGTGACGATGTTTCCGGTCAGCACCTCGAAGTTCTGTCTCAGTGACACCCCTAACTCATATGGCACGCCACTGGGCCGTATGAAAATTGCCCAGAAAATTGGCGATGGACAACCACTCGGCATGAAGTTTAAGGATCGCAAACCCACTGGCGAAATCGTGCCTGTGAATGCGTCGGGTCGCGATCCCGTCGTCACGCGCATCCTCTGGCTGGCCGGCACTGAGCCGCACAACTCCAACACATTCGGACGCGACATCTACATCCACGGCACCGCCGAGGAATACAAGCTGGGCAAGCCCGCCAGTTACGGTTGCGTCCGCATGTCATCCCAGCAGATCGCATGGCTCTATGATCAGGTCGGTGTTGGTGCGCGAGTGGACATTTTGCCCGGGCCATTGCCGCCGCCTGATCAGTTGCCGAAGTGAGTGGCACTGGCTGCAGGCCTTTGCCACGCTCAGACTTGCGCATCGGCGCAATGATGCGTTCTTCCCTCCCCGAAATCCAAATCTAACGACTCATGTCCAACGACAAAAAAGACACCGCCTTCATGGAAAAGCTCGTCAGCCTCTGCAAGCGCCGCGGCTTCATTTATCAATCGAGTGAAATCTATGGCGGCATCGGCGGCTTCTGGGACTACGGCCCGCTCGGTTCGGAACTGAAGCGCAACCTGCGCGACGCGTGGTGGAAGGCGATGATGCGTGATCGCGAGGACGTGGTTGGTCTCGACGCCACGATCATCATGCATCCTGCCATATGGAAGGCGAGCGGCCATGTGGATACTTTTACGGACATGATGGTCGAGTGTCCCATTACAAATAAACGCCTAAGAGCCGACCATGTGGACCCCTCAAGCGGCATTGCTTATACTTTTGAAGGAGCACAAGAGGCTCCAGGTAAAATTAAGATTGCCGTTGAAGAATGGAAGGGAAAAGGATTCAAACCCTTCTTTCAGTTTGATTCCACAACGGACAATGAGTTTTACCTTCTTAGCGAATTTCGTGGTCACCTCCAAGAAATGAAGGTAGTGGCTGACCTAGCAATGAGCAACGCCGCTAAGGATGCACTGGCGAAGTTGCCAGCCTCGATCGACTGCAACGAACCTTTCACGGTGCTCGTGCCAGACGGCAAACCTCAACAATCTGCGGATAAAGTTGCGTTTAGTTTTTACAAGAAGAGAGGTCTTGTTGAACCGGTGCTAAAAGGTTTCACGAAAAGTAAGGTCGATAACTCAAAGCTATTTAATCCAGAGAACGGCGCTCAACTCACCGAGCCGCGTCCATTCAATTTGATGTTCCGCTCGCATTACGGCCCAATCGAAAGCGACGACAACATCTGCTATCTCCGCCCGGAAACCGCGCAGGCGATTTTCGCGCAGTTTAAAAATGTTTTCGACTCTTCGCGAGTGAAAGTGCCGTTCGGCATCGGTCAGATTGGAAAAGCATTCCGCAACGAAGTCACGCCGAAGAACTTCACTTTCCGCAGCCGGGAATTCGAGCAGATGGAACTGGAGTTCTTTATCAAGCCTGATGAAGCCGTGGAGATTATTTGCGGCAATGTCGCGCAATGGAGCAAGGAGGCCGATCTCAGCGCTCCGCAGCCGAACTGGGGCTGGGAGATGTGGCATCGTTACTGGGTCGCGCAGCGCACGAAATTTTATCAAAGCATCGGACTTGGAGCCGATGTGCTGGAGTATTTTGAGCAGCCGAAAGAAGACCTCGCGCACTATGCCCGCGCCTGCGTGGACATTCTTTTCAAATTCCCCTTCGGCACCGATGAACTCGAAGGCATTGCCGCGCGCGGTGACTTTGATTTGAGCCAGCATCAGAAGCACAGCGGGAAAAATTTGGAAGTCTTCGACGACGAACTCAAGGCCGCCGCCGTGAAGCTCAGCGACGAGCAAAAGGAAGCCATGATCCAGAAGCGACTCGCTGCGGAAAAAGCGAAGACCAAGGGTGCGATGCCCGAGTCCGAGGTGCGCGCGTGGTTTGAACGTCTTTTCAAAGGCAACTATCTCCCGCACGTCATCGAACCGTCCGCTGGTCTCGACCGGCTCGCCCTCGCGGTGCTCGCTCATGCGCTCGAGGAAATCGAGAAAGTCGATGACAAAGGCAAAAAGGAAATCATCACGGTGATGCACATTCATCCGCGCATCGCGCCGGTGAAGGTCGGCGTGTTCCCGCTGGTGAAAAACAAGCCGGAGATCGTCGGCAAGGCCCGCGAAGTTTATGAACTGCTCAAGAAGCACCTGAACTGCTTCTGGGATGAAGTCGGCAGCATTGGTCGCCGCTATGCCCGGCAAGACGAGGCCGGCACTCCCTTTGGCGTCACGATTGATTTCGATACGCTCGGAGAAAAAGGCCCGGAACTTCTCGACACCGTGACCGTGCGCGAACGCGATTCACAAAAGCAGGAACGCATCGCGATCAAGGATTTGCTGGCGTATTTGCTGGGGAAGATTGGTTGAGCGCCGAAGTCGCCGATGAATCTCAAAGCTCTCCGCTCGACTCTCCGCCAACAAGCCTCTCCGGAAAAGGCGGAGGGCACGAAGAGATTCTTCAAGACCGGTCCGGGCCAGTATGGCGAGGGTGACAAATTCCTCGGCCTGACGGTGCCTCAGGTGCGCGCGCTTGTGAAGCAAAGTGACGCGCTCACCGAAAGCAATGTGCTCGCCTTGTTACATTCCGTCTGGCACGAGGAGCGTTTGATAGCGCTGCTGATCATGGTGCGCCGGTTTGAGAAGGCGAAACTTGATGAGGTTGCCCGGTCGCGACTGGCGAAACTCTATCTTTCAAATACCTCCCACATTAACAACTGGGACTTGGTGGATACCAGTGCGCCGCAGTTGCTCGGCGTCTGGTTGCTGACACATGATCGTGCGATACTTAACAAGCTCGCGCGTTCCAAAAACCTTTGGGAGCGCCGCATTGCCGTGATCACGACGCAGGCGTTTATCCGCGCCGGACAGTTTGATGACACGCTCCGCCTCGTGCGCAGCTTGATGCGCGACCAGCACGATCTGATGCACAAAGCCTGCGGCTGGATGTTGCGAGAAGTTGGTAAGCGCGATCGGGACACACTGGTTCATTTCTTGAATGAACATGCGGCGGAAATGCCGCGCACGATGCTGCGCTACGCCATCGAGCATTTCTCTGTCGCCGAACGCCAGCGCTATCTGGCTGCGGGACGGGATTAATAATCCATTAACGCTACCACGAGAATCAGCGCCCCGTATGCCGCGCCGCCGAACACGGCGAGATTCCAGCGCGCTTTGTTTTGCGTGACCCAGCTGATCCAATCGCGTAGGAGATAGGGCATCCCCACGAAGAACATGCCGGCGATGATCCAGGCGTAGGCCAGAATTGGCAGGAGCAGGCGGCTGGTTTGTGGCTGCAAAAAGGCCGCCTGCAAAACCGGTGCCGCGGCCATCAGCATCAATGCGCCCAAAGCGCGCACGGCGAGAAATTCCGGGACGAACACACTGACCAGCACGAAGGTCACCGGCACCAGGATCACCAGCCACTGGCGCCAGTGGTAGAACTCGCCCATGTCCATATGCTTCACGAGAAAGAAGCCCCAGATGGAGTCCACCAGCAGGAGAGCGATGCCCCAGACGCGATGCCGGGGGAAGGTTTTGACAAAGCTCAACGACTTCTCTCCACCCATCCAGAATCCAAGATGCGCCAGCAGTAAGAGCGCGCCCAACACCAGGCCGGTTTCCTTGAGCGGAATGCTCGCGCCGTCAAGATTTTGGCGGAAAAGCCAGTCGTAGAAGTGTTGCAGGTTCATCAGCGTGTCGCGCCGAAAGACGGCGGGTGTGTTACTTCGCCAGAACTGCGCCCGCGTAAAGCTGGAAGTTCACAAACCGGGGTCATCACGGCGATCCCCGCCTCTTCACCGCCGCACCGTCTTTCACCGAGTCGGGAGGGTGCAACAAAACTTCTGCGCCAGCTTTCAAGCCGTCCAGAACCTCGGTCATGCGGCCATCCGTGTGACCGGCTTGCAGAGAAACTTTACGCGCCGTGTCATTGTCGAAAACAAAGGTCTTCCACTCACTGCCTTCGCGAAACAAAGCACCAGCAGGCACCAGCAGCACATCATCGCCGTGCCAGACTGCCACCCGAACTTCCACGCGATAGCGGTCACCGAGCTTCAGCGCCTCCGGCGGGGGACTGATGAGGTCGCTCAAAACATAGACGCGTTGTTCCTCGACGCCCAGTGCGCTGATCTTCGTGAACGCGGCCGGTTCGATCCGGCGCACCCGGCCCGCGAGCGGTTTCTCGCCGCCCCATTGTTCAATGGTGACCGTCGCGCCCTCCTTGATCGACACGGCATCGCGCGAAAGAATTTCCGCCTCAATCTCGATGTCGGATTTGTCTCCGACTTCCAAAATCTGCACGCCGGGCGTGACAATGGTCGCGCTTTCCTGCATGACGCGGAGGACGTGGCCGTTTACGGGCGTGCGCACTTCGATGACAGTGCTGTCGCCCGGAGTTTCGATTTGCATCAGTGTGGCCTTCGCCTGCACGAGTTCGTATTCCGCGATTTTCTGGGCAAACTCCGCCGCGCGAGTTTCGCGGGCGCGCATTTCGTAATCGCGCTCGGCATTGTCGCGGTCGGTGTCGGAGATGCTTTTTGTCTGCACCAGTTTTTTGGCGCGCACCCAATTTTGCAGCGCAAATTTTTCCGACGTATGCGCCATGTCGAGCGACTGCGCGGCTTTCAACTTGCCCGCATCCGCGCCCTGCACCCGCGCCTCGGCCTCGGCTTTTGCGCGCGGATCGAGCAGCGGTGAGATCGCCGGCTCGATGCTCGCGAGCACTGTTTCGCCCGCCTTCACCGGATCACCGTTTTTTAAAAGCACCCGCCGCATCTGTCCGGCCACCGACGCGGAGACCACATAGCGGTTGCGGATACGGGTCTTGCCTTCCTCCACGACATGCACGGTCAGCGCGCCGCGCGTGACAACTCCGGCCTCGACCTCAATAGGGCGTGGACGCAAGCCCCAGCCAATCAGCAGCAGCAATCCAATGCCGAGTGTCCACACAATGATCTTCCGCACGGCAGCGCGCGAATTGGCTTTGCGCCGGACTTCCCACGGCGGGGTTTCGCTTTGCGGATTAACACTTTTGGTCGCGGACATCTTTTCACTCTTACACCGGGTGCTGCCGCCATGCAGCAAAGATGTCACGCGAATACGGATCACCCTCAGCCTCGAACTCATGCAGGATTTTCAGCGCGTAGTCGCGGACTTGGGCGTGCGGGCTGGCTTTCAGCACAATTTGGCATGAAGCTATAGAGTGCGCGCTACAGAATAATGATTACGGCAAAATGGTATCAGACGCATTCTGGAGGCAGGTTGCCAGATTCAGTTTCAGGCCATCTGCCATCTTGAGTAGAACCCAGAGGCTAGGCCGCGCCTCGTCCCGTTCCAAATTGGGAATTGTATTCCGGCCAATGCCGATCATCTGCGCCAGTTGTGCGGCGGAGACGCCTTGACGCTGGCGTTCTTTCTTTAAGGCAAGCACAAGGTTGCGTTCACGGTAATCAAGTTGAGCCTGTCGATTCATGCCCAATGCAATTGACCCATTGACACCATTAGCACGCCCAATAAAATGGGCGTCCAACACCGCAAGGAATAATACTATGCAAAGAAACCACTTACCTACTCATCACTCAGCTTCACTCCCATCCATCGCATCCGAAAGGAAATGCAACGCTGCGAAGCGTCGTATTGCTCGCGGCATTGCCTGCGTTTGGGTTTACATCGTTTACTTTTTCCTATTCTCCGGCTCCTCGACCTACGCGCAAGTGGGCGCGAAAGTAGATGCAATCACGATGCCAAATGCAGC
This sequence comes from Verrucomicrobiota bacterium, assembly GCA_043758025.1. Taxonomy (GTDB): domain Bacteria; phylum Verrucomicrobiota; class Verrucomicrobiia; order Verrucomicrobiales; family Verrucomicrobiaceae; genus VFKE01. The sequence continues at coordinate 15,335 of JAYVOH010000014.1, forward strand.
AGGCACGTCAGCCACGTTTAGCCACTGCGTTGTTACGAAAATTGAGCCTGACGGTGTGAAAGTATCTCACGACGGCGGATTCGCTAAAATTCCCTACCAGTTTTTGCCAGAAGCATGGAAAAAGGCCGTGCCTTACGATGATGCAAACGCTAAGGAGTTTAAGGAAAAGCAGGAAAGTCAATCAGGCACGACGCTCACCGATGCGCAAAAAATTCTCAGCGCACAGAAGGACGAAGCGAGGATTCGAGATGAAGAAAAGGCCAAAAATGATTACCGAGAAAGGGTCGCAGCACTGCGCTTGCAGTTGGTTGGTAAAAAGACTTATAAAGAAAAGTCTCCGATTACTGATCAGCTGAAGAGACTGGACATCGTTGAGCGGGAGAGGTTGGCTACGCTTGAATCTCAGAAAGAAATCGCTCGAAAGTTAGAAGCAAAGAAGCGGTCGGATGATCTACAGTCTAAAAAATGATTTGCCGAAAGGTGCTGTGGACGGCGATAGTTTTGAAATTCAGGCCGCAAACATAGGCACGGCACAATACAGATCAGCGTCGGGGGTAATTAAGACCGTCAAAAAATATAACGTCTTTCGCCATGATGCGAAGCAATGACGGCTCAAACTCAGCCAAGCGCCCAATATGGAACCGCCAGCCACTCCCCCCGTCAATTTTTCATCTTCCGGCTTGAACCCGCCCATTAAAATTGGCTTCCAACAATTCAAGGAATGATTCTATGCAAACAAACCGCACGTTAACTCACCATTCAATCTCATTCTGCGTTGAGGTTTACCTCGTTTACTTTTTCATTTTCTCAGTCTCCACAGCTTACGCGCAAGTCGGCGCGAAGGCAGATGCAATCATGATGCCAAACGCGGCAGGCACGCCGATTACATTTAACCGCTGCGTTGTCACAAAAATTGAGCCTGATGGAGTGAAGGTCTCACATGATGACGGATTCGCTAAAATCCCTTATCAATTTTTGCCTGAGGCATGGAAAAAGGCCATGCCATATGATGAAGGGAAAGCAAAAGATTTCATGAAGCAAAAAGAGCGCCAAACAGGTAATGTAGTCACCGAGGCGCAGGCGGCAGAAAAGGCGAAAACCCTTGCGGTGGAGATTGCTAAAAGTCAGGCCAGAAAGGAGGCGGCGATAGCGGAAGTGCGAATAGCTGCCGCTGCTAAAGTTCTGGCTGCACAGGAAGCGGAAGCAGCAGAGGCTAGGGCGGCAGGAATCGCCCCGTCAGAGCTTCTTCACATTCGGGCAAAAGTCATCCAAGTAATACGCGGGGGACTTCTTGTGGATTTGCTTACTGATCAGGGAGGGGCTTTGCGAGAGCCCTGCACATTGTTCATTGCTTGCAGTCCAGCACAAACGCGGAACGTGGTCGATGGTCAGAAGATTCACTCTAGTGTCGTGAGCGATGGCACGTATGATTACACTACAGTGCTCGGCGCGAATAAGCGGTTGCGGAAATACAAATTGCTCAAAGCTGTGTTACCAGATTGACATGCCACTGGCACGGCGAAAGGCGGCGGAAGGGAATTCGCGAAATTGTTTATGGGCGAGTGTGCTGCTTTCACTACGAGGGCTGGTGTATTCAAAAATGCATCCCTGTGAATTGCGTCACTGATACCTGGCAGATTGACAATCAAAATTCAGCGGCCCTGCATCCAGAAGGAGAATCCTGCGGCCCCGAGCACGAGGAAAGTCAGATCAACGCACTTTTTCTATTCGGGACGAAATTTCATGGTTCCATATCCTCATCATACTACGTGCTTGCAGATGCGAGTCGTGAGTGGTTTATTTCATTGCATGAGCACTGTTTTGGAAATTGAACTGGCGATCAAGTCCTTGTCGCTGGCAGAGCGTCTGTTGCTTTACAAGGACATGCCGCAGTTGATCGGGTGTGGCACCGGGGATCTCGACTGGCAGCGGCTGGCACTCGAAAAGTTTTTTCAAGACGATTCACCGGACGATGACGTTTATGACTGCGCATAAACCCGGCGACATCGTCTCGGTGGAGTTTCCATTTTCCGATCTGCAAAACCGCAAGAGACGACCCGGTCTGGTGCTGTTCGGAGACGATGATGATCTGGTGCTGGCGCGTGTGACGACGCATCCTGCTCGTAATGTCTCCGACGTGACGCTCGTGCGATGGGTGGAAACCGGCCTGCCGCGCGCTTCAACGGTGCGCCTCTCCAAGCTTGCGACAGTGGATCGGCGACTCGTCCACCACAAAATAGGACGCCTGCATCCTGATGACGTCCGACTGGTGATGAAGGCGTGGCAGGAGATGATGACTTTCATGGCCGACGAGTTTCAATAGCAGGACGCAAGTGGCGCATTCTCAATCCCGCGCCTTCAACACACCGACCATGTCCAGCTTGCGCAACAAGCGGCTGACCACGGCGAAGGAGGCGACGGCGGCGCCGAGCACCACGACGACTGCGACGGCGTAGGTGGAGATTTCGATGTGGATGGGCATGCGGACGGCTTCGGTGCTGACGGCAGAGAGAATGAAATGCACCAGGCCGTTGCCAAAAAGAAGACCGAAAGGCAGGGCGGTGAGCACGAGAATCGTCAGCTCGCCCAGCAGCACGGCGGCGACTTCACGCTGGCTGAAGCCGATCACGCGCAAGGTGGCGAGATCGCGGTTGCGTTCCGAAAGGGCGATGCGCGCGCTGTTATAGACAACACCGAACGCGACGATCACGGCCAGCACGAAATAAAACGAACGCAGCGTGTTCACCATCTGTCCCGTGGTTTTGCGGAACGCGGCGAGCTGTTCTTTTTTCACCAGCACAATGGAGGCGGCGGGCGTGTCCTTGATCTTGTGCATAAATTCCGGCCAATGCGCGTTGTCGATGGTGAGATACGCGCCGTTAATCGTCGCGTCCTCGCGCATGAGCTTGCGCAATCCGCCGATATCCATGTAAGCCGCGACACCGGCGAAGTCCTCGATCAATCCGCGAATGGGAACGCGCAACACGGGCCGCTGGCCTTCGAGCACATCCAGTTGCACCTCGTCGCCGAGACGCGCGCCCAGCACTTCGGCAAGTTTCGCCGACATGACGATACCTTCTTCCGGTGGCACGATCGGTCTGGCATTGGCATCGAGCAGCCGGTTCAATTC
>JAYVOH010000015.1:0-6983 GCA_043758025.1 Verrucomicrobiota bacterium
GGTTGCGAGCACAATGGATCCCATGGCCGATGTGCGCGAGCTTCAGGAAGAGCTGCGCCTCCCCCGCCCGCCATTGGTCATGGAGTGTTTCGATATCGCCAACATCGGCACCGCGCATTGCGTCGCCAGCATGGTGCGTTTTAAAAACGGCACGCCAGATAATGCCAATTACCGCCGTTATCGCATCAAGGTCGTGGATGGGCAGAACGACTTCGCCGCCATGAGCGAGGTCGTGCGACGTCGCTACTCTCGAATTCTATTGGAGGCGCGGGAGGCTCTTGGGGAGGATGTGGCAGACGCAACGCAAGAAGCTCCGTTAGAAGCGATGCAACGAATGGATATCGCAAAAGATACAAAATTCGTCAGCCTTCCTGACCTCATAATCGTGGATGGAGGCAAAGGGCAGCTATCAGTTGCCATGAAGGAGCTTCAGCGGCTCGGCTTGCAGGAAGTGCCTATCATTGGGCTGGCCAAGGAGAATGAGGAAATTTTTCGTCCCGATCAAAATGATCCACTGGTTTTGAGTCACCGGACGGGCGCATTGAAACTGCTCCAGCGTATCCGCGATGAGGCTCATCGCTGGGCCAACGGCTATCATCAGCTCCTGTTGCAACGACGAGTGCAGGAAAGCATTCTCGATGACTGCCCTGGCGTGAGCACGACCCGCAAGGCAGCACTACTTAGAGAGTTCGGTTCAGTGGCGCGGTTGCGCCGCGCGAAGATCGATGAGATCGCCGCTGTGCCCGGCATCGGAAAAGCACTGGCTGGGGAAGTGATGAAGTTTTTGAGCGGGCGTTAGCCAATAACAAGAATCTATCTTGAAGCCAAAATCAATATCGTAACAAGGTGAAAAGACGAACGTCGTAGGCGTCCATGGTTGTTGACGCGGCCAAGAAGCGGGCAACGCCTCCTAGTCCCTATTTTACCTGTCCCCTTGTGCTGTTCCTATTTTACCTGTCCCCTTGTGCTGTTCCGCGTTCTGTTGAGTTCAGTTCATTCTGTTTCATGGGTCGGGGCTTCCTCCTTGACCCTCCACCGATGGAAAACGTGTTCAACATTTAGGACGGCATTGTTTCTTCTTGAGCTTCCAGCGCATTTTCTGGTTTGAACGATGGGGACTTTGTCGTCGCGTCAAGGACGTTCATTTTTTGCCCGGATTCGCATCTCTGAGCAGCAATTTTTTTTGGTCTTGGAAAAACTTAACAAAATCGCGCTGCTCATCTGTGTCCAACTTCAGGGTCGCGGCCTTTTTCTCCCAGGCATTGAGCATTTTGATTTCCTGCATGTCTGCGATCTCCCGGTTTTCTTTCATGGGCGGGACTATCCTGTCGGACAGGAAATATGAGACTGCCACCACGCCCTTGATCTCTTCAAGATAGCTGGCGGCATCAATCATGTTGATCAGTTCATCAATGAACGCGATTTTATCTTTTTTTTCTTCCAAGCTACCCCAATGAAGAAGTATCAGCACGGCCTGCAAGGTGTCTCTGGATTTCTTTATGACACTCATCAGGGCCGGCCGGTCCTGCAACCCGTATGACTCCAGTGTTCTACAGGCCTCGATGGCCAGAACCGGATTTTCTCCGCCCTGGAGTTCGAGAAGCTTTTTAACATCGGGCGGGGCCTTGGACTCTCTGATGCGGAACAGGACGGGGTTTTCGCGGAAGTATTTCCATGCAGGCTCGACCTGTTTCTCCCATCCGGGCGGAAGCATGATGGTGTTTCCAAATTGATTGCGCCCGGTCTTCTTTTCATCATAAGAGCAGATAACGAAACCACCGTTTTCAGAGTAAGGGGAATACAATCTTGAATTACCTGGCCCTGAAAATCCTCTATTATCTGGTATATCCCAATTATAGTTTCCGGAATCTTTCACCGCCACAGATGACAGATTTGCAATTAACTTCCATGTGCCGTCGCATATCTTACCGCTGCCTTGATACGGAAGCAATCTTCCAGTTTTCTCATCAATAAGTGCATCACCGTAGCGAGTCCCGTTTTTCGCACTCGGCCTTATTTCCATGAAACAAAGAACAAGACCATTCCACCGTTCCAGGTTTTCAATACTCAGTCTGCTGTAGCTGTCATAGACAGTTTGAAAATACTGCCCCATGCTGATGCCCGCTACGAGTTTCTTATCAAGGAACAAGAACAGCAAACAGCAGAATATTTTCCGAAGCGACGAATTCATACGATCAGGGTTTGGTTAATGTAATCACGGCATTGCCGACAGGCTCTGTAATATAGTTACTTTGAGTATTTAACTCATCATTGAAAATGGGTAGTGTGAGTAGTGGCAGGTTTTCCGGCTCCTTATCCTTTCCTATGGGGGTCGCGGTTTGATTTGCTTTAGCACTGTCCACATCCAAGCTCCAGCTGGATTCCCGCAGCGGCACTGTTTCATTGTTGGCCGTTGCGTCAAATGTAACAGCCCAGTCCCGGAATGTTTCTTTCATCGTTGTGTGTGTTTTACGTCGATACTTAACCTTTGCTATAACGATGCCTTTTTCAAGTTTATCATAGATGCGGTATGATCCAAAAATACATGAAGGGCTGTCGCTAGAATTTGCCACGCTGCCTTGTTGAACAGGTTTGGGTGGCACGAGTGCATTTGGATCCTTGGTGGCAAGCGGGAGAGCTGCATCGTTGATTGCATCATTCAAATTTTGGCTTCTGATAACGGCGCTCATCTGGCTGGGAACATCAATGGACGTTCCCGAAGGTATGCTCACATCCCATGCGATCACCTCAGGGTCCTCGTAATATGCCCTGCGCTCCGAAGTCACCAAGTTCTGCACGATACCGATTTTTATGTTCTTGATCTGCGGTGCCTGATAATTTATGCCGGGGGGCTGAATGGTTCCAACAGCGGAAAAATCCACTGCCGTTCCTCCTGCCGGTCCGTAAGTATCGCCGTTCATCACGTATTTTCCAGACCCTTTCTCCACGGTTATGTCATTTGGCTCAAAGTAAAACACTGTCGCGCCCTGACTGGCGCACTTGAAGCCATTTGCCGTATCCTTGTGAACCTCGATTTTGGCGTCGCCAACTTTCTTACTTCCTGATTCGCCTGAAATCTTGAAGGCAACCGTCGCACCGTTTTTTGGCAAGGTGAGTTTCCTGGTGGTGTCTGCCGCGTCAGGAAACCGCAATCTCCCGTCCGGATTGCTCAGAACCACATCCATGTCTGTCGAAAGCACGGGGCTGATCTTCACACGACAGTCCACGGTGAATCTTTTCACCGGGTTCTTTCCCACGACGCTTTTGAGCCGCACCACATCATCATCGGTGGCGGCAGTGTTGTTAATTTCCAAGCTGAGCGTCACCACCGTCAAAACAAAGTCCGCGGAGCCGTAGGCGCTCACGGGGCCGGGTGGTTGTTGCCCTTGGTGGACTGTGGAATCTTTCCAGGCGAAAGTCCAGGTGGCAGTGGCGGTGACGGTTCCAGTTTTCTTGCCGGGGGAGGTGAAGGTCATGCTCAGCGCGGTGTTCGCTGCGTTGGCGGGCTGGAAGGTGCCGGTGGTGTTGTCGGCTGCGGGGGCGGCGGTTCCCATCTGGGATTTTACATTCGATAGACTCCATGTCCATGCCGGACCGTTGAGTGTCAGTTCTCCGTGGTCATAAGCTGGTTCCTGGGTGGTGGTGGTAAAATTGATGCTTACTGGCTGGCCGGTGATGACCGGGTCTGGATTAATGCTGCCAATATTGACCGTGACGCTCTGGGCAGAAACGGTTCCGGCCAGCATGAGGAGCGCGGCAAATGCGAGAACGCAGGAGGCTATGGCAGGCGGGGGAGATTGGGCAAGCGGAGCGCTCGCACTACACTTTTTGGCTGTGTCATGCATGGGAGTTATCATGGGTTTTGTTTGAGATTTTCCTTTTCTCTCTGCGCCGCCAATTCCTGCTGGTATTTTCTGGTTTCCTGCTCCCTTTCCCAGCCCAGAGCCATGGTTTGGGTGAACTCCGCGCGGTCTGCGGCAGTCCAGACTGGGAGTTTCCATCGCATGTTGGCGAGCAAGTCAGGGCTGGCCCTGGCTTGCAGCGCGGCGCGATAGGCCAGGAGGCGGAATGGTTCCTGTAGCAGCCAGGTGGAAGCTTCTCCGGCATGGTTATCAAGATGGCTGGTGAGATCACGCGCGGCGAGGATGGCGGTATCAGTTTGACCTGGAATCAAGACGGGCATGCCCGGACGTTGATAGGTGATATGGTTCCGATAGTCGCCCACGAAGGGTATCCACATGGTTTCCGGAGTTAAAATATTTGCATCACCGCCGAGCGTCATTTCAGTGGGCCCGGCGAGCTGGTCGGCGAGCACGGCGGAGACAATGGTGTTGAAGCTGTGGTTGCGCCCGATTTTCAGAAGATAGCAGCCGGGACCGGTTACGATGAAACGCTTGTAAACGCCGTGCCAGAAGTCGCGGACACGGGCGCGGGCCAGCACAGGCGCGGCCTCGGCTTCTCTAAAATAATCCGGGTTGGGATGGATGTTCTGCTCCAGCGGGCGGGACGAGGCCTTGAGTTCCAGCAGATAATCACGGCTGCTTTCGCCCGGTTGATGTCCGTTGGGATTGATGAAGTAAAAGCTGAGGCGGAAGACGCCTTCTGGCACTTCCACGCTGATCCAGATGTCCGGCCCTTCCCAAGATAGCGGGTAGGCTTCGCCATGGTCATCCCATTCTGATTCGCGCCGGGTGCCGCAAACCTGAGTGTAAAGGCAGCGCGGGTCTTTGGTATAGCGCCAGTGCACCCAATGCCGGATGGCGTCAGGGTCTTGATGATGAGGTCCGATGACGTGACCGATGCGGATGTAGGGTCCAAAGGCGGCGTTGTGATCCATGGGCGCGGCCATGGCGCAAAGGGTGGCGCTCTGGCGTCCGTAGCGCCCCACCCAGTCGCCTTGGGTGCTCCAGTCGTCGCCAAGATACACGGCTTTCAATTCCGAATGCGGCAGTTTTTCCAGATAGGCCACCTTATCTGCGAGCGACGCGGCGTTGAGTGCCGGGGCGGGCGTAGGGAAGGGCGCGGGATGGCTCGCGGAGGCGACCTTGAACGGTGGATTTTTGACCGCCTGGGTTGTTATCTGATTTTTCTGTCCCGATGTTTTCGATAACTGGTTCGATGGCAACTTGAGTGGCAAAATGCGCGCGCCACCGCCGTAACTTGCCAGGCAGGCATCGTTTCGGGCCAGCGGCAAAATGGCGCGCAAGTGACTGCCAGTCTTGTTATCCCGAAACAACAATCGTCCTGTGCGCGGGTCCAAGGCGGCGATACCCTTGCCGCGAAAACCCAGCCAGATGGAGCCGGCGGCGTCTTGGGTAATGCACGTCACGTGATCCGATGGCAGGAGTGTTTCAAGAATTTCCTTGCCCGGTTCCTGCCAGCCATGGGGCGAGCCTCCAGTATGCCCTTTGATTTTCGCCACGCAGTCCAGACCGCGAGTGTAGTTCCAGTTCAGTCCACCGTTGGCGCTACGGGCCAGTCCGCTGGGGGTAGCTGCATAGACCGTATCGTCACGATCCACAAAAAGCTGGTTGATCATGTTCGCTGGGAGGCCTGTTCCGGTCGGCGTCTGCGGGCTGTTTTGTAACGCTGATATAAAAGTCCATTTCGTGTAATCATCCTCCGGTCCGGCCATCGCCATCCCGTCGCACTGGGTGCCGATGTAGATGCGCCCCTTTTTGCCGAAGGCCAGCGTCTGGATTTGATCGGCGGGCAAACCATTGAAGCGTGTGTAATAACGCCAGGAATCTTTCACGGCAGAATAGCGCGCGAGGCCCAGACTGGAACCAATCCAGACATCCCCCATGACAGGGCAGCATCCAAGCGCGAAAATCCTCTCGCCCAACGGACCCATAGTGCGGTCATAAACTTTCCAGCTTTCGCCGTTAAATACCGAGACGCCGTGATTTTGCGTGCCAACCCAGAGGCGTCCGTTCATGTCACTGGCCAGTGCGTAGCCATTATTATCTCCGAGACCTTGGTTCGTAGTGAAATGCAACCATTGGGAGGAAAACGATGCGGAAGGATCGAAATGAAACACACCCTGATCCTCGACGCCGAACCAAATGCCACCATCGGCGTCAACTAGGGCAGCCGTGACATAACCGCCTTTATCCAACGGATTTTCTGAAAGCGACTTCGCAGGCTGGAGCGCGTAAACCTTCTCTTCAGCCTGCCCTGCAGGATGGTCAGACTGCGCACCGGCATAGCAAAGTCCACAAGTAGTCACCGCAATCGAGAAGTATGTTTTTCTCAACACGGCCCGAGCCCTTTCCAACACTCAGGCCGTGGAGCTGTGGAGCCGTGGAGGTGGTGGTCACGGAGTCGAATCCTGAATGAGGATGAGAAAATGACAAATGAAAAATAGGGTGCAGGAAGCTCATGGCGCAACTATTGAATTTTCCTTGAACCTCGATGCTTCTCCCCAATGCCCGACGAAATCTCCGACCTCACATTGCTGCAAAACTCTGACGACCGTTTCATGCGCGAGGCGTTGAGGCAAGCGCGGCGTGCGCTTGCGGCAGACGAGGTGCCCATCGGCCCGGTGGAGCTATCTGCTGCGGGAGTGACTTGCTGGGCAGCAAGTGGCATGACCGCTCCTGCGAGGAGGAGCAGGGCCAGCATGAGGATCTTCGGGGAACGCATTGGCGCGCAGTTTAGGAGCAGAATGTCGTTTTGCAAACCATTCAAGGAGGGCACAGGGGCAGTGCCATTGTTTGCCCGGATGGCATTTCGCGCGTAATCATCCATACGCCCATGTCTCTGCCGCGCGAGAAAACTGACTTGCCCAAGAAGCTGCACGATGTTCCGCATCAGCCGGGAGTTTATGTCATGCGCGACCGCTTGAACCGCGTGATTTATGTCGGCAAGGCCCGCGATTTGCGGAAACGTCTCAGCAGCTACTTCATGCCGTCGCGTGCGAAGCAGGCGGATATCAAGACGCGGGCACTGATCGATAGCATCTGGGACTTCGATATTCACAC
>JAYVOH010000016.1:0-6981 GCA_043758025.1 Verrucomicrobiota bacterium
TTCGAGGAGAACGCAGTCCCTCCCCAATACCGCTGAACAAGCCGCTTTCGAACTCCGCACCCCTTACCAGCGTTACCCACTCAATTCAGCGAAGACCCCTAAAATTAAATCATCCGATTCCTTTTCCGGGCGGAGTTATGACGAGCAATTCATCGGTGACTTCATCACTCGTCATAACCTGCCATGTAATTCCACGACGGCTTTTCTTACACCGACGTTGCGAAATATGGATCAGACACTAAAGACAAATGTCGTTCTCGTCGGACGTCCAGCGCTGATGTATCGGGATGCATTGCTGGTGCTTGATGATGTTCAGGCAAAGCGTGTCTCCGCAGGGGATGTCCTCGACGAAATTCTTCGACTTTTGCTTGTTGAGCGCGACGCACAACACGCGCGCTTAAAAACCCTTCTATCTGGAGTCTCACGTGTAGCCGATGCCCTGCCACTATCAAGCGAGGACACTGTAAGTCTTATAGCTCAACATTTGAGAGTGAAAGGTGCGAGCCGTCTTCCGGTGCTCAACGTGGCCGCTGCATACGAAGCCCCACAAGAAAAGCTCGGTGAACGCGTCGTGCTGCTTACAGGACACAACGCGGCGGACGAGCAGACGGGAGCTGTTGGTGATGTGCAAATCACACTACTGGATGATGACCACGTGGTGACAGGTTACGAAATGAAAAACAAAGCCGTGCTGCGCGCTGACATTGACCGTGCGCTCCAGAAGATCGCCATGCAAAACCCGCCGATACACAATTACATTTTCATCACAACGGAACCTGTAAGCGAAGATATTCACGAATACGCCCGCACCAAATACGACGAAACAGGAGGGGTAGAAATCGCCATCCTAGACTGCTTGGCATTCCTCCGTCATTTCCTTCATCTATTTCATCGCTTGCGTCAGTCTTTTTTAAATCATTACCAGCGCCTCGTTTTGAATGAGCCTGCAAGTGCAGTCAGCCAGCCTTTAAAAGAAGCATTTCTAGCCTTAAGACAAGCTGAGGAAAGTGGTGACTAGTGGCTTGCATCAAAGACTTTCCTCGCCACATTTCTTTTTTAATGCCGGACAGCGCGCCGATACTCACCAAGAATGACATGGCTCAGCGCATCGAGCGCATTGCCGGGGCCATTCGTGAGAAATGCAAGATGGAGGAACTGGCTCTAATCGGCATCCACCGGCGGGGTGTGCCGCTCGCGGAGCGTGTGTTTGCTTTGCTTAAACCACACTACAAGACGCTGCTGCTGGGGCGCGTGGACATTTCTCTCTATCGCGATGATTTGAAATCGCTGGAGATGATGCCCAAGCTGGTCGGTTCCGATATCCCGTTCGATCTCGACAATCTGCACGTCATTCTCTTCGATGAAGTGTTGCACACCGGGCGCACGGCCCGCGCCGGTCTGGATGAACTCCTGGACTATGGGCGTCCGAGGAAGGTGGAGCTGGCCGTGCTGATTGACCGCGGTGGGCGCGAATTGCCCATCGGTGCCGATTATGTGGGCGAGGTTGTGATGGTGCAGCCCGGCGAGCGGGTTTCGGTTTGCTTTGAAGAAGTGGATGGCAAGGACGCGGTTTATGTGCAAAAAGGAGGTCGCCGATGACCCCTCGCAAAGACCTTCTCGACATCCAATCTCTCACTGATGAGGAGCTGGAATTTATTTTGGTGAATGCGGTTCCGTTCAAGAATCTCTTTAAACGCAGCGTGAAAAAAGTCCCCACATTGCGCGGGCGCACGGTGCTCACTTTGTTCTATGAGCCGAGCACGCGCACTCGCTCGTCGTTCGAGGTCGCAGCCAGCAGGCTCTCGGCGGACGTGATCAATTTTTCCGTAAGCACGTCCTCAGTGGTAAAGGGGGAGTCGGTGCTCGACACCATCTCTACATTAGAAGCCATGCGCACGGATTATGTTGTCGTCCGACACGGCATGTCGGGCATTCCGAATCTGATTGCCAAGAATACCACGGCCTCCGTCATCAATGCCGGCGACGGGTTTCATGCACATCCCACGCAGGCACTCCTCGATGTCTTTACGATGAAGGAAGTCTTCGGTGGTGATGTGCGCGGCTCACGTATCGCATTCGTCGGTGACATTCAGCATTCACGCGTGGCGCGTTCCACGAATCTGCTTTGCCGCCGCATGGGCATGGCCACTGCGATGCTCGCGCCCGGTTCCTTGATCCCGCGCGATACGCCGAAAGAGATCTCCGTCTTCACAAACTGGGATGAACTCCATGCTTGGAAGCCCGATGTGATTTATCTGCTGCGCGTGCAGATGGAGCGGCAGAATGTCCCCTTCTTTCCGAGTGTGGGCGAGTATCATCGTCTCTACGGACTTACCGACGAACGACTCAAGCGGGTGCGCGACTCCGGCATCTATGTCATGCACCCAGGCCCGGTGAATCGTGGTGTGGAATTGAATGACAGCGTGATGACTTATGATCGCTGCCTGATTGATCAGCAGGTGGAAAACGGCATCGCCGTGCGCATGAGTGTCCTCTATTGGCTGAAGCCCGGGAGTGTCATGGAGGAGGCGAAATCATGAGTGCATTTAAACTTTTTAAAGGCGGCGACATTGCGGCGGAAGACAAGCGCGAGCTGACTCGTGCAGACGTTCTCGTCGAAGGCGGCAAGATCAAACAAGTCGCTCAGAACATTTCTGCCCCGAAGGATTGCGAAGTCATTGACTGCACGGGCAAGATACTGCTGCCGGCGTTGTTTGATGTTCATGTTCATGCGCGGGAGCCGGGGCAGGAGCAGAAGGAGAACATCGCTTCATGCAGTGAGGCCGCGATCAACGGCGGAGTCACCGGCTTCGTCATGATGCCGAATACTTTGCCTGCGATTGACAGTGCGGGCGTGGTCAAGACGGTGCTTGAAACGGCCGCTAAATGCCGCATCTCCATTTACACCAGCGGCGCCATCACCAAGGGACGCGAGGGTAAGGAACTCGCCGCCATCGGAGCCATGAAGGCTGCGGGTGTAGTGATGATTACTGATGACGGCTATCCTGTCAGCAATCCCGTCGTGCTGCGTCGCGCGATGGAATACGCCCGCGACTTTGGTTTGATCCTCGCCAGTCATTGCGAGACGATGGAACTCAGCGGCAAGGGTTCGCTGCACGAAGGCAGCGTCAGTTACAGCCTCGGACTCGAAGGCATCCCGGCGATCAGTGAAGAAATCTGCCTCGACCGCGATATCCGCATTGCGCAATACACTGGTGCGCATGTCCACATCCAGCACGTCACCACTGCGCGGGGCATGAACACCATTCGGCGCTTCAAAGAGGAGGGAGTGAAAGTGACCTGTGAGATTGCGCCGCACCATCTCATCTTCAATCACGAGGACATTGGCGATTACGACACCGCCTATAAAATGAATCCACCGCTGCGCACCAAAGCGGACAATGCCGCGCTGCTGCAAGGACTTATTGATGGAGTCTTCGATGTCATCGCCACTGATCACGCACCGCACACGCCGTTTGAAAAGAACAACGATTTCGCCAGTGCGCCCTTTGGCATCACGGGGTTGGAGACGGCGCTAGTCTCACTTTATCACTACTTTATCAGTAAAGGCACTTTTGGCTGGGACGTGATCGTGAAACGATATTCTGCCGAACCGCGCCGCATCATCGGACTGAAACCAGTGCCCATCATTGAAGGGGCCACAGCTGAGTTTATTGTCTTCAATCCCAATGCAACGACAACATTTACGAAGGAATTCATGAAGTCGAAGAGTGTGAACACGCCGTTCTTGGACAAGACGCTTCAGGGAAACGTGGAACATGTGATTTTGAATGGAAAGATTCTGCTTGGACGATGAGTTACGTTAAAAAATTGACCGACAGAATTGCGAAGTGCGGCTCCAACTTGTGCGTCGGCCTCGATGTGCGTGCGAACTCCGCCGAGGAAGCCCGGGAGTTCATCCGCGAGGTCATTGACCAGACCGCGCCTTATGCTGCTGCCTACAAGCCGAATGCGGCGTATTTTGAAGCACTCGGCTGGCAGGGCATGAAGCTTCTCGAAGAATTGCGAGCCATGATTCCGAGCGACATTCCCATGGTGCTCGATGTGAAGCGCGGAGACATCGGCGAGACGCAACGCTATTACGCAAAGGCTTGTTTTGATGTCATCGGTGCGGATGCGGTGACGCTGAACCCGTTCATGGGACGCGACACGCTGGAGCCTTTTCTCGAATACACGGACAAAGGATTGTATCTGCTTGCGGTGACATCGAATGCAGGGGCGCAGGATATCGAGATGCGGCGCGTTGGCGAGCGTCACGTCTTTGAACTCGTTTGCGACATGCTCAAGGGTGTGCCACAGGGCGGCCTGGTGGTGGGATTGACGAATGCCTCCGGCGATATTCTCGCGCGCATTCCTGATGTGCCGCTGCTGGTTCCGGGGCTTGGAGCGCAGGGCGGGGATGTCGCGGCATTGCGTGGCAGGGGCCGCACGGCTCCGCAGCTGATCAATGTATCCCGTGGTATTCTTTATGCGGAGCCGGAGAAATCGTTTGCGCAAAAAGCGGCGGCATGGGCGAAGTTGATAGCCGGGTGATTCGAGAGATTGTATATCTCCGCGATGGGACTATGATGATGAGTCATGAAACGCCGCACGATGCTGTCCAAGATGTTGCTGATGGGCGGGGCTTCAGCCATCAAGCTAAATGGCAAAGAGAATCCAGGACTTTCAATGCAGAATGTTCGGGCTGCCGCAGCTTATTCCGCAGGGATGCGGGGGAAATCTCTGTTGGTCATTCAGCACGAGAAAGTTATTTTTGAAGAATATCCGAATGGTTTTTCTTCCAAGGAGGCGCACAAAATTTACAGTGGCACCAAGGGCTTCTGGAATCTGGCCGCGTTGGCGGCGGAAGAGGATGGGATTTTGTCGCTGAAAGAACGGGCGGCAGATACACTGCCGGAGTGGCGTGACGACAAAAAAAAATCTCGCATCACGATCCGGCAATTGTTGGATTTCACCAGCGGGCTGGACCCTTATTTCGAGCTGCATGAAGACGGCATCAGTGACCGCGATGCGCTCGCCATGCGTCGCGCATTGGTAGCTGACCCCGGAGATGCATTTATCTATGGTCCGTGCTCTTTGCAGGTGTTTCACTTGATCATGAAACGCAAGCTCACGCCGCATCACATGACGCCGACACAGTATCTCGAGCGTCGTGTCCTGGCTCCCATGGGCTTGGGGCCTCAGCGTTATGTGGCTGACAATTCAGGCAATCCTCTGCTGGCTGCCGGCTTCACTCTCACTGCGCCCCAGTGGGCGCAACTTGGCAAGGCCATGTTGCAAGAGGGACGGCAGATTGTTTCTCGGGATTCTCTCAAAAACTGCTGCGGCGGCACGTCGGAGAACAAGGCATTCGGCCTCGGCTTCTGGAACAACAGCGCGGCAAACGGCGGCCGGGCAAAGGAAGTCAACGTGGAGACGATGTTAGAAGAAAAATGGCCGAAACAGCATTGGCGTAATGCGTGTCTCGAACGCCATGCTCCCGGTGATCTGATCGCATCCATCGGCTCTGGTGCCCAAAGGCTCTATGTGGTGCCATCTCAAGATATCGTGGTCGTTCGACAGGGCCGCAATTCGCAGTTTACGGACGCGCAATTCCTGCGATTGCTTTTCGGCTGATGGCCAGCGGGAGGCTGATTTCAGGGCGCAACCGGGATCGCCTTTGGCACATGGCTCAACGCCGTGGCGATCATGATGGATGATTCGTTTGGACGCCAGCGATAACCGAAACTGAAGGTGAGCGATGGTGGTTTGACGGAGTTAAACACGCCCGCGAGATCGCGCTGGTAGCGGCTCTTGAACATTTCGATCGGGCCGGGATAGCGTCCGAGACAGGCGACATACCATTTCTCCTGCGGGAAGTCTCCGTAAGGAATGCCGGAGTCATCCTGCACGAGCGTCTTGCTGTGGGACAGCAGGAAGTCGCGGGTGCCGGTGAATTCATCATTGTGCATGAGATAGGACGCGGCTTTGACGAAGCTGTTGCCGGTGCCGAGCTTGTCACAGAATTTGATGAAGCCGGGCTTGCTCTTGATGCCGGAGTTCGAGAGGTCGGTGCTGAAGTAATAGAGAGTCTGTGGCTTGCCGTTTTGCTTTGTGAAAGTAATTTTCACTCCTTGAGCATCCTGTGCTTTCGCGACGGTGTTTCCCTCGCCGTCCAAGTCCATCAACTCGACGCTTTGGATGCGGCAGTCGAGGCGGGCCATGAAGACGTAAAGCACCGGAAGCGTGCCGGTAAGCTGCGTGGCACGCAGGTCGTTCTTCATTTCCTTGGTCAGGAAAAAGCTAAAACTCATGACTGCGTTCAGCGTTTTACGCAGGTTGGAGAGGGACGCGGCGAGCGCGCCGGGCGGCAGCTTGGTCACATCCGGCGCTGCGCCCACCGGTTCCAACCCGCAGAACACATAGGTCGCGGCATTCGGGAAAAATGTATTAGCATAGAGAAAGTCCGGGCCACTGAAGAAATAGAAAAGGGGATAGCGCGATGTCGTGTCATTGCCGAGGGCTTGCGGTATCCATTCGCGAATCTTTTCCAGCTGGCGTTTATCCAAGTCTTTCCAACCACTGTCGAACTCTTTCGCGTGGCACTGCCAGGAAGAGTCCTGCGCCATTGCCGAAAGTGCCGTTCCTTCCACGGAAAGTCCTGCGAGAAATCTCGCCTGGTCATCAGGTTTCGGCTCGTCAGCAGGCGACAGGGCGGTAAAGGCGATCAGTAGTGTGAGGATGGAAGCACAAATTTTCATGAGCAGGTCAAATAAACAGATTAAGTCTGAAACGACTGTTCCGACCGTCTGGATGGGCTCATTTGTGGAATTGCCACAGTATTTTGCAAGCGGGTATTGATCGAACCGTGTAAAAAAGGGCGAGCCGCCCCAAATCTTCAATATTGTGTGAATGATTCACTTGGAAACTCTGTGCAAGTCCCGTTAGTCTGAGCGTAAGACACACATGACACAGAAAGCG
>JAYVOH010000017.1:0-6950 GCA_043758025.1 Verrucomicrobiota bacterium
GATCGTCGTCAACGACACGCAGCGGCTGCATCGAAAGCGAGAGGAGGCGCTGACCGTGTCACCGTTTTGGAGGCTTACGATATCGGTCAACGATGACCCGGACAAGATGCGCATTCTGCCGCTGCTGACTCCGGACATGAAGGACAAGGTGATGTTGTTCCAAGTTGCACCACGGCCGTTGCCGATGCCCACGACGACGCTCCAGGAGCGCGCTGCATTTCGCGAACAGATCGCGCTCGAGCTTCCGGCTTTTGCCTGGTGGTTACTGAATGAGTATGAGATTCCCGAGGAGCTGCGGTCGGCGAGGTTTGGCGTGAAAGAGTGGCAGCATACTGGCCTTGCGATGGAGCTGTTCGACGACACGCCGGCGGCCGAGTTGCTGATGCTCATCGATGCTGCTGAGTTTGCCTTCGAAGAATCTGTGTTGTGGAAGGGGCTGAAGCTATGGGAGTTGACAGAGGCTCATTCGCCAAAGGGCGCGAGGATACCACTGAACCGATATGACTACAAAAAACGCAACGAAACGAGGGCTGCGCGCGGCATGCCTGCCATCGAGGGCGGGATATGGGAAAGTAGCGCATTGGATCTCGAACGTTTGCTCTTGGGTGATATGCCTGGCTGGTCATGCAGCGTGCAGCGCGAGGCTAAGAAGCTGTTCATGCACAACAAGTGTGATCGGTTGTTGGCGCGACTGAAGGAAGATCAGCCAGACCGTGTGCAGCATAAGCGCACGAAGGCTAGCCGCTCGTGGGTCATAGCGCATCCGCCTCTGGTATGACGGGTTGTCTTGCGTGATGGCGTGGCCTGCGTCATCACTTAATGATTGAAAATCAACGCGTTATACGCGTTGTGACGCTGTGGCGCTCCTTTTTTTGTTTTCATTTTAGCGGCGCAGCGTCACCTATGCTTATAAACCTATTCAGTATGAACTACATCTTATTGGTTAAAGTCCGTCACTCATTACAGAGTGCCTAGAATTACAAAGGCTTACGGGTGACGCGTAAGGAGTGCTTAATGTGTCGAATCAGTCACCTTTTGAGCATTGCCAGCACACTTGAAGCACTAAGCCCCCCACGCTTAGGAGGCTTCCAGCACCCTCCCCACAAGCAGCGGTTATTTAGTCCCCCTGGCTTTTCGCACGAGACATATACATTTATTTTGGAGCACTCTCTGTTTTGACAGCGTGCGAATTGCGTGTCCAACCCAGAACGCATCGCAAGTCTTAAAATCGAACGGTGGGAACTCGTCGCGATCAAGGCTCATGAGAAAAACCCTCGGAAACTGCCACCGCGCGGCTCTCCGAAATGGGAGGCTTTGAAGCGATCACTCGACGTCGACTATTTTGATCCGCTCGTGGTGAACTGTAGAAACGGGAAGCTCGTTTCAGGACATCAGCGCCACCCAATGATGATCGAGGTGGGCTACACTTCAGCCGACGTCTCCATCGTCGACTATGATGAGCCGACACATTTAGCGCGCATGATCGCCGCGAACACTCACATTGGTGAATTCGAGGAAACCATGCTGGCGCAGATCGCGGGGGAAATCGACCTGGCTGGCCTCAATGCCGCCCTCGCTGGCTACGATGAAAAAGCATTTGCGGCCCTGCTCGAAGGCCCCGTGGTAGTGGATGACGGAGAATCCGCAGGCGAATTGCTCAGCAAGGCAGACCTTCTACAGGAGCGATGGCAGGTGAAACTTGGCGATGTATACCATATCGGAAAACATAGGCTGCTCTGCGGCGACAGCGCCTCGCTCGACAACTGGAATCTACTCCTTGAGGGCAGACTCGCCGACATGGTGTGGACCGATCCGCCCTACAACGTCGCTTATGACGCGATCCAGCGCCGTCGAATAGAAGTGAAAATCGAGACGCGCGGAAAAGCGAGTGGCAGTGCGAAACCGCAAACCATCCTCAATGATGATGTCACCGACGCTGAGTATCTGCAGCTCCTCAAGGGTTGGTTCGCTGCAGCTCACGCGATGACGAAACCAGGGGGCGCAATTTACGTGGCACATGCGGATTCGCACGGCGCTCCCACTCGCAATACCCTAGTCGAGGCGGGCTGGTATCTCGCGCAATGCCTGGTCTGGGTGAAAAACGCCGCCACACTCGGCAGGCAGGATTATCAATGGCAACACGAGCCTATACTCTATGGATGGAAAACGGGAGCCGGTCACTATTGGCAGGGCGGCTACGCGCAGCGCACCGTGATCGACGATGAGACAGATCTCTCGAAGCTATCAAAGGCGGAGCTCGCCGTCCTCGTCAATGAAATGCGAAACGCTCGTGACACATCCGTCATCCGCGAACCGCGCAACACCGGTGACGGACTCCATCCCACGGTCAAACCATTGCGCCTCGTGGCCCGCCAGATCTGGAACTCATCGCGACGCGACGAAACCGTGCTCGAGCTTTTCGGAGGCAGCGGCACCACGCTCGCCGCCTGCGAGCAAACCGGGCGGCGCTGTGTCGCCACCGAGCTGGATCCGAAATACTGCGCCGTGATTTTGGAGCGTCTCAGCTCCTACGGACTCACCGTGGAGAAGCAACATGGACTTGCATGATCTTGCTGCCGAACTCAACACGGACATAGGCAGCGCGGCCGCTGGGCTCGCTGATGACGCGCCCGGTGCACCACGATTCACAATCCCCGCGAATCGCTTCCACGTCCACAAAGCCAAGGCGGAACTCCGCGCCTCGCGCCGGGGCATCAAGTCCTTGATCCGTCCGGAAAATGCCGAGGCCATAACCGAGCACCTTCCCGCGCCCGATGATCACATGCACTGCATCCTCCGTGGCGACTTCGTCCTCTGCGACATCATTCCGGCCATTATCGCCAGGCACGGCCCGCTGCTCGACGTTCACATTGCCACCCTCGGCCTCTCCACGGCCAACGCCCTCACCCTCGCGGACTTAAAGCGTCGCGGTCTGATTGCCAGCCTCACGATCATCTGCAGCCTGTATTTCCGTCAAGTGGACAGGGCCACCACCTTCCGGGAAGTTGCGGCAGCGCTCAATGGTGTCGCGCGGCTCGTGATTGTCCGCAGTCACGCGAAGGTTATCTGCCTGCCCACATGCGCTGGTGATCGCTTTGTTATTGAGGGATCAGCGAACCTGCGCAGTTCAGATAATCTGGAACAAATGGTTATCTTCAACAGTGGTGACGCGCTGGAGTTTCACCAGTCCTGGATGAACGAACTCGCGGAGGATGACGCACATGAGTGACATCACTCAGGATCTCGCGCAGAAGGTCATCTCGGCAGATCTGCGGAATGTTATTAAGAAAGTCGGCGAAGGCGGCACGCTTAGCGAGGGCGAGCGCACCCTGTTCCTCGACTTCGCGAAAGGCCAGGCTCCGGAGGATATGCACGCCGCGCGCATCGATGCGCTGCTTAAGAAATGGCTCCACGGTGGTCGTCTCACAGAGAGCGAGCGCGCCGAGATCGCGCACATACTTCCGCCCCTGCGCACCATTGATGTGAAGTCCTACGAGGAAGGCAGCGCGGAGGAAAATGCCAAACGCATCGGTCTCACCCGCCGTCCCTTCTTTGTTTGGAAAGCCAAAGGTGAAAAGCATAATGACCCCCTGCCCTTCACGGAGCCGCCCCAAGTTCCGGCCTGGTATCAACGGATGAAGGAACGCGGTGAATTCAAACACCGCTGCCCGGACACGGTCCTCGCGGCGGCCCGCGCATCAGTTCCGGTCACCCGAGCCGTTACAGCGCCGTCATCTTTTGAATCATCATTGCCCGGCCTTCCTCCGCCCCGTCGCGAATCGTCGGAGCTGCAGTCCCTCCGCTTCGAGGCGGAGGACATCCAGCGCCACCTGGAGCGTTTGCGTGAGGAGACTGAAAAACTTTTTTCCGAAAAAACACCGGAATCAAAAGACGAAGCCAATCGCATTCTATCGAGCCGCGTGACGTTGCTCGGCCAGCTCAGTCTTATTCTGAAACGCATCACTGACCAGGAAGAAAGAGAGGGGGCACTCGTCAACACAGACGGGGTCGCCAACGATCTCGCGACCGTTTACCAGTCAGTCATTCAGTGGTGGATGAACGAGGGCTCGAACGCGCATCGCGACCTCCAAAGCGCGCTGCCTCGCGCCGAGTTTATAAAACGCTGGTCCGGCGTGGTCACGGAAGTCTGTCGTGGCCTCTCCCGTTCCAAGTTCGCCCCGCCTCCTCCTCCGCTTGAGCTGGAGTCTGCCGCATGAACGCCCGGCAACAGCGCACCTGGCTCCTCGACCTGCTCGCGACTTGGTTCGATCTGCGCGAGCGCCAGCCGTCCGCGATCTGGATTCCGCAGAATGTCGTCATTCCGCCCGAGGTCAGCCCCACGCATCACGGTCCCTTTAAGCCCTATCTCTTTCCACTGGCGTCGATTGTTTATGACTGGTTCGACGATCCGCAATGGCGCGAGCTGGTGATCGTGAAATCATCGCAGGCAGGCATCAGCCAGGCGTTCCAGAATCTGTCGTGCTACATCGCCGCCCACCAGCTCGGCGACATCATGTGGCTCTTCGAGAGCGCCACCAAGGCCAAACAGATCAATCGCGAGCGCCTCACGCCGATGCTTCGAGCGCAGCAGTTCCTTGAAAGCATCATCCCGCAGGACGATGATTTGATGCAGAACTTCATTCTGTTCCTCAAGGGCCTGAAGATGATCATGGCCGGTGCCCAGTCTGCCTCGCAGAATGCCAGCCGCACCGTCCCCAATGTGTTTTGCGATGAAGGCGATGAATACCCGCTCGAGCTCAGTGGCGGAGAATCGCACGCGTGGACCCTCATCCGCGAACGCGCCAAGCTTATGGAGCGCGCCAAGATCGCTCTCTTCTCAAAACCGCGTGCCGATATCAAACCTGAGCTCATGGAAATGCGGCTGCGCAATCGCAAGAAAAAAGACGATGGAATCGTCTGGAAAGAATTTCTCGGCGGCACCCGTCACAGGTGTTTGATTCCTTGCACGAACGAAAACTGCAGCACGCCATTCGAGATCGTATGGGAGCTCATCAAGTTTAAGCATCTTCAGAACAAGAGCGGCACCTGGGACTTCGACCGCGTGAAGGCGGAGACGGTCATCGAGTGCCCGACGTGCAAGCACCGCATGACCGATGACGACAAGGTCAACCAGATCCTGAAGCATCGTCAGTGGAAGCAAACCTACTTCGGCACCGATGCCGACAACCCGCTGCAGCCGAATCGCATGTCGGCGCACATCAGTGATCTTTACGTGAACTCACGCGCTTTCCCCACGCTTGGCATCGGTGAACTGGCGGTGAAATGCGCGCTCGCAAAAACGGACAGCGACCGCAAGGCCTTCCGCCGTGGTAATCTTGCGTTACCTACGCAGGCGAAAGTTGTCGAGAAGGCCACGTTGAAAAAAATCATGGATATGGCCGGTGGCTTCCCCAAGGGGACGCTGCCGAGAAAACCGACCGTGGCCTTTTTCGGCATCGACGTTCAGCAGCATGGCAACGTCTTCCGCTGGGCCAAGGTGGCCTTCGAAGATGTATCCTTCGACGAACCCCTGCTCGATCCCTGCTGGGTTTTTGATTACGGTGAGACGGACATGCACAGCGAGCTGCTCGCCGAGTTCAATGCTCCGATACCAATCATGAACTCCGCTGGATCGCCCACTGGCGAGTCGGTCACTTGCGATTTTGCCTGGATTGATGAGGGCGACGGTCTTTCGCTGCGCACCGTCCTCGACCTTCTGCTTACGCCTGGCTTCGTGGGCCGCATGAGCACCACCAAGGGCCGGGCCGGGAAGCAGACCACTCACATGCCGGATCGTTTCGACCGGCAGGATAATCGCTTCCATCGGGGACGGGAAGTGTTCCGCTACAACTTCGATACCGAGTATTTCATGGACGAGCTCCATGAGACACGCTTCGGTTGCCGCGCGGAGATCGTTGAAGCTTTGCTGAAGGGCGTCACGCCGCCCGCCGGGCTGATTGAGTTCTGCTCCGATCCAGACCCCGCTTTCTGTGAGGAATTTTGCAACGAGTCGAAAGGCT
Organism: Verrucomicrobiota bacterium; assembly: GCA_043758025.1. Taxonomy (GTDB): domain Bacteria; phylum Verrucomicrobiota; class Verrucomicrobiia; order Verrucomicrobiales; family Verrucomicrobiaceae; genus VFKE01. Next base: position 6,021 of record JAYVOH010000017.1, read on the forward strand.
GGCATCTGCGCGAGGGCAAGTCCGTCTGGGGCTGGCCGCTGAAGCCGGAAAATGGCGGTCGAAACGAAGGCTCGGATATCGTGCGCATGTGCTTGGGCGCATGGTTCCACACCAAACAGATCCTGGTGAAGATGAAGTTGCGCGCAGCGACCGAAGCTGCGCGGGATGAGGCGGAAAAGAAACCTTGACGCATTGCTCAAGCGGCTTGAGTTATTTACAACATGAGCGACGCTTTAAACTCCATTGTCTCGCAGGCGAAAGCAGCGGGGTTGAAAATCCGCTGGCACGGCAGGGAGATCGTGGTTATCGGTGTCCCAGATGCCCAAGAAGAAAGCGACAACCCCGGATCCCATCAGCCAGTATCTCTCGGAGATCGGGCGGAAAGGCGGGAAGGCGGGGACGGGCAAATCCAAGGCCCGTGATCCTGAGAAAATGCGCGAGGCCGGAAAGCAGAGTTGGAAGAACCGCAAAGCGAAGTAACCCTTCCATCTTGCATCTCCCCCTCTCCGTGTCTCCGTGTCTCCGTGTCTTCTTTGACACCTCCTGCCCTGAGTGGCAGACATTCGGACTCTTAAAAAAAATTGGCTGCTAGACGCTGAAGTTGCAGCGCCTGGTGATATTCCCGGCCAGATCACCTGGCTCAAGCAGCAACGCGCCGTCCTCAGTCCTGCCGTGCGCGAAGGTGACTGGCAGGTGACCAATCAATCGCGCGGCATCCGCACCACCGCCGCGCAACGAGGCATCAGCGGCGAGCAGAACCTCAAGGCCCTCATCGCCGCCATTGAGCAGCTCGAAGCCGAGAACGGCACCGGCGATACCGGCGGCACCGGACAGCTCCTCAGCTTCCGCATCCAGGGCATTCAGTCATGAATATCATCACCCGCGTCAAGTCATGGTTCGGCGGCAGCAGCAAAGCTGCGATCAGCAATG
>JAYVOH010000018.1:0-6937 GCA_043758025.1 Verrucomicrobiota bacterium
GTGCGGGTGCGTCCGCCGTTCCCGACGGTCGAGGGCTTGTTCCGCAGGCCAACCATCGTCAACAATGTCGAGACCTTCGCGAACATTCACAGCATCCTCACGCTCGGTGGCAAGGAATACGCGAAGACCGGCACCGAACAGAGCAGCGGGCCGAAACTGGTGTCGCTCGATTCCAATTTCAACAAGCCCGGCCTCTACGAAGTTGCGATGGGCACGCCATTGAAGACCGTCGTCTATGAACTTGGCGGCGGCTTCAAAGTTCCCGTGAAAGCGATTCAAGTCGGTGGGCCGCTCGGTGGCATCGTGCCGGTTTCAAAGATCGGCGGAATCACGGTGGACTTCGAGTCCTTCAAGAACGCCGGTTTCCTCCTCGGCCACGCTGGCGTGGTGAGCATTCCCGAATCGTTCCCGATGATCGAATACATAGAACATCTTTTCCAGTTCACCGCTGATGAAAGCTGCGGCAAATGCTTCCCGTGCCGCCTCGGCTCCACCCGTGGCCAGGAACTCGTCGCGAAAGCTCGCGGCGGAAACGGAAACGGCAGTCAGATTGATCCTGAATTGATGCGTGACCTGCTCGACACCATGGAGATTACTTCACTATGTGCGCTCGGTGGCGGAGTTCCTCTTCCGATCAAGAACGCGCTGACGTATTTTAAGGACGAACTTCAGCCGTATTTTAACAGCAACATTCAATGATCATGCATACTGACAGCACAGTAATCAATGAACTGGTGGGCACCTACCGCACATTTGGTGAAGTTGGACCGTTATACCATGTAGAGAGCAAAGTAGATGATTCCAAGGTCCATATCGTTGTCGTGGAATCCGGTGAAGAACTGGATTATTCAGTGGACCATGCACTCGCTGACCCGGAGGCCAATTAATGTTCGCCATTGCTTTCGATCTTGTAGTGGCGGACGCCGAGCGGAGCAATCCGCGCGGTGCAACTGCCGCTTACTCAGAGATTTGCAGCACGCAGCAGCGTTTTGGATTCGAGCGCATTCAAGGAAGTGTCTATGTGACCGAGAACAACGACATGGCGAACTTGTTTGCTGCGTTGCTCGCATTGAAAGCTCTACCGTGGCTCCCGGCATCCGTGCGAGACATCCGTGGATGTCCGTATTGAAAATTGGAGCGATTTCACCAGCATAATCAAAGGCACTTCGACATAACACATCCTTCTTGAACCATGAGCGACCGCAATCCCGCCAATATCGCCTTCATCGACGGCGAACCACATTCGTTTCAGCCCGGCGACACGTTGTTGAAATTCGTGGACCGGCATCTCGGGCGTGGTTTCGTGCCGACCTTGTGTGACGCACCGCAGCTTGAGCCTTACGGTGCATGCCGGGTCTGCTCAGTGGAAGTGGCGCAGGCCGAGGACGGGCCGCGTCGTGTCGTCGCCTCATGCCACACACCTATTTCGCCCGGGGTGCACATCTTCACGCAGTCGCAGAAGGTGCAGAAGCTGCGCCGGAACATTCTCGAACTCGTGCTTTCTGATCATCCGCCGGAATGTCTTACCTGCGAGATCAATGGCAATTGTGAACTGCAAACGGTGGCCGCAAAAGTCGGTGTGCGACAGATTCGCTACACGGGCGGGAAGAACCATCTCGATCGCAAGAAGGACTTGTCGCATCCCTACATGACTTCGGATCTCTCGAAGTGCATCAACTGCTCCCGCTGCGTGCGCGCTTGTGATGAAATTCAGGGGCAGTTCGTGCTCTCGATGCATGGTCGCGGTTTCGATGCGCGCATTATCAAAAGCTTCGACACCTCATTCAACGATTCCACCTGCGTATCTTGCGGCGCTTGTTCCCAGGCCTGTCCTACTTCCGCCATTTCGGATGTCTTCCAGTCAAAGGCCATTCAGGCGACGAAGAAGACGCGCACCATTTGCACTTACTGTGGTGTTGGCTGCAATCTCGATGTCTCCACGAAGGGCAATGAAATCCTGTCGATTCAAGCTCCCGTCGATGCCGAGGTGAACATGGCGCACACCTGCCTGAAGGGTCGATACGCCTTCAAGTTTTACAATCACCCCGAACGTCTGCGCAAGCCGCTCATCCGCTATAATGGTCATTTTCAGGAAGCGACATGGGAGGAAGCCTACGATCACATCGCGAAGAATCTCCAGCGTATCAAAGTTGAACACGGTGGCGACGCCGTCGGCGGCATCTCATCAGCGCGCTGCACCAATGAAGAAAACTATCTCATGCAGAAGTTCATCCGCGTGGTGTTTGGCACGAACAACATCGACGCCTGTGCCCGCGTCTGTCATTCGCCCACGGCATGGGGAATGCAGAAAGCCTTTGGCACTGGCGCGGCCACGAATTCGGTGATCGACATCCAGCACACGAATTGCATGCTGGTGATAGGAGCCAACCCGACCGAGGGGCATCCTGTCACCGGTGCGAAAATCAAACAGCGGGCGATGAAGGGCGTGCCGCTCATCGTGATTGATCCGCGTGAAATCGAGATCGTGAAATATGCGAAGTATCATCTCCAGCTTCGCCCCGGCACCAATGTCGCGCTGCTTGACATGTTTGCCTACTACATCTGGGAGGCTGGATTGATCGACAGGGAATTCATCGAAAAGCGCTGCGAGAACTGGGCGGAGTTCGAAAATGGCTTGCGCGCACTTGATCTTGATGAACTGGAAAAAATACACGGAGTGGATCGCAATCTGGTAAAAGCCGCCGCGTTGGAATACGCCAATGCTGACGCCGCCATGGCTTTTCACGGACTGGGCGTCACCGAGCACAGCCACGGTTCCAAAACAATTATGCTCATCGCCGACATTGCGATGATGACCGGCAACATCGGCCGTCGTGGCGTGGGCGTGAACCCATTGCGCGGTCAGAACAACGTGCAAGGCACTGCTGACATGGGCTGCCAGCCGCATCAGGGCGCGGGGTATCTGCAAGTGAACGATCCGGCCAATCACGCGCTCTATGAGCAGTTCTACGGCGCGAAAATGTCTGACCAGATCGGCCTCAAGATTCCGCAGATGTATGACGCCGCGATTGCTGGGAAGTTCAAGGCGATGTGGGTCATGGGCCAGGATTTGGTGCAGACTGATCCGAATACCGAGCACGTGAAGAAGGCGCTGAATTCGCTGGAGTTTCTTGTCGTGCAGGAAATCTTCATGAGCGAGACTGCGAAGTTTGCCAATGTCATTCTTCCCGGCGCATCGTTCTTTGAAAAGAGCGGCACCTTTACCAATGGCGAACGCCGCGTGCAGCGCGTGAATCAGGTGATCCCTCCGCTCCCCGGCACCAAGACCGACGGCCAGATCGTGGTGGACATCATGAACCGCATGGGCGTGCCGCAGCCGGATTACACGGCTGAAGGCGTGCTCGCAGAGATCGCGCGCATCGTGCCGTTCTTCAAGGGCGCGACCTGGGAAGGCCTTGGCGACAATGGAAAACAATGGCCCATATTGGAAGGCAACATCGGCACCGACATTCTGCACACGGAGACCTTCAAGCGCGGCCTCGGCAAGTTCCACTTTTTCGAGTTCAAGGAATCCAAGGAGATCGTGCTACATCACGGAGAGTTCCCGCTGATCCTCACCACGGGGCGCCTGCTGGAACATTACAACTGCGGCACCATGACCCGCCGCACAGGTAATGTGAAAATTGTTGATCACGACGAACTCGCCATCAACCCCGAAGATGCCCAAAAGAAGGGCATCGAGACTGGTGACATCGTCCGCATCTTCTCCGCGCGCGGTGACATTCACATGAAGGCCAAAGTCTCCACCGAGGTCAAGCCCGGCATCATTTACACTACTTTCCACTTCCCCGAAGTTTTGGTGAACATCGTTACCAGCAGCGAGTGCGACGAGGACACCATGTGCCCCGAATACAAAGTGGTCGCGGTGAATGTGGAGAAGGTGGCAGCGGCAAAAGCAGATGCCCCGAATGTGACCATGAAACCAGAAATGGCAGGAGCGGTCTAGCTTCCCTTGGGCCAGCGCGATGCGCAGAAGAATTTTTGCTCCGCTTACTTCTGCGGAATCTCGTTTAGCGTGTAGTAGCCGATGGGATGCAGCAGGTTCTGGCCGTCGGCAGCTTTTACACCGGGGAGACTGATTTGATGAACGTGTCCTTTGGTGAGCGGCGTCACTTTGATGCGGACTGATTTGTTGTCCTGACCGACGCTGACGACTTCGATCTTTGGGATGACTTCATCGACTTCCGGTCCGCCGTATTCTTCGCGCAACGCCCAGGTGTATTCGCGGGCGGTATAGGAGGCGGGGTTCTTCGCGGTTTCGGGATCTACCGGTGAGGTGAACGTCAGTTCGAAACCATCTGGCCGGGCGTGCATCTCGTGGATTTCAAATGGCACCTTGCCCGTCCAGCGCACACGTTCAAAGGCATCGGGGTGACCACCGCGAGAACCCAGCCGCGGTCGGAACTGCCGACGAAGAGTGTGGTGCCGTCGCCGGACATGCGCACGCCGATGGGGCCGGAGCGGAGACCCATAAGGAAGGGGAAGCAGGCACCTTGATAAACGCCGTTGACCTTCTCGATGAAGACGCGGTTGAGAACGGAGGCGGTTTGATCCGCGATGAAAAGCTGTTTGATGAAGGGGCCAAACTTGCCGCTCTCGTCCCAGTCCCAGGCGGTGGGGGAGTTGCCGACATGACCGTGGGGGAGCACGATGGCCGGGGGGATATATTTGGGGTTGCGTTGGCGTTCTGCGTCGATGCGCGTGTTATTTACGGTGGCGAGCGGCTTCTCGCCCAGCGCGCCGTTGGTAAGATCCCACCATTTCAGCGTGTCAGGATGGCCCTCGAATGCGCCTTGCTTCAGATGCTTAAGGGAGGAGGAGCCGTTCCACACGCCTTGGTTGTCGTCGTAGAAGACTTCGCCATCAGGGATGAACCCGATATGCCGCCGGGGGAGCGCAGACCGGCGGCGACGGGTTGCATCTTGCCATCTGGCGAGATGCGAACGCACCAACCGCGCCAGGGGGCTTTGGAGTTGAAGGAGCCGGTGAGGCAGAGCCCGATCCAGATGTTGCCCTGCTTGTCGGGCCGGGAGCCGAAAGCATATTCATGATAATCGCCGGTGATGTTCCAGCCCGCATTCACGGTCTCGAAGGTGTCCGCGCGGCCATCGCCGTCTTTGTCCTTGAGCCGGGAAAGCTCGGGACGCTGGGTGACATAGAGCCAGCCGTCTTTCGATGCGAGGCCGAGGATTTCATGAAGCCCTTCGGCGAATTTGGTGAACTTGGCCTTGGTGATGTCAGGGTCGAAGGCGTTTTCGACGATCCAGATTTCTCCGCGCCGGGTGCCGAAGGCGACCTTGCCGTCTGGCATCATCTCGATGGAACCCACTTCAGCCACGCAATCCTGCGGCGGCGTGAAGGATTCGATTTTATAGTATTCCGCCTCTTTCGGATTGGGCGGGGTCGCGGCCTGGGTGAGCAGTCCGCAGGTCGTGAAGAGAAGAGCGGTAAGGTGGAATGTGGGGCGCAGCATAAAAAAATGGGGAGAGTTTGGACTTCAGTTCAGGTTCCAGGAGTAGGTAATGGTGAACTCCGCAGTGCCGTCCTTGAAGACGATGGGCAGCAGGACTTCGTCGTGCCCTGCTGATTTGCGGGCGACCGGGGAACTGCCGTTCATCGTGACTTTTACTATTTTGTCGAAGATGAACGCACTGTCCTTTGCTTCAACGGGTCCAATCAGAGCGAGGAAGTAGAGGTTATTATACCATTTGGAAGTATCAATCAGCAAATCGTTGCGCGCATTGCGTTCTCTATGAACTTGTGAGGATGGGGTTGCCATCCAAGCCGGTAGTGAGGGGTTGAGCGCACAGCGACACCCCTCAAAAATGTTCATCACGTGTTTCGCATCGCGGAGCGATGCCAGCATAATCTGCGTGCTATGTGCCAGGAACGTGCTAACCCCAGACTGGCATCACTACGCGACGCAGGACTCATTTTGCGTGCATCGAGGGGTGTCGCAGTTGCTCAACCCCTCGCTACAAGCTTTTATCGCTCCGCGATGATAATGTTGCCCCGTGTTATTTTGCTAATTTATGCTTCCAATGGGTATTAATGGACTTGCTGGTGCGGAGTTTCACGCTGCGCTTGATGGCGGCGGTTTGATTCTGGAATTGCCCCTCAGGCATGAAGGTCTCCGTCACCGCCACATCCTTGTAGTCGTAGAGGAATGTTGGTTTGCGCTGGGTGTCGAGTTCATAGCCGCGGAAGATATAGTCCGGGTCGTGCGGCTGATCTTTTTTGTTCGCGGGAACCCACGGGTCAGTCTGGCTTGTGAGCACACCGAGTGCGTGCTGTTGACCGAGCTTGGCCACGCCGAAGCCGAGCGGAGGCTGGTTGCCCACACCACGATCCGTCCAATGGCGCTTGGCATCCATGAACGCGCCCTGCCAGACGAGCGCCAGATTCATCTGGTCGGCGTCCCAGCAGAGGTTCACGTTGCCGGGATAGCCGACTGCGATGCCACGCGGACTGCTGCCCTCGATGAAGTTGCGATAGATGCGTGCTTCATTTGTCACGACCAGCGGTATCCCTTTGAACGATTCCTTCCCGGACTGGGGCGCATCAAGGGATGACTCCGCGACAGTCAGCCAATGCTCGGCGGAATCCGGGCTGCTCCAACTAAGGTATATCTCCGCGTTGCCGCCCCCTTGGAAGTAATGCACTTTGATCGAGTGCTCGCCTTTCGTGAGTTTGATTGTCTTCTCCTGAAAAACAGTCGGGTGGGTATCGTCGATTTTGATGATTTCCTTGCCGTCAATCCACAGTTGGCTGCCGTCGTCGGAGCCCATGTTGAAAGTATATTCCGCTTCCTTCGGGCAATCCAGGATGCCTTCGAACTCATAAGCGTAGTTATCATGGCGGTCTTTTTGGGGTCTTCGCTGAATTGGGTGGGCATCGAGGGGAGCAGGATGGTATG
>JAYVOH010000019.1:0-18338 GCA_043758025.1 Verrucomicrobiota bacterium
CCCCTCGCTACTGGCTTGGATGGCAACGCCATCCTCCCAAGTTCATAGAGAACGCAATGCGCGCAACGTTTTACTGATTGATACCTCCAAATGGTATCATATAATAAATCTGAGTATTTCCTCGCTTTATATGCATTCGCCCATTTAGCTCCACGGCATGAAGAATAAACTATGTCTCCTGTCGTGCAGTGTCTGGCTGATTGCAGCGTTGAGCGTTCGCGGTGAGGGAAAAGACCACCACGATGAAGACCTCAACCATCACGACTTTTCCGGTGAGACATTAAACGGGGCGAACTTCTCAGACGCCGTCCTGAGTGAAGCAAACTTTCACAAGGCGAGCCTAAAGAAGGCGAATTTCAAGGGTGCCATCCTCAAATTTACCAGCTTTTACGAGGCCGACTTAACGGAAGCCGATTTGCGGGGGACAGAGGGCCAGGCAATGTTTAACGATGCGGATCTAAGCAAGGCAAACCTCGAAGGGGTCTCATTGACCTTGAATACGGGGACAAAATTTCGCGGGGCGAATCTCAAGAAGTCCAAAATCAGCGGCATATTCGGCAATTGCGACTTCAGCGCCGCTGATTTGAGCGGAGCAAACCTTCGGGGGTCCACATTCTCCCACAATAATGTTTGGAAGGGCGCGCTTTACGACGAGGACACATCCTTCCCGGAAGGTTTTAATCCGGCAGCCAATGGCCTGGTGCTGGCCAAGCCTGAGCCGAAAAAGGAAGCTGACGACAAAAAATAGAGCGAGTTTTGTTCAAACGAACAGTTGCCAGTCTCTCAGTGGAGTTTCCCCAGCCTGACGCTATTTCGACCCGAAACACCAGTCCTCGTCAATATGCACTTTTCCTTCCTTCACCGTCCATTCGGAGCCGTTCTTGCAGCCGTGTTCCTGCTATGCAACCACGCTGCGCTGGCAGAAACCGATTCCCAAAAGCAGGAGCGTATTGCCACGGAACGGAGGATCGAGTCGCAAAGGCAGGAACGCTTGGAATCCGACCGCAAGCTTGAGCGGCAAAAGGAGGAAAATCGCAACGAGCAGATCCGGCTGGAGCGCATCAAGGCCGACCAGTTGGATGCGTATCGCAAGAAGGAACGTATTGATCAGGATCGGAAGGACGCCTCACGCAAGCAAGACCAGATCGACGAGCAACGAAAAGCAGATCGCATCAGGGCCGACCGGCTAGATGTGCAGCGCAAGCAGGAGCAGATTGATCAGGACCGCAAGGACGCCACACGCAAGCAAGACCAGATCGACGACCAACGAAAGGCAGATCGCATCAAGGCTGACCAGTTGGCGGCCCAACGCAAAGCCGAGGCACTCAAGCGCAATTGAAGTCGGCCAGAAAATCTTGAACGGCAGGAAGCTGATGCCTGGACATTGAACACCAAACCGAGCGTCACCTAGTCCAATGCATCCATTTTCTTTCTCTACCCGTGCGTGCCTCGTGCTGGCTGTCTCGGCCTTGTTTTCGCTGGCAGGCCAGAGACTCCGTGCTGAACCAGAACCTGAGGAGATCAAAACACTTGCCGACTTCACCCTCTCTTACGTATCAGGCACAAGTCTGCACAGCTGGAGTGCCTCCGTCACGGGAACATTGCAGCCGGACGGAAAACTCGCGCTGGAAATGAAGAGGTCGCAACCGAATCGTAGGGCAAGAGATCAATGGACCGCCGTGGCATCTCCGGAGTTGAAAGGGCACCTGCTGGATTACGTCGGCGAGCAGTGGCGGAAACGGCAGCAGCGCGAGGAGAAAATCATCGAGAAAGGGAATCTCGTGCCGGATGCCGCCAAATCGCCTGAACAGGCTGTGGAGGACCGAAGACACGCAAGGCAAATTTACGAGAGGGAGCAGGAGGCACAGAGAGGGGACGGTGCTGCGCAGGCGGCGTTGTCCGTTTCGTTCACAGACAGTGATCCGCGCGTGATCCGCATTTTGGTTAACACCGAAAGTGCCAATACATTGGTCGGCGAGGTGTATGCGGCTACGCGCGACAAGAATGCCCAAAAGACGGATATTGAACGCGCGGAGGTGCAATTAAGAAAGGAACCCATGGGCTTGGAAACGGGGGATGAGGAGCGACGGCAGGAAAGGCGGAGGTATGAGATGATGCAAGATGAGCGCCGCAGAGAACAAAAGGATTATGAGAGGAAGATGGAAGAGTTAAGGAGGACAATGAGAGAGGTGCCGAGGCCCCCGCTCGCCTGGCGAATACAATCCAAGAAGCGATTGAGCGTGTCGGACTGTGAGCGCTTGTTCTTAAGCAAGGTTGACCTGCCGGGAGGTTTCAAGATCACGGAAGATAACCGCGGCCGGTCGCCTGGAGGTGATGATAAACTTTATGCTGAACTCGGTGGCTCGTATGGAGGTTTCACGGTTTGGATGGCACCTGATGCGAAAAGCTCCATCGGAAGGATTGTGGACCTTCGATGGGTTTTCCCAAGTGAAACCGCTGCCCGCGTCTATCTCGAAAAATCACTCACTGTTCTGGCTGAGGGTATGGATCCTGTTCCCGGCGCCCTGAAGGTGGGTGATGAGACATATATATTCGGCCCTGGCATCAAGGCGAGCCGATTGGGCCTGAATGCCCCGATGTTTAGCGTTGTCTTTCGCAAGGGTATCGTGGTTGCCAAGCTTTTCGTGGCGCAAGGCGCTGAGAGCAATATGGATCTCGAACCCAAGTTAATAATACCCCTGACAGAGAAGATTACAGCGCTTATCTGGAAATGGACTCCTTCTGAATGCATGGAAAAACCGCTGAAGGAGAAGAACTGACCGGCCATTTTAGACGAGAATGGTGAAGACCATCTGTGTAAAGAGACGGGATAAAGAGTGTTCCAGATCACGCAACGCGGCTTGGCGCATCGGCGACGCTTGAAAGCTGACTAGGAACTTAGAATCAAGCATCAAATCCCCCATGCATCTATTTGCTCCCATTTTTCGTGAGTGCCTCGTGCTCATTGTCGTAGTCTCGTTTTCGCTGGCAGGTCAGAGACTCCTTGCTGAACCGGAACCTGAGGAACTGAAAACACTTGCCGGCTTCACCCTCTCTTACACATCAAGTTCAAGTCCAGGTAACTGGAGCGCCTCCGTCTCGGGAGGGTTGCAGCCAGACGGAAAACTCGCGCTGGAGATGAAGAGGTCGCAACTGAATCGCGGTGCTAAAGATCGATCCAGCATTGATTGGACCGCCGTGGCGTCCCCGGAGCTAAAAGAGCGTCTGATGGGCTTCATCGGGACGCAGTGGCGGGACGTGCAGCCAGGATCGGATATCCAATTGGAAAAGGACCGCTTGATCCGCGCTGGGAATTCCCCTGAACAGGCTGCAGAGAAGTCGGAGCGGAGGCTGGAGAACAAAAATACTAGGGGCGGCCCCGGGGCGCGCTTGTCTTTCGCCTTCAGCGAACAAAAAACGGATGTTCACCATCATGTTGCTGACATCGACACCGTGAAAATACTAATCGACGCCGTGTATGCTGCCACGCGCGACAAGGATGCCCAGAGGAAGGACGCCTACCCTAGGGACACCGACTACGAGAAAAAGAAAGAGGAGGAGCGACGAGAGGTGCAAAACGAGCAGCGCAGGCAGGATCGGAATGAGGCGGTATTGATCGGCGAACTAAGGCTGAAGCTCCAAGGGAAACTTAACGAGGCCGACCGGCGCAAGGCCGAAAATGAGTTGTCACTGCTCATGCTCGACCAGCGACGCAGAGAGAATTTGAGGGAGGACGGATAGAATCGAATTCTGCCTGAGAATTGTGTTCCAGATTGTGAAAAGTGCTCCGGGCGTTGGTGCCCCGGTTTAGCTCACAGCTGGAGTTTCAGAAAGACTTGCGTGGTTTGGCATATATGTTCACGGTAAGCCCGTCATTGACGGCCGCCCCAGGCCGTTCATTGGCTCTTCCTGAATAATCCATGTCGAAAAAAGCGCGTTACATCATGATCGGCGGCTTCCTCGGGGCCGGCAAGACTACCGCAGTGGGTAAGCTCGCACGCCGGCTCACGGATCAAGGTCTCAAGGTTGGACTCATTACCAACGATCAGGGCAGCGAACTGGTGGACACCAAAACGCTCCGCTCGCAAGGATTCGCCACCGAGGAAATCCCCGGCGGCTGTTTCTGCTGCCGCTTCAACTCATTGATGGATGCCGCAGACCGGCTCGAAGAATCCGCGCGCCCGGATGTGTTCATTGCGGAGCCGGTTGGGAGCTGCACCGATCTCGTAGCCACCGTGACCTATCCTTTGCGACGCATTTACGGGGAATCATTCTCTATTGCACCGCTTTCTGTATTAGTAGATCCGATCCGGGCGCGACGGGTTCTCGGTCTTGATGATGGCGGCAATTTTTCGCAGAAGGTGATCTACATCTACCGGAAGCAGCTTGAGGAGGCGGACATCATCGTGATCTCCAAAAGCGAGTTGCTCGCGAGTTCGCAGATCGAAGAACTCACCGCTGCTTTGTCGCGCGAATTTCCACAGGCTGAGATTGTCGCGGTTTCATCGCGCGAGGGCACCAATCTCGATGCCTGGTTTGATCTAATCCAGCACAGCGAACAACGCACTCGTGACACGATGGTCGTGGACTACGAGACCTATGCCGACGGCGAGGCGTTGCTTGGCTGGCTCAATGCCACGATCAATGTCGGTGGCGTAGATGAATTCGACGCGCATCAGCTTTTGGAAAAACTTGCGCTGGCATTGCAACGCCGACTCGGAGATGACAAAGCGGAAATCGCGCATCTGAAAATGACCTTCAGTCCCGATGATGCCCTCAGTGGTGAAGTGGCGGTGATCAATCTCGTGCGCAGCGATTACAAGCCGGAACTCTCCGTGCAGCTCGACGAACCCGTTCAGTCCGGGCAGATCATCCTTAATCTCCGCGCTGAAGCCGATCCTGAATTACTTGCCCAGGCGGTGCGAGAGGGCCTGGTTGAAGTCGCAACTAAAACCGGATTAACCATGACACTTGATCACTTGGAGCACTTCCGCCCCGGCAAGCCGGAGCCGACGCATCGCGATCTCGTGCGCGCCTGATCGGTCATGCCTCGTGACGAGTAACGGGAAAATGTTTACTGCGCCTTGCAGCAGCGAGATCGAAGAATGAGTTCAAAAATGCTACCAGAAAATAATATGGCTGTGTCATTGCCAGCTGCGATCAAGGATCCCATGGGGAGGTCATTGCGTGATTTGCGGCTGTCGGTGACAGATCGTTGCAACTTCCGCTGCACCTATTGTATGCCCAAGGAAGTGTTTGGCCCCGATCACGCATTTCTGCCTCGCAATGAAATTCTGAGCTTTGAGGAATTGACGCGGCTCACGCGGGTTTTTGTCGGACTAGGGGTGAGGAAAGTGCGGCTCACGGGCGGCGAACCTTTGTTGCGGCGTGAACTGCCTGAACTCATCCGGCAGCTTTCCGCGATCAAAGATTTGGATGACATCGCCCTGACCACCAATGGCTCGGCGTTGGTGCAACTGGCCAAGCCTTTGCGTGATGCCGGATTGCGTCGTCTCACGGTCAGCCTGGATGCGCTGGATGACTCGGTCTTCCGCGCGATGAACGACGTGGATTTTCCGGTGCATCGTGTGCTGTGCGCGATTGACGCGGCGGTGGAGGCTGGTTTCGCTCCGGTCAAAATCAACATGGTCGTGAAGCGCGGACTGAATGATCATGAGATCTTGCCGATGGCGCGGCGGTTCAGCGGGCCACAGTTTATTTTGCGCTACATCGAATACATGGATGTAGGCAACACCAACGGCTGGCGCATGGATGACGTGGTTTCGGCCCGTGAGATCATCTCGGTTTTGCAGGAGGAGTTTCCCTTGCAACCGCTCCTGCCGAATTACGAGGGCGAAGTTGCGCGCCGGTTCCGTCACCAGGATGGGGGCGGAGAGATCGGCGTCATTGCGTCGGTCACGCAGCCGTTTTGCCGTGGTTGCACGCGGGCGCGGGTTTCATCGAACGGCGAGTTCTTCACCTGTCTCTTTGCCTCGGAAGGCCACGATCTCCGCGCCCTGCTCCGCTCTGAAAAAAGTGATGAAGGAATCACGCAGACCATTCGCTCGATCTGGCAGGGGCGTGGGGACCGCTACAGCGAATTGCGTTCGGCGGCGACAGGCCCGCAGCCCAAAGCTGAGATGTCGGTGCTGGGCGGGTGAGTGATGCTGCATCATGCGGCAGTTATTCCTCCAAGTTTCAATTTGCCACGCAGGGTGTGTGGGCATCACGTTGCGCGCATCATCATGTCATCCCCCACGAGCCGTCTTGCCTGGATCGATGTCCTTCGTGGACTGGCCGTGGTGGGCATGATCGAGACGCATGTCATCAATGCTTTTCTCGACAAGTCTTTCGACTCCGCGCGCTGGCTTCATGAGTTGAAGTATTTCGACGGTCTCATCGCTCCCGGATTTTTCTGGATCGCGGGCTATGTGCAGGGGCTGGCCATTCGGCGACAGCAGCGTGACGACAAACCGGTGGTCACCGTGCAGAGGTTGCAGCGTCTCGGCTTGATCGCACTCGTCGGCTACTTCCTGCATGTGCCGTGGGATTACTGGATGAAGGGAGACTTCTCCGCTGAAAGCTGGCGCATCCTTCTGCAAACGGACGTGTTGCAATGCCTGGCGGCGAGCTTGGTCATCATCATGTTCATCGGGCAGCACAAGCGGACATGGTTCGATTCCATGTTGCTGCTGCTGGCGGTGATGGTGGTGGGGCTGTCACCGTGCGTTGCTGGATGGCATACGGGCTTCATGCCTCTGGATGCATGGCTGCACCACGACACCGGCTCACTCTTCCCGCTGTTTCCGTGGTTCGCCTTCGCAGCGGCGGGCGCACTGGCGTCGCGCCGCGAGCCTCGAGCAGTCGTTTGTTTGCCACTAGGGCTGGCTTTCATCATCGCGGGATACGTCTTTGCGCCGCAGCATTTCCTTTATCAGCATCCCGCCTTTTTCATGGAACGACTTGGCAATTTGCTGATCATCGTCTGGCTGGTGATGCGTGTTTCCGCATGGCTGGCACCGCGTTGGCTGCAACTCGCAGGTCGCGAATCATTGCTCGTCTATGTCGCCCATCTCATCATCATTTACTCGTTGCCGATTGGCGGTGTGCCACTGAATCAGCGCATCGGACGCACGCTGTCGCTTCCCGCAGTGTTGTTTGTTTTTGTCGCTTTGCTCACAGTTTGTCTCGGGCTTGCCTGGCTGAACGAACGTCGCAAAACGCGGGTTAAGACTGTGACTCCCGCTTAAGGAATTGGCCCAGCCGCACGATTATGTGCTCATGGGATTGAATCTCGCCCTCGATTATGAAAATACCGGGGCGGGGGATTAAGCGGGCGCGAAGGCGGTGGGTGCTGATATTTTGCTTGTGCGCTCAACGGACATAGATACTTGTGTCCATGGACACACCCACCACTCCCACGACGCCAGAACCCGCCGCTCCAAAAGGTGCCGGTATCGCCAAGAAGATCAACACGGTCATTGCGGTCATTGGGATCCTTGTGTTTGCCATGATCTTCTTCGGTCAGAAACTCATGATGGGAACTCGCTACAAAGTGAGCGACAAGGAGTCGGTCAACTATTCTGCAAAAGCGACGGAGGCCGACGCCAAGATTTTGGCCGAGGCGCTGAAGGCCAACGGCTTTTTCTCAGGCAAGAAGGAAGTGGACGTGCTTCTGAAGAAGGACGACAAAGAAGGCACTGTGGTTTCTTTCGTCGGCGAGTGGGATTGGAAGAGTGAGAAGATCGAGGCGGCGTTTCGTCAGGTGGGCGAGGAAATCGCGGCCAGCGGGCTGGGTAAGCCGCTGACCGTGCGCTTGATGGACACGAAATTGAACGCAAAGAACGACATCAAGGTGCCGTGATGTTGTGCATTGGGACGGATTCGTGACAGAGATGACTTGATCGCGACGGAAAACGCGGCTTTAACAGTGGGTTCTTCATCACCCACTTATGAAAGCCCCCATCACTGTCGCTGTTACCGGAGCCGCTGGACAAATTGGCTACTCACTTCTCTTTCGCATCGCATCAGGCTCGATGTTCGGCCCTGATCAACCGGTCGCGCTGCGCTTGATCGAGATCGACCCCGGTATGGCCGCGCTAGGCGGTGTGGTGATGGAACTCGACGATTGCGCGTTCCCGTTGCTCCACAGCATCACGCCGACCTGCGACATCAATGAAGGCTTCCGTGGCGTGAACTGGGCGCTGCTCGTCGGTAGTGTGCCGCGCAAGGCGGGGATGGAGCGCAAGGACTTGCTTAACATCAACGGCAAAATTTTCACCGGACAGGGCAAAGCCATCGCCGCCAACGCCGCGTCTGATGTGCGGGTGCTCGTTGTCGGAAATCCCTGCAACACCAACTGCCTCATCGCCAAGAGTAACGCGCCCGAAGTGCCGTCCGACCGCTGGTTTGCCATGACGCGACTCGATGAGAATCGTGCGAAGTCTCAGCTCGCCGCCAAAGCTGGTGTGCATGTCAGTGCGGTCACGAACGTCGCCATCTGGGGTAATCACTCCGCCACGCAGTATCCCGATTTCTACAACGCCAAGATCAATGGCAAGCTCGCCACCGAAGTCATCAGCGATCACGCATGGTTGCAGGGCGATTTCATCAGCACTGTGCAGCAACGCGGCGCGGCCATCATCAAAGCTCGCGGTTCATCGTCCGCCGCCAGCGCCGCGAACGCTGTTGTGGACACGGTGCGCTCGCTGACCACACCCACGCCTGTGGGCGATTGGACCAGCGTTGCCGTATGGAGCGATGGAAGTTATGGGGTCGAGAAAGGCATCATCACCAGTTTCCCTGTTCGCAGCAGCGGCAGCAAATGGGAGATTGTTCAGGGGTTGCCAGTTAATGAATTCAGCCAGGGACGCATCAACGCGACCGTCACCGAGCTGAAGGAAGAGCGCGATGCGGTGAAGGAGCTGGGGCTGATTTAAAACCAGACCAGTTGCTCAAAATTCACCGGGGGTTCAACGCCAAGGAAAATCTAAGTGCGCGATCTCCTCACCAATCCCATGTGCCACGCCGAGGATCTCGGCTGGCCGATTCCGCCGACGCCATACGGCGTTTCAGTGTGTCTGCCCTTGTGGAAGCATGTGATCGGTTACGAGGAAAAAGACCCGGACGTAGTTTCCCAGTTCCAGAGCGGGTATCCGCGCTTCTTCGTGCCGCCTGCCATCGCCTCGCTGATCGCGGCTGTGGAAAAGGAATATGCCAAGTCCGATGAGCGCGCACTCGTTTTTCCCAGGCTAATCAACGCCGAGCGTTGCGCGGATTTCGTGCGACGTCATGGAAGCGGAACGATCCGGGTGGAGACTTTCAGTGCGGAAGCGCTTGGGGTCGCAATTTTCCAGGCTGCATCTTACGACATTGCGCGGCGCTACTGGCGCTTCTGCGGCGAAATTGTTAGCAGCCGACAGTCTGAGGCTGTGCTGGGCAGGGCGGCGGACGTCGTCAGTGAAGCGGAGGGTGAGCGGGCGCGACAGGTTATCAAAGAACGACTGGCGGGCATCACGGGGCAACGCGCAGAGGATATTTTTCTGTTTCCTTCCGGCATGGCTGCGAACTTTGCGGTGCATCGGATGCTGACCGCCTTGTTTCCGGGTCGCAAGACGGTGCAGCTAGATTTTCCTTATGTCGATGTGCTCAAGTTGCAGGAGCACTTCGGTTCCGGCGCGCACTTCCTGCCGTTCAACGACGACGGTGACTACGCAAAGCTGCAATCGCTCATCAAGTCGGAGCCGCTCGCGGGCATCTTTGCCGAGCTACCGAGCAATCCGCTGATGAAATGCGTGGATCTGCGCCGCGTGACCGAGATGCTTTTTCTGCATGAGAAAGACGTGCCGCTCATCGTGGACGACACGGTTGCGACATGCGTAAATGTGGATGCGTTTCTTCTGGCCGATCTGGTGACCACGAGTCTGACCAAGGCCTTTTCTGGCGTGGGTGATGTGCTCGCTGGCTGCGTCATCGTGAACAGCGATTCACCACATCGTGATGATTTCGCCGCCTTCCTTCAGGCGCATCACGACAACGAGCTTTGGCGAGGTGATGCGGTGGCGTTGGAGCGCAACTCGCGCGATTTCGTCGAGCGCGTGAAGGTCATGAGCCGCAACAGCATCGCCTTGTATGAATACCTTTCGGCGCATCCGGCGGTGGAGAAAGTGTTCCACTCTATCGAGGACAAGAGCGGCATTTACGGGCACTTGCAGCGCCAAGACGGTGGTCACGGTTGTTTGCACTCGTTTGTCTTGAAGGACAAAGCAAAAACGCCCGCCGTCTATGACGCCATGCAGTTCTGCAAAGGCCCAAGCCTGGGCACGAATTTCACACTGGTCTGTCCCTACACTCTCCTGGCGCACTATGACGAGCTAAACTGGGCCGAGAGCTGCGGCGTAGATCGCATGCTGCTCCGTGTATCATGTGGCCTGGAGCCAGCCGATGTCATCATCGAGCGCATGAAAAATGCACTGGCGGTTTGAAGCCCGCGCTAAATCAGGCGCACATAAAACTTGTGACAAGATGCTGGGGCTGGGCAGAAAGACTGGTGCATCACTGTCGGTGTGCTCCTAGATGACGAAATGACTCTCTCTGGTGGTCAGCAATTGTTAGTCGCAGTCAAACGAGCGCAGCCCTAAATCAAGCGTTTGCCTTGCAGAGTTTTACTCGTTAAATATCCCCAACATGTTCGCCGTGGGCCAAATCGTCTGTTTGAGGGCCGACCCAAGTCGTCAGGGGCCGGTCATCAAAGTGCTGACTCCCGCAGCAGGCCGAGCGCGCTATCGCGTGTTTCACTCGCCCGATGAGCAGCGCGACTATGAAGACACGCAGTTGCAGTGCGCTGAAGCGGCAAGCACGACAGACCGAATCACGCAAGCCATCCGCGATGGAGAGTGGCTTAAGCCCGATGAGTTTCGCGCGCGTCTGACCGCAGCTCGACTGTCCCACTCGTTGACGGACAGCCTCTATGCGCTGCACGCAGCTCGCATCAAGTTCATCCCGTTTCAGTTCAAGCCGCTCCTTCGTTTAATGCGATCTGACAGGCCCCGATTGCTGATCGCAGATGAGGTCGGTGTTGGCAAGACTATCGAGGCGGGGCTCATTCTTAAAGAACTTCAATCGCGACAAAAGGTCGAGAACGTCCTGATTGTTTGTCCAAAGGCACTTGTCACCAAATGGCGTGCTGATAATGCGACGATTCGATGAGACGTTTTACGCGTTGGATGCTTCGACGCTCCGCTACTGCATTCGACAAACGCATCTTGAAGGAGCATGGCCGAGCCAATACTCGCGTGCCATCGTCCACATCGAATTGCTGCGTAATCCCGACTATCTTTTCGGCATAAGTGGCCGTCATCCGAGGCCCGGCATGGCCACACTCGATCCACCACCTCGATTCAGTCTCGCGATTTTTGATGAAGCGCATCATGTGCGCACCCCTGAAACCAACGGTCACAAACTCGCGCGGCTCATCTGTGATTCCAGTGAAGCCGCATTGTTCCTGACTGCGACGCCCGTTCAACTCGGTTCCCGCAATCTCTTCACTCTGCTCAACCTCCTCCGCCCGGACCTGTTCCTCGAAGAGAGAATCTTCAATGAAATGGTCGTGCCAAATAAGCATCTCACGCAAGCCATGCGCCATGTGCGCACGCGCGCGCCCTTGGCGACGTGGCAGACCGAGTCCGCCCAAGCGCTCCAGGATGCTTCCGCAACGTCGTGGGGACAGCAAGTATTGAAGCACGACCCTCGCTTCACGGACTGGCTCACGAAGCTGCAAGCCGACAGTCTATCGGACGAAGATCGGGTCCATTGCCTGCGTGATTTGGAAGAAGTTCACACGCTCGCTCATGTGATGAACCGCACGCGCCGACGCGACATCGGGCGCTTCACCACGCGCGAGCCGCGCAAAGTCAGCGTGCCATTCACACCGGCACAGCAGGGCTTTTACGACGCTCTCATTGCCTTCCGTTCGAAAGTCCTTTTGTTGAACTACGATGCAAATATTGTCCGGCTGATTATAGACATGCTGGAACGTCAGGCTGCGAGTTGTCTGCCGGCGTTGCTGCCCACGCTCGATCACTTCATTCGCACGGGCCGGTTCTCCGTAGCATCCAGCAGTGACGACGCGGACGAAGATACTCAAATAGAACTGCCGCCCGCACTTCGCCAACAAGCCGAGGCTTTGCGTTCGGAAGCTGCGATGCTCCCTGACGACGACCCGAAGGTGCAACAATTGTTGGCACTGGCGAGAACCACTCTTGAAACTGCCGGCTCTGGGAAGATGCTGGTCTTCTCTTACTTCCTCCACACACTCTACTACCTCCACCGTCATTTGGAACAGGCGGGATTTCGTGTTGGCATCGTCACCGGCAAAGTCGAGGAAGAAGAACGCGAAGCACTCAGAGAGCGTTTTCGCAAATCACGTAATGACACAGGTGCCCTGGACATTCTTCTTTCATCGGAAGTCGGCTGCGAGGGTCTCGATTATGAGTTCTGCGATCGCCTCGTAAACTACGACATTCCGTGGAATCCCATGCGGCTTGAGCAACGCATCGGACGCATTGATCGCTTCGGCCAGACCAGCGAAAAGGTTCTAATCTTCAATTTTGTAACCCCCGGAACCGTTGAAGAGCGCATCTTCTATAGGTGCTTTGAACGACTCGGAATCTTTCGCGATACAGTGGGCGATTGCGAAGAGGTCATGGGTGAACTGGGCGTTACGGAGGAACTTCTGAAACTGGCTCGCGATCCCCGGCTCACGCCCGCACAGGCGGAAGCCCGGACGAATCAGATTGCCGACAACGTCTTGCGCTTGCAGGAGGAACAACGGCGCATAGAGAATGAAGGTGGCAGCCTACTCGGACTGGATCAGGCACTGACAAGCGAAATTGAGGCCATGGCAGAGGCCGGGAAATTTGTTTCACCTGCGGAACTCCTCGCGATGGTTTCGAGGTTCATCGAACGCCCGGAATTGGGCGGCAAGATCGAAGTGGTTTCAGATTCGCCTGGCATTAGTCGCCTGCGACTGAACCAAGGAGCCCGCAAACATCTCGCCCTACAACTGCGAGATCTTGGTCGGACGGATAGTGCCACCCTAACCTTGCGCCGCTGGCTTGAGGGCGATGAGCCGAACCTCCTCATCACGTTTGATCAGGCGACTGCCTTGGAGAAACGTGATTTGCCATTCATTACCCCGATTCATCCACTGGCACGTCTGGCCATCGCCGTCTTTCATCCATCGGTCTCGCCTTTGACCACATATGTTCGTATCAACGATGCGAGTTTGCCGGCGGGCAGATACCTGTTTGTCTGCGATCTATGGGAGACCATCGCAAGCAGACCAGAACTTCAACTCACAAGTTTTGTTTGGCACTTGGAATCAAATCGCCCCGCACCGGAAGTCGCCCGCGTTCTTCTGTCGCTCTTGGAGCGTTCCACGGCTCATGCTGAATGTCCGCCATTGCCAGCCGAAATGTTGGACAAGGCGCTCGCAGGAATTGACGATCAGGCGCACCACGCACGCGCGTCCCTGCTGACGGATTTGCAATCACGCAACAACGTCCTTATCACTCAGAAGCTCGCCAGCCTCGATGCCTACCATCTCGCCCGCTTAAAACGAATCGATATTGAAATCGCGAAAAATCCTGACCATCGCATCCAGATCATGAAAGCCTCCGAACGTGTTCGCGCACAGGTGGACTACGAGGGCAAACGCCAGGAGATTGAAAAACGCCGCAAGGCTGACATCCTTATGCAGCATATTGCCGCAGGAATCATGGAGGTGCCCCGTGCCGACTGATTACGAGAAACTCCGTGAAGAGAACATCGGCCGCTATGGGTCCGAAACGGCGCACCTTGCTATTTTGGGTGAGCTTTACTCACAGCGAACGCATTTTATCTTCGAACTGCTCCAAAATTCCGAAGATGCCCAAGCACGTCGGGTTCAATTCCAGCTTGCGCCAAACGCGTTGGAACTGCGCCATGATGGGCGCGTTTTCGACAATAAGGATGTGCGTGCAGTTTGCAGCGTATGCCAAAGCACCAATCAGGACGATCCCGAGCGCATCGGTCGCTTCGGAATTGGGTTTAAATCCGTCTATGTCTATGCGTCAGCACCCGAGATTCATTCCGGTAGTGAGCACTTTGCTATTCGGCATTATGTTCGCCCCGAAGCTATCGAGGCACGAGAAGCCAGCGATGGCCTAACGACTCTCATCGTGCTTCCGTTCACCGCATCGAAGATCACGCCGCAGACTGCATTTTTAGAAATTTCCAAAGCCTTTGCTCGACTCGATGCCACTTCGATCCTTTTTCTCCGTCGCGCCGAACGCGTAGAACTGCTGATTGATGATGCTAATGTAGTTGTCCTGGAGCGAAAGCTGATTGCACAACCTGCACCCTCGGTGCGCGTAGTCACTGTCACAAAGTCAGGCGAAACCGAGCAACCGTGGCTAGTATTTGACCGTCTGTGCGCACTTGTTACACCTTCCGGCCAGAAGATTTCAGTCAGGGTGGAAATAGCGTTTGCCGTCAACTCCGATAGTTCAGGTGAAAACCTTGTGATCAGAAATTGTGAACGCACAACGGTGGCAGTTTTTTTTCCCACAGGAAAGGCGACCGGCACAGGCTTCCTCATTCAAGGCCCTTACCGCACCACTCCCGATCGAAGCGACATTCTCGCCGACGACCCGACGAATGACTGTCTCGCCAAAGAAACGGGGGAACTCGTCGTCGCCGCGCTTGCTTGGCTGCGCGATCAAGGCTGCCTCACAGTCGAAGTTCTGAAATCCTTGCCGCTGTGTCGGGAGGCGTTCCCTGATGGCGGCCTGCTTCAACCCGTTTTCGACCGCGTATTATCAGCCATCAAGTCTGAGCCTCTGTTGCCTGCCCACGATTCGACGGCCAATGCACCCGCATTTGTAGCGGGGAGCAGAGCCAAAGCTGCCAGCTCCAAAGAGCTGCGAGAACTTCTCCCCACTGAGCAACTCCGACAGCTTGCCGGAGGAGATATTGCCTGGTGCTGGCTCGCCGACGGACTCACCGTGCGCGGAGAATCAGAGCTTGCTTGCTACCTGCGAGAAGAAATTGGGATCGAGGAAGTCACCACGAGTGACTTCGTGAACTGGTTGGAAGCCAAGGACGCAGGTTGGTGGAAAGACTTGGACGAAGAATGGCTGATTCGCGTCTATCACTATTTGCACAAACAGACCTCTGAACACAAACGGCTTCGGAAACTCCCAATCGTCCGTCTGGCAAGTGGTGAACACGCGGTGCCCGGCGAACAGGTGCTGTTCTTTCCTACGGACGATGCCAAAGAAATTGAGGAACTCGCGTCATTCTTGTCGGAGCTTCCCATAATCAACAAAAAACTTCTGGTAGATGATGAGGACCAGATAATTGAGAGTTTTCTACGCCAGTTGGGCGTCAGTCCTCTTTCTACAACAGAGTGCAT
Source organism: Verrucomicrobiota bacterium (assembly GCA_043758025.1). Classification (GTDB taxonomy): domain Bacteria; phylum Verrucomicrobiota; class Verrucomicrobiia; order Verrucomicrobiales; family Verrucomicrobiaceae; genus VFKE01. The sequence continues at coordinate 15,455 of JAYVOH010000019.1, forward strand.
TCGGCGCGTCATTATTCCTCGATATGCTGCTGATGAAAAACCAACCATTGAAGTGAATCGCACTCATGTGCGGTTCATTTATACAGTTTTTCAGAATATTCGTCCAGATAAGGAGGCTGCATTGGTCGCTGAACTGAAACCACTTCGCTGGCTTCTTGTCAAAAAAGCATCTGACAATGAAAGCCTTTATTGGAGCACTGCAGCCGAAGCACATCTGCCCCAAGCTTACACTAATAGTTCGGAGCTTGAGACGTTCTTCAATGCGCTGCCTGATACACGATTTGTGGATTCGAGTTATGCACAAGGCAAGGAGAAATGGCTCGACTTCTTCCTTCTGATGGGCTGCCCACGAGTTCCAACTCAATCAGCCGATAAGCACGATATTGCAGGCCTCAGCGAGGCTCTTGCATGCCAACCGACGCTCGCAATTTCTAACGCAATTGCACTATCAAATGCAATTTTCTCCATCGTCAATGCTTTCGTGCCTGAAAAATCTTGGGAAAAAGACGGGTTCGGAATTGTATTGGAAAACAGATACGGGCCGCGTGGTGGTGATCAAGGACAAACAAAAGTGGAGGCCAGATTCTTTGCGCAAATGAAGCGAAGCGCTTGGTTGTTTGACAGTGACCACAAGCTGCGACGACCCTGCGATCTCTTCGAGGACACCGAGCAAAACCGGAACCTGCTCGGTGATGCGGTCGCTTACATGCACAAAGACATCTCGTTGAGTTCGGAGAACACGCGATGGCTCGCCGCCAAACTCGGCATCAGGACTCGGCCAACCAAGGAGGCAGTGCTTGGGCGCTTGGTTCTGCTGAAATCTCAAGAAACCACCTCGAAACAAGTGCTTCCTCTCTATGAGTTCCTTTCCAAATTCGGTGCCGACGTAGCGGAAGCTTTCGGAGCTGATGACTTGGTTTACTGCCCCAATGTAGAACCTCACTGGCGCGCTCCGTCTCAGTGCTTTTGGGAGGACGAGTCCCCGGTGTTTGGCACGACACGCGGATACCTGAGGAAGCACTATTCAAAACTTCAAGATTTTTTCGCTCGATCTGGCGTGCCGCTCAACGCGGGCCCAATTGATTATCTCGCAGCCCTCCTTCGTATTTCCGAGATCGGAACCACCGATGATGTCACACTTGCCCGCATTCACCGGATTTTTAAGCGTCTCGCTCCGCGCTTGGATGAGGGTGGTGAATGGCAGAGCGACGCGAAGTGGAGGACCAACTGGTCAGCTCTCAAGAACGGTCGCAACTGGATCGGGCGGACGGGCGACGCCTATGCATTTTATCAATTGAACGACCTTGTTAGGGAGGACAATGAACACCGTGCGGAGCTTTTTCGCGCGAGTATTCCGTTCTGGCCTTTCCCAGACCTCGATGATTTCGCGAAACATTATTTACAGGTTACACCTTGCTCCGAAGCGACATGTAGTTTTGAGCCAATTGAGCCGGGAGACTCTGCGGAGAACCTCACCGAGGACATTGCCAAACACTGGGTGCTTGTCACGGCTTTCCTGAGCTCTGAGAAATGGAAATCCGAGGTGCTGGCAGGCACGGAAGACTCAATCCACACACCACCTTCGGTTCAATATGCAAGTCACATTGCAGTTAGCTATAAGTTGAAGGGCGTCACTGTTGAAGAGGTTGCCGGGAAGGCGGGATTTTTTGAGCATGCACGCGCGATCATGTGGATCACGCAAGGACTTGACCGTGATGATTCTGTCGAAGCGTTGGGGGATGCGCTTCAAGATTTCTTCGGTCCCGAGAATCTTCGCGAGTTTGTATGTGATTTATTCCGCAAACCGGAAGGCAAAGTGCGGGAAAAATGGAAGAAGATGGGGCTGAGGGAGTTCAAGCCAGCTCAAGCTCCCACATTTGAACCAGAAGCAACCCCAGCTGAGCCTGTTGATCTAGTTGAACCAAGCCACGGCATAGCAAGTGAACCGGAGGTTAAAAAGCCACTCCAACCAACATCTGACGAGACTCCGACTTCATCGTCGAGGGATCAAAGCCCGACTCAGCCCTCCTTAGAAAAAGTGCCTGCAGGCTCAATGCGCAGGGACGCCGGACCTTCTCCCAAAGTGGAGGCAGCAGATGGCGGCAAACAAGTGCGCCCACAACAGCCGTCGCCAGCAACAATTGAACTTGAGGCGCTAGAAAAAGGTTTCAATCGCTCTGGCAAATCCGGCTCGCCGCAGAAAACTCCGCCGCCTGCATCGATCCGTGATGCTCCGACCTACCGAACAAGGATACGAAAGAAATATAGTGAAAAGAGACTCGCCGAGCCACTCGCCGAAGAACGAAAAAAATCCAGAACTGTAAGCATTTGGGAACCGAAGAACAGCGCGGTGCGGGAGTTCTTTCTCGGCGAATACGGTGGCCGCTGCCAAATTTGCGACGAGACGTTCACACGGCGAGATGGCCGGCCTTATTTTGAGGCGGTTCATCTCATACCTTATACCGTCGCTGCCTGGACTGATGAACCTGGAAGCGTGCTCTGCCTGTGCGGTCAGTGTTCTGCCAAATGGCAGCACGGTTCCGTGGAGAGTTCAGACGCGATTAACCGGCTTCAGCGGCTTTCGCTCCAAGGTGATTCGGGGGTAGCACCGACTCTAGCCCTGCGGCTTGCAGGAAATGATGCAACAATTCACTTTTCGGATCGGCACCTGATTGAGATTCAGGAATTGCTATCGCATTGTTCTCTCGATTCAGTCTCCGCTCGTGATAAGGCTACATCTGATTCGGCCCCTCTACCATTGAACTCGGGGCCGGACGATTTCGTAAACTGCAAATATTGCTCAGCGAAGGTAAAACAGCGCAAACTCAGCGGGCACATCAAGAGGGTTCACGGCTCAAAAACGGCTCCCCTCAAGTCGAAACAG
>JAYVOH010000020.1:0-18292 GCA_043758025.1 Verrucomicrobiota bacterium
TCCTTGAATTCGGGTGTGTATCGCTGATAAGTTCTTTGGCTCATGAAAGGACTGTAGTTTGTTGGTTTGTCCTTGGCCCAGAAATCTACAGCACCTCACGTTTCTGCACGTTCGCATGGCCGACTTATAATTCAGACAATGACGTGCCCGGCTTCATCCCAGACCATTACAACAAAAGCGAGTATGTGGCATGGAAATATGGATCCGCACTAAAGAAATATGTGGATAGCATTGGGAGGGCATCGAAAAACATCGCCGCTCACAGCATGGGCAACGTCGTCACGGCGTCTGCCTTGAAGTCAGGATTGAGCGTCAACAGTTATGTGGCGATGGAAGCGGCGATTCCCGCCGGCTGCTATGATCCCAGCGATGCGGTCAACAGCTATGCCAAGTTCTTACATGCAGAACAGTCGAAGCCTACGCCGGATCAAGCCAAACCTGATCTTGGGTATCGTGGAGAAATGGCAGATGTAAACGGAAACTTTTTTAACTTTTACAGCGCAAACGACTACGCGTTGAAGACTGGAACAAAACCGATTATAGGTTCGGTTAGTTGGGAGGGCAATCAGGTTGATTACAAGCCGAACAATGATCTTGGTTATTTTTACTATCCGAGTGCGACTGGTGCTGAGAAATACCAAATAGGCTTTCGTGAATCGTCACGTTGACGTAATGTCACCGATCATCACGAAGTTATGTCATTTATTGCAAGGCCGCACTCGGAAGCGCTTGGCGTGCGGAACACATCCGGTTTTGTCGGTTATGATCTTGCAGACGATTCGCTGCCCTATCCGTTTGGCAGAATACGAACTGAGCATAGCGGACAATTTCAGCGTCCCATTCAGAAGACAGAAGCCTTCTACAAGAAACTGCTACAAAGTATGGGAGTTGGTTCAAACGATAACCTTGTAAGTCCATGATTATTTCACGAAAGATTTTTGCATTCGTCTGCTTGTTCGTTGCAGCGGTGACTGTGGGATGGTGGCTGACGCATCCGAGTCAGTCTTTTAAGCCTCCGACACAAATTGTGGATGCGCAAAAGAATACTCCACCGAAGCAAAACACTATCCAATCAGTATCTTTCGAGCCAAAGGCAGCGATAGTTCAACTATATGCGCGCACTCCGTATCTCGGATTGGCTGACCCTCGTTGGAAAGAATATGAAGCAAAGAATAAAGCTGACCCAGCACATGAATGGAAGACTCCAATTGAGTTCTACGGCAAGGTGATTGATGAACATGATCAACCCGTCGAAGGAGCTACAATTGAAGTTTCGTGGAACGGCACTATAGAGAAATATGGCCGTGATGGCGTTGTCCACAGAACGCTTAACAGCAACTCCAGCGGATTGTTCTCCCTAACAGGTGTGGAAGGCAAGGGTGTCACGGTTCGTGTCACAAAGAAGGGATACCATAACAGAAAAACGTGGAACAATGGCAGCTTTGAATACGCCGGATTTTGGGAGCCGATTTTCATTGAGCCAGACAAAAACAACCCCGTTGTCTTTCAGCTTGTGAAGCGTCGGGAAGCTGAACCTACTTATCACCTTGATGGGCGGATTGTCATCCAGTCTCCAACTCTCGAAACACATCTCGATTTGTTGAACAAGCCAGTCCAACGAGATGCCCCATCTGATTTGCAAGTTCGCATCACAAGAGCGCCAGATGCCAACCACGAAAAGCCTTTTGATTGGAAGATTATTATTGAAGGCACGCACGGAAGCGAACTGGTGGAAAGTAGTGAGGAATTTATGACTCTAGCTCCAAACGCGGGGTATAAAACGCGAATCGAGCAAGATCACAAAGGTTTACGTTCTAATCAGTGGCAAAAAATGCGTTTTTACGTTCGTAACACTGCGCGTGGCTTCTATGCAGCGGTTGAGTTGGAAGTCGCCCTTTACTACCCCTTCGCTGGCAATAAGGGGGCAGGACTGATGATCGTGGCGACGATTAATCCGAAAAACTCTCCAAATCTCGAATATGATCCAACGAAGGACATTCGCGAGATGGAGAAAAAGTAATAGACCCAACTCCATTTTTTTATCGTCCAATCTTCGTGCCCGCCAAAGTGCATCGATCATTTTCTAGAACGGCAGTTCTACTCGAAGGGAGTATGCCGCGCGGAATCTCACTTTCTCCTTGCTTCGAGCGTATCCAGCCTGAATTTTCTAACCATGGCAGGCAGTCCCCTCCAACCTTCTCCCGCAAACCTCACGTCGGACGAGCGCAAGCAGCGTTCGTTGTGCGAGAAGACGCGCAAGAGTCTCATCGAGAAACTCGACAACTGGGAGGATCACAAAGTCTGGGATGAGTTCTATCAGACTTATTGGCGTCTCATCTTCAGTGTGGCCCATAAAGCGGGGCTGACTCGCGAAGAGGCTTTCGATGTCGTGCAGGAGACCATCATCGCGATTGCGCGTCAGGTGAAAAAAGGCCAATACGATCCTCGCGCAGGATCGTTCAAGGCGTGGCTTTTGCAGATGACACGCTGGCGCATCCTTGATGTTTTTCGCGCCCGCAAGCGCCAGCCGTCCCTCGCCGACCAAGGGGACAAGGACAGCGAGCACGCGGAGTTGGCCATGGATCGGCTCAGTCAGGACAAGGATAATGTGCTGGAAAAAATGTGGGACAAGGAATGGCGCGACAACATCAGCAACGCCGCGCTGGAGCGGGTGAAGGGCCGGGTCTCGCCACGTCAGTTCCAGATTTTCGATTGTTATGTGATGAAAGGCTGGGGCGTGAAGAAAACCTCCGAGGTTCTCGGCATCAACGCAGCCCAGGTCTATCTGGCCAAGCATCGCGTCGGGGCGATGGTAAAAAAGGAAGTGCAGACTTTGGGAAAAACGATGCTTTGAAGCCCTTGGGCAGTGATGACCGGCATCGTCGCCAAGCGGCGCTCAGATTTTTTGATCGAACTCTGGTTACGGTGAATGTTTCTTGCTAAACTCTACTCTGAACATGCCTGTCACCAAGCATTCAGCCGCGCAGGAACCTGATTCCGGGTCGGAGGATCGCGGGCCAGTAGAAAATTTGCCGACAAGGGAGCGAATCCTGTCTGGTGATGCGGAGACGATCCGGGAATATCGTCCGCCTTTGACATCGCAAGCGCATCGCGATGACATTCCGATCTCGGACTTGCAACTGGTGCGTCGCATCGGGTCAGGTTCCTATGGCGAAGTCTGGCTGGCGCGTGCAATCACGGGCGCGTTGCGGGCGGTGAAGATCGTGTGGCGCGAGGACTTTGAATTTGAAAAAACATTCCGGCGCGAGTTCGAGGGCATCCGGCAATTCGAGCCGATTTCTCGCGGGCACCAAGGACTCGTCGATGTGCTTCATGCGGGCTGGAACGAGCAGCGCGGGTTTTATTACTATGTGATGGAGCTGGGCGACGATGCGATACATGGCACCAAGATTGATGTGGACACCTATGTGCCGAGGACCCTGTCCACGGACTTCAAGCACCACGGGCGGCTGAATCTGGAGTTCTGCCGGGAGACGGGCATCTTTCTCGCGGATGCACTCGGCTATCTGCACAGCTACGGTCTGACGCATCGCGACATCAAGCCCTCCAACATCATCTTCGTGGGCGGCGTGTGCAAGCTGGCGGACATCGGCCTGGTCGCCGCGCATGGCGAGCGTTCATTTGTGGGCACCGAGGGTTTCGTGCCGCCGGAAGGGCCGGGCACGTTTGCGGCGGATATTTTCAGCCTGGGGAAAGTTTTGTATGAGATCAGCTCGGGGAAGGATCGCATGGACTTCCCGGAAGTGCCGGAAGATTTGCAGGAGACAGAGATGAGGTTCTGGCGTGACTGGAACCAGGTGATCTGCCGGGCCTGCGCGCCGGATGTGTTTGAGCGATATGCCAGCGCGGCGGATTTTGCGGCGGCATTGCGCGAGGTGGGCGTCGTCAAACCGGAGCCAATGGGCCGGCGGATTTCGCGCGGCATGATCCGGCTGTCGGCGGGCGCAATTTTCACCGGCACCGCGCTATCCATGCTCAGTCATCAACGCGACTGGCGCATTGCCATGCCGGCGTTGGATGCATCGAATCTGACGGCCGAGGAAGCGGCCAGAATGCGACTGCCACGGGACGCGCGTTTCTGGATGAACAGCGCGGGACTGCGTTTCGTCTGGCGCGGAGGGCGTCATCTCGCGGATCGTCCGGTGACGCTGGAACTATTCAACCGGTTTCTCGATGCGACCATGCATCCATTTGAGGGTGAAGTGACGCCGTGGACGCCCAAGGGCGGGAAACAGGAATACATCGTGGTCGTTCCGCCGGATGATGCGAACGCATTTTGCGACTGGCTTGGACGCGAGGATCGCTCCTCGGGCGCGATGAATGATGACTATGAATACCACTGGAAGCCCGACGTCGCAGTCCGGTCTGCCACGGGTGCGCGTGAGCAATGGAAATCGCTGCGGCTGGAGCTGGTGAAACTGCACTACGGCGAGGTGGCCATCACCAGCTCACCACCCGGCGCGGAGGTGATGGCGAACGGCGAAGCGGCTGGCATCACGCCGCTAAGCACCTTGCGCGTGCGAGTCGGCGCAGGGACTTTTGAGCTGCATTTGCCCGGATACAAACGCGAGGTCTTGAGCGGAAAAGTGGAGGAGGGAAAAATACTCCAGTTGGATGTGAAGATGAAGCCGACGCGAGCCGTGGTGTTCGGAAAGAAATGGACCAATTCACTCGGCATGGAGTTCGCGCCACTCGGTGACGTTTTGATATCTTCAGCGGAAACCCGGCGCGCTGACTACGAGGAATTTTTCCGTAACACGGTCAGCTCTGCGCCGCCGCCGGTTCCGCTGGACGCTGACCGCACACTGCCAATGACGCATGTGTCCCGTGCGGATGCGCTGTCATATTGTCGCTGGCTGACGATGACCGAGAAAGCGAAGGGTTTGCTGGAGGACAATCAAGTTTACCGCTTGCCCACAGATGACGAATGGAGCATGGCGGCTGGCCTGCCCCGGGAAAAGGGCGATAGTCCGCAGGAGCGCAATGATCGCATTGAAGGCATCTATCCCTGGGGTTTCATCTGGCCGCCAGTTCCAGCGTCGGCCAATTTATGGGACGTATCGGGGACAAAAAACAAGGAAGGCATCAAGGGTTTTAGTGATGGATTCCCCGGACTCGCGCCAGTGCGTTCGTTCCCCGCCGATTCGCGCACGGACATATTTGATCTGGGAGGGAATGTCTGGGAGTGGGTCCAGGAAGATTACGGTGGTGACGACTTCAAGCTCGCGCGAATGGGTGTGGTGCGGGGTGGAAGCTGGCGCACGAAGGAGCGCACGGAACTGCTCTCATCGCACCGCCGCGCCATCAATGCCGGTTCACGGGTTGATGATGTCGGATTTCGCATCGTTCTCAGCTCGGAGAATGTCCACGCGCGCGAAGATGAGTAAATTCATGCGTCCTTGACCGCATGAATCAGCTTTGCGAGTGAGTTCTTGGCATCACCATAGAGCATCCCGGTGTTGGGTTTGAAGAAGAGTGGATTCTCGATTCCGGAGAAGCCCTTGCCTTTGCCCCGCTTGAGCACAACGACGGACTTGGAGCGGTCCACTTCGAGAATGGGCATTCCAGCGATGGGGCTTTTCGGATTGTCGCGCGCGTCGGGATTGACGACATCATTGGCACCGATGACCACGGACACGTCGGTGTTGGGAAAGTCGGAGTTGATCTGTTCTAATTCATAGAGCTGCGAGTAAGGAACGTTCGCCTCCGCCAGCAAGACGTTCATGTGGCCGGGCATCCGGCCCGCGACGGGATGGATGGCAAACTTGACCGTGACGCCGCGCCCCTCAAGCGCATCCGAAAGTTCGCGCACCACATGCTGCGCCTGCGCCGTGGCCATGCCATAACCCGGGACGAAAACCACCTGGCGCGCGTAGGCCATCTGCGTGGCCACATCATCGAGAAGAACTTCCCGCATCTCCCCGCCTTCGCCAGATGCGGCTTCGGATGACACGCTGCCGAAAGCGCCGAACAGCACATTCGTGATGGAGCGGTTCATGGCCTTGCACATGACAACCGAAAGAATGAAGCCGGAGAATCCATCGAGGGTGCCGGCGATGATGAGCACATTGTTGGAGATCGCAAACCCGGTCGCGGCAGCGGCCAGCCCTGCATACGAATTCAGCAAGGCCATCACCACCGGCATGTCCGCCGCGCCAATGGGCAGCACGAGCATGACGCCGAAGACAAAGGCGAGCGTCATCATCAAATAGAAAGCCCAGCCTGCGCCGGGATTGAAGATGAGATAGAAGAACAAAATAACTGTGGTCGCGATCAAGGCGGCATTGAACACCTTTTGCCCTTTGAACGACATCGGAGCACCGGGCAACATGCCCATCAGCTTTGCGCAGGCGACCAGGCTCCCGGTCGTGGTCAGGGAACCGAGCAGCACTTCAAAGCTGACCGCCGTCATCTTGAATCCACCGAGAGCCGCGCCGTGCGTGTGATATTCCGCGATCCCGACGAGCGATGCCGCCAGCGCCCCGAAGGCATGGGACAAGGCCGTCCGTTGTGGCAGCGCGGTCATCGGCACCCAGTATGAAATCACGCCGCCGATGGCACCGCCGATGATGAGGCCCGCGATGATCCACTGATAGCTGATGATTTCCTTGTGCATCAGCGTGCCGATGATCGCGAGCAACATGCCCAGCTCCGCCGCATGCATCCCGCGCCGCGCGGTGTCGGGATGCGTCAGGCAGCGCAGGCCGTAGATGAACAGCAGCGAGGCGATGAGATAACTGAACTCAATGAAGTAATGCGTCATGGCGTTCAGCTATTTCTTTTCTTTCGCAACCGGGGTTTCCTTGCGCTTGAAGAATTTCAACATGCGCTCCGTGATCCAGAATCCGCCCACGACATTGATTGTCGCGCAAGTGACAGCCACAAATCCCAGCGCCGTGCTCACTGCGCTATGCTGTGCACCCGCCGTTACGATGGATCCCACCAGCGAGATGCCGGAGATCGCATTGGTGGCGGACATCAGCGGCGTATGCAGCAGGGGCGGCACCCGCGAGAGCACGAGATAACCAAGAAACGCCGCGAGCGCGAAAACGTAGAGAGCCGGGATCAGGGTTTCAGCATTCATGGAGCGGAGGAGGTTTTGGATGCGATCAATTTTTGCAAGCCATCGTGGCACACTTTGCTCGCGTGCGTGACGAGGCATTGCCTGAGGATTTCGTTTTCGGGATCGAGCTTGAAAGTCTTGGCCTCGCGATCCCAGAAGTGATCCACGAGATTGCAGAGATTGTTGGAATACATCTCGCTGGCGACACGCGGCACACGGCCCGGCAGATTGCCGTGACCGAGCACTCGCACGTTGTTCACGAGCACTTCTTCATCAAGCCGCGAGCATTCCACGTTTCCGCCCGTCTCCACCGCCATGTCCACCACCACGCTGCCCGGCTTCATGCGCTGCACCATTTCCGTGGTGACAATGACCGGCGCCTTGCGGCCAAACACTTGTGCCGTGGTGATGACCAGATCAGCTTGCGCGCAATGTTGCGCCATCACGTCGCGTTGCTTGTCGAGCTGTTCCGGCGTCAGTTCCCTGGCGTAACCCTGCGCCGTCTGCCCGGTTTCACCGAGATCCACTTTGACAAATTTTCCACCGAGCGATTTCACCTGTTCCTCCACGACCGGACGCGTATCGAAAGCCTCCACCACCGCGCCAAGCCGTTTCGCGGTGGCGATGGCCTGCAATCCAGCGACGCCGACGCCGATGATGAAAACCCTGGCCGGCGTGATGGTTCCTGATGGTGTGCTCATCATCGGGAAAATGCGATCCAGCCGGTTGGACCCCATGAGCACGGCGACATAACCGCCGAGATTTGCCTGCGAGCTGAGCGCGTCCATTTTCTGCGCGATGGTTGAGCGTGGAATCATTTCCATGCAGATGGCGCTCGCCCCACCCGTGGCCAGCGCTTGCAGAAGCTCAATATCATTGAAGGGATCAAGATAGCTCACATGAATGCAGCCGGGCTTCATTGCGCTGGTCTCGCTCATCGGCGGTTTGCGCAGCCGCAGCACCATGTCTGCCGCGGCCAATCCCTGGGTGCGATCTTTGGTCACGGTCGCACCCGCAGCTTCATACTCCGCATCGGAGAGGAACACGGAATCGCCCAGCCCCGATTCAATTTCCACCTGTGCGCCCAGCTTGAGCAATTTCGAGACAGTTGCGGGCACCACGGCGACCCGCGGTTCATTTCGATCCATTTCATGCGGAACAAAAACCCTCATGCATCTTTCTCTAGCAAATAACATGTCATGTTGAAAGAAAAAAATGCAGGAACGCAGAAGTAAATTTGCATTCGCATTGCGCGGATGCCGTGCTTTAGCTTCGTGAACATGAACGCCATCGTTTTACCCGCCATCGAAGCCAAACTCAACGATCTTTGCATCGCCATCGCCGCCAATGCTGAGGTTCTTTCCGCCCGCGATCGTGCTGAGGCATTTCTCGCTGACGAAAATGCCGTGGGACTCTATCGCGAAGTCATCATGATGGGACGCAGCCTGGAGCAGCGCGAACGTGAAGGTGCCGAGATCACAAATTCGGAAGTCCGCTCCTATGAGGAATTGCAGGGCAAGGCTGATGCCCATGATGGTATTCGCGCCTTTTCAGAAGCCCAGCAGGTTCTGCAAGGTGTGGCCAATCTGGTCAATGGTTTTGTCAGCAAGACGCTGGAAAAGGGCCGCGTGCCCACGAATGAAGAAGTGTTCGGTGGCGGCGGTTGTGGCGAGGGCTGCGGCTGTCATTGATGGCATATTGGTTGAGATGCATTCATGCCGACGCGCTCCAAAGTAGAAATTCTGAGTAGGATCATAGCCAATCTTCGGCGTGAGCTGGAGGCCTGCATGATGGCGGCACGTGAAGCGACCGCCGCCGCCACGGATCCCGGAAGCAAGGCGGAAAACAAATACGATACGCGAAGCCTTGAGGCATCATACCTCGCCCGAGGTCAGGCCCTGCGGGTATCAGAACTTCACGAAGCGGTGCTGGCCTTTGAAACTTTGAACCCGCGTGATATGGCCCCTGATCAGACCATTACTCCCGGTGCTTTGGTGGTGCTGGCCGACAAATCCGAGGAAGATATATATTTTCTCGGCCCCTGTGCGGGCGGCACCAGCGTGGATGTGGACGGTCAGGAAATTCTGGTCATCACACCAGCATCTCCGCTGGGCCGGGAACTGATGGGCAGGAGGGCGGGGGACTTCATCAGTCTGCGCACAGGCGCGAAAATGACTATTAAGAGCGTATCTTGATGAACAGGCATCGTCACTTACCTAGTCGCACCAGTAAGTCCTTGCTCTCCACGCTTTCTCCGACCTTTGCACAAATCTCGGTGACCGTGCCCGATGCAGGCGCGGAAATGGCGGCGAACATTTTCATGGCTTCCAGCGTGAGCAGGGTTTCGCCCTCCTTCACTTTCTGACCGACGTTTACGGCGATGGAGGCGACCATGCCTGGCATCGGGGCACCGACTTGGGTGGCGTCGGCGGGATCGGCTTTGGCGCGAGTCACTACTTCCTTGGCGAGTATCTTATTAGTGACGGTGGTGTGACGGGGATAGCCGTTGAGTTCAAAGATGGCAGTCTGCTGGCCGTTCTGATCAGGCTCGGTCATGTTGACGAGGCGAATGAAGAGCGTCTTGCCTTCTTCGAGGTGGATGCTGACTTCTTCCTTGTCCTTCAAACCATAATAATAGGCGGGAGTGGGCAGGGCGGCGACATCGCCATAAGTCTTTCGGAAATCGGCGAACTTCAGGAAGACATCGGGATACATGAGATAACTCCAGACATCGTCTTCACTGGGTTTGCGCTTCATCTTGGACTCCAGTTCGGCGCGCACGTCATCGAGTTTGACCTTGGCCGCGTGCAGGCCAGGGCGACCCTTGATGCGTTTGCCGGTTTTGCCGACGATGGCATTGGCCAATGCATTCCATTTCTTCCAAGAGTCTTTCGCTTCATCTGGTTCGAGTCCGTAGAAAGGCTCGCCGAGCCAGCCTTCAAACATGCTGGTCACATCGTTACTCCACTTGGTGCCTTTGAGATTGATGATGTCGCAGGGCTTCACGCCCTTGGCGATGCACTCGATGGCGAGGTCGCCGACGACTTTGCTGGATGGCGTGACCTTGATGATGTCGCCGCAAAGCTGATTCACTTCCGCGTAAGCGTGCGCGATTTCCGGCCAGCGCGCGGCCATGCCCATGCCGTTCGCCTGCTCCTTGAGATTGGTGTATTGCCCACCGGGCATTTCATGCAGATAGACTTCGGCGGTGCCATAAGGTTCGCTGGTGTCGAAGGGTTTGTAATAAGTGCGCACCGCCGCCCAGTAGTCGCTGAACTCCTGCAAGGCGTCCGTGTCCAGTCCGGTATCGCGCAGGGTGTGCTGCAGGCTGGCGACAATGCTATTGAGATTCGGCTGCGAAGTGCCGCCACTCATGGAGGCAATCGCCGCGTCCGCGACATCAACGCCAGCGTCGGCGGCATTGAGGATGCTGCTGGCATTGAGTCCGCTGGTGTCGTGCGTGTGGAAGTGAATAGGGATGCTGATTTCATCCTTCAGTGCCTTGATGAGCTTCTTCGCGGCATAGGGGCGCACAAGTCCGGCCATGTCTTTGATGCATAACATGTGCGCACCCATCTTCTCCAGTTCCTTGGCGAGCTTGATGTAATACTTGAGGCCATACTTATCGCGCTTGGGATCCAGGATGTCGCCCGTATAACAGACGGTGCCTTCGCAGATGGACGAAGTGTCTTCGCGCACTGCTTCCATCGCGGCGGTGAGGTTGGGCAGATAGTTGAGCGAATCAAAAATGCGGAACAAGTCCATCCCGTTCGCCGCCGCGTGCTTGATGAAACCCTTCACGACATTGTCCGGGTAGTTTGTGTAGCCAACGGCGTTGGAGCCACGGAACAGCATCTGGAATAAGATGTTCGGCACCTTGGTCCGGAGCTGGCGCAGCCGCTCCCAGGGATCTTCGCGCAGGAATCGCATGGTTACGTCAAAGGTCGCGCCGCCCCACATCTCCAAGCTGAACAGGTTCGGCGTGCGACGGGCCACGGCATCGGCCACGGCGAGCATATCAAAGCTTCTCATGCGTGTGGCCAGAAGCGATTGATGGGCATCACGCATGGTGGTGTCCGTGATGAGCAGTCGCTTCTGCTTGGCGACCCATTCGCGGCAGAACTTCTCCGGCCCCATTTCCTGGAGCAGTTGTTTCGTGCCAGCGGGCGGTGCCGTGAGGCGCAGGGCCGCGTCCTTCATGGGTTGCGGCGGCGTGGGCAGCTTGCCGATGGTTTTGTGCGTGAATCCTTTGGCGAAAGGATTGCCGTTCACGCTGACATCCGCGAGATAGTTGAGCAGCCTGGTCGCGCGATCCTTTCGTTTCTCGAACTGGAACAGATGCGGATTGGTATCAATGAAACGCGTGGTCGCCTGGCCGCTGCGGAAGGTGGGGTCGGCGATGACGTTTTCCAAGAATGGGATGTTGGTCTTCACGCCGCGAATGCGGAACTCCCGCAGCGAGCGGTCCATGCGGTCGAGCGCCTGCTCATAAGTCCGTGCGAAGACCGTGACCTTGACCAGCATCGAATCATAATAGGGCGTGATGACCGCATTCGTGGTGCCGAGTGCGCCGTCGAGCCGCACACCGAATCCGCCAGCGCTGCGGTAGGTCAGAATCTTGCCAAAGTCCGGCGTAAAGCCATTCTCTGGATCCTCAGTGGTAATGCGGCACTGGATGGCGTAGCCGCTCTTCTCCACCTGATGTTGCAGGGGCAAACCCAGAGGCTCTTCGTGAAGCTGATACCCTTGGGCGATAAGTATCTGGGAACGCACGATGTCGATGCCCGTAATCTCTTCTGTGACCGTGTGCTCGACCTGGATGCGCGGATTCATCTCGATGAAAAACCATTGTCCGCTCTCCACATCCACGAGGAATTCCACCGTGCCCGCGTGCGTGTAGCCGACTTCTTTAGCGATGGCGAGTGATGCGGTGCAGAGACCTTCAATGATCTTCTGATCCACCTGATAACTAGGCGCCTGCTCAATGACCTTCTGGTGGCGGCGTTGCACGGAGCAATCGCGTTCGTGGAGATGCAAAACATTGCCGTGCTTGTCGGCAAGAATCTGCACTTCAATGTGCTTTGCGCGGCCCACGAATTTTTCCAGGAACACAGCGCCATTCCCGAATGAGCGCTTGGCTTCCGTCTGCGCTTCATCGAGTAACTTTTCCAAGTCGTCCGCCTTTTGCACCACGCGCATCCCGCGCCCGCCACCGCCGAAGGCCGCTTTGATGATGAGCGGGAAGCCGATCTTCTTGGCCGCCGCGATGGCTTGCTTCTTTGACTCCACCGGGTCATTGGTGCCTTGCAGCGTCGGGACTTGCAGCTTCTCCGCCACGTTCCGGGCTGCAGTCTTGTCGCCCATCATGTCGAGAATGCGCGAATCTGGCCCGATGAAAATGATGCCTGCGTCTGCACAAGCCTTTGAGAAGACTGGGTTCTCAGAGAGGAAACCATAGCCGGGATGAATCGCGTCCACGCCTTTTTCTTTGGCGAGCGCAACGATTCCCTCAATGTCGAGGTAGGCACCGAGCGGCCCCTTGTCCTTGTTCAATTCATAAGCCTCGTCCGCCTTGAAGCGATGCGGACAAAACCGGTCCTCCTGTGCGTAGATGCCGACCGTGCGGATGCCCAGCTCACTGGCTGCCCGCATGACGCGGATGGCGATCTCGGAGCGGTTGGCGACCATCAACTTCTTGATGGGTCGGATACCGGAGTGCGGGGTCTGGGAAGAAGCGGAAGAATGGACTTTCTTGGATGGCATAAAGCTGGGCGAGTGACTGAGTCGGAAATGTGGATGTGAAACGCCCGGGGGCAAGCAGCCAAAAGAATGATTTGCATTGTCTGCCTATTGGTTGATAGACAAAGAAAAATGGCGCGAATTAAAGATATTTCTCGTGGCGACATCTTGTATTTCGCCCAGCGATACATCGAACAGTCTGGTTATAACGGCTTCAGCATTCGCGACCTCTCAGCAGAGGTCGGCATTTCTTCGGCCAGCCTGCATCATCATTACCCAGCCAAAGCCGATTTGGCGGTCGCCGTGATTGTCCGGTATCGCGAGGGAATGAACAAGTGCCTGGGCCAGATCGATGCGGAGTTGGACGATCTGTCATCGAGAGTGCAGCGATTGTCCACGGAGATGAACCAAACGTTGCCGCAAGGGATGACTTTGGTGGCGGTAATGATGGCGGATTTTAATACGCTGCCGGTGACGGTTCAGTCCGAAGTGAGGAACTTGACCGCCAATCTGCTCGGATGGTTGACGCGCTTCGTTACGCAGGCGAAAAATCGTGACGAACTGGTCGATGCCATATCGGTCGAGAGCATGGTTACCGGCATTTATGCCAAGTTGCTTGGCGAGGCGCTGTTGGCGCGGCTGGCTTCTGCTAACCCGTCGTCCGCAGTCCCGACGCCACGGCGTTGATGGAGACGAGCAGGTCGGGAATGATGGATTCAGCGGATTCGGTATCGCCTGCTGCAAGGCATTCTCTCCAACGGTGCAGCAAGGCCAGCTGCTGGGCGTGGAGGACGGTAAGAGGTTGCTCGCGGATGGCGAGGGTGAAGGCCAGTCGAGGGCGACGACCCTCAAAGGCTCCGGTTGTGAGCTTGGTGAGTGCGGCTTGAGTGCGATGAAATTCATCAAGGATCAGTTGCAGGAATCGGTCGCGTATTTCTTTCTCAGGAACAAGGCCGGCATAGCGGCACATCCATTCCTCATTCGCGCTCACCAGGGAGCTTTCGATATTGGCCATCACATATCGCAAAAAGGAATGCGTCGGCAAATGAGCGATCAATTGAGCATGAGCGACGGGGTCTTCGTTCTCGAGGCGTTCCAAAGCGGAGCCCGCGCCGAACCAGCCCGGTAAATAAAAGCGCGACTGGGTCCACGAAAAGACCCAGGGGATGGCGCGCAAATCTTCCAGCGTGGCCTGCCCGCTGCGTCTTGCGGGACGCGAACCGATGCGGGCGTTTTCCAGCGCATCAATCGGAGTCGCGGCACGATAGAACTTCATGAAGTCCGGCTCGTGCAGCAGGGCGGAGTAAGCCTCGTGACTCCACTGCGCCACGCGATCCAGCACCGGGGAGACGATATCGCAATGTGGCGCGGCGCGGAGATGTCTGGCCGTGGCGGATGAGGCCGAGGCCATCAGCACCTCGATATTGTAAACCGAGGATGCGAAGTGAGCGTATTTCTGCGCGATGGTCTCGCCCTGCTCGGTCATGCGCAGTCGTCCTTGAAGCGAGCCGATGGGCAGCGCCTCCATGAAAAAATGAGTGGGGCCGGCGCCGCGTCCGACGGTCCCGCCGCGACCATGAAAGAAGACCGGCTGCGCCCCGTGATCGAGCGTTACTTGCGCCAGTTCCGACTGGGCACGATGCAGCGCCCACTGGCTCGCGAAAATGCCGCAGTCTTTGTTGGAGTCGGAATAGCCGACCATCAATTGCAGTGCTGGCGTGTCCGTGGACTTCACGCTTCGTTGAGTAATGGGATGAGAGAGGAAATCCTTCACGATGCCGGGGCCGGCCTCTAGATCAGCCATGGTTTCAAACAAAGGTGTGACCGGTAACGGGCATAGCAAACCTCCATCAGTCCATTCCGCCAGGCCGGCTTCGCGCGCGAGCAGATAGACACTGAAAAGGTCTTCCACACTGCGCGTCATGGACACGATCAACGCGCCGAGTCCTGCGTTGCCATGTCGCGCGCGATGCTCGGCCAGCACGCGATAGCAGGCGAGCACAGTGTCGGCCTCGGGCCCGGCGGACATTCCGGGAGCGAGGAATGGGCGCGGAGACTGGAGTTCCTTCTCCATAAAGGCACGCTTATTCTCGGTGCTCCAATTCGCGAATGCAGCGCCATCAGAAACTCCCGCCGTGGCTAGGAGCTGCGCCAGCGCTTTCTCGTGAAATGCGGAATTCTGCCGGATGTCCAGCGCAGCGGAGTGAAAGCCGAACGCGGCAATCTGGCGGCGGAAAGGAACGATAAGCTCGCGCACCATCGCGGCAGCTCCCACGGATTCCAAGGCATCAGCAAGCACGGCGAGATCATCGGCGAGATCTTTTGGTGCGCGATAGGCCGCGGTAGATTCAGGGTGATCAATGGCGAGCAAGATTTTGCCACGCATGAGATAAGCGGCGGCCCGCCACGGTTCTTCTCGATTGCGCTCGAGAATGTAGGCCGTGTCCACACCAGGCTGGTCTTGCAATTCTGCGGCCAGCCTGGCATTCAATGCAGTAAGGTCGGCGGGAACCGGCTGGAACAACTGGCTGAGCGGCACTTGATGCGCAAGAGCTTCCAGGGCGCGACGTTGCACGCGCAGCGCATTTTTGCGCAGAGCATTCAATGCGGAGTGAGTCACCTCCGCCGTGACAAAAGGATGGCCATCGCGATCACCGCCGATCCACGTTCCGAATTTCACCAGCGGCGGCAGGTTATCGAGTGAGGCGCCATTGTATCCTTCAGCCTCCCAGGCCTCGCGCAGATGAATGTGAGCACGGGCCAGAGTTTCGGGAAACACTTCGCGGAGATAATAGAGAGCGTTTTGCAACTCGGCCTCAATGGTGGGACGTGTGACGTGAATCTCGCCCGTGCGCCAGAGTCCTTCCAGTTGCACCTCGAGCTGCCTTTGCACGCGCGACTGCTCGCGCGGTGTGTAGTCGGCGTTCTCATGGCGGTTCATGAGCGAATAAATCTCCCGATGACGTTCGCGCGCGGTCTCGCGCTTGGACTCCGTGGGATGGGCGGTCAGCACGGGTTCCACGAGAACGTGATGGAGCACATCCAGCATCTCGGGTTCGGTCAGACCGGCGGCTGACATCTTTTTGATGTTATCCGACCACAGACCTTTCTCGGAGGCGGCACCCTGTTGTTTTTCCCGCAAACGGCGAACGCGCGAGGCGGTGCGTTCTTCCACGATGTTCAGCAGTTGAAACGCGATGGAGTAGGCCTGGCCGAGCTTGCGGTCTGTGACATCCACCTGGCCCGTGCTGCCGCCGGCCCAGGGCAGGCGATCCGCGAGCGCCGGTTCGCCCAGCTTGCGCAAGGTGTCGGCGAAGGCTCCCATGAGAAATTTCAAATCAGATTCCAGCAGGCGGAATCCGTAGTCGCGGAGTGATTCAGGTGTGGCGTCGGGCATGAACCTCATTGGTTAGCACAAACAATGCCCTGCTGCGGTCTTTCGTTTCACAAAAGCATCCGAAACCGTAGAGGGCAGCATTTTGCGTTTGGCACTCTACCGCATCGTGAGCACCTTGCACCATGTCGCTGACCGTTCTTTCCCATCCGCTGGTGGATTCATTGCTTACGGAACTGCGGGACAAAAACACCACATCCTCGCGCTTTCGACGCTTGTGCAATCGAATCACGACGATCCTCGCGATCGAAGCCTTGCGCGATCTGCACACAGAATCGGCGACGGTTGAGACACCGATGGAAACTTTTCATGGCAGGAAGCTCGGTTGCGGCGTTTTGATCGTCCCCGTGTTGCGCGCTGGATTGGGCATGGTGGAGCCGATTCTGGCGCTGGTGCCCAATGCGCAGGTCGGTCATGTGGGCATCGAGCGCGACCACGAAACAGCTTTGCCGCGTTCGTATTACTCCAAGATACCAGCGCTCGATGGACAACGCATCCTGGTGGTGGATCCCATGCTGGCCACCGGCGGCACCGGTCTTCATGCGATCCGATCCATTCAGGAACTTGGAGGAACGAACATTACCGTCCTGAGCATCATCGCCGCGCCGGAGGGAGTGGCAGCGATAGAAGCCGCCGCGCCTGATGTGTCCATTTTTACTGCCGCGCTGGATCGCTGCTTGAATGCGCAGAAATACATCCTGCCTGGTGTTGGAGACTTTGGTGACCGGTTGATGGGGACGATATGATGTCTCAACACCGACAGCGGTTGACGAAAATCAGCCTTTTTGGTATGTGATAGAACAACCATGCCCGCCAAGGTTCATCTGCTCGTTACCGAAGGAAAAGCGAAGGGGAAGACCTTTGCCTTCCTCTCGCAGGACACCTGCCTCCTCGGACGCATGGACGACTGCCATGCTTGCATCCAGGACGACGACCACGTCTCCCGGCATCACTTCCTCCTCGAAGCCTGTCCGCCCAAGGCTTCGCTGCGCGACCTCGGCAGTCTCAATGGCACCTTCGTGAATGGCAAAGTCTGCGGTGGCCGCAAACCCGGCGAAACTCCCGAAGAGGGTGCGAAGCGAGCCTGCCCCGCCGCCGGAACTGAAGGATTTGGACAAGCTCACCCCGGAGCAACTGGCGGCGCTGCTGTTCCAGGTGAAAAAGGCCGGTGGAGGGAAGCCACTCCTTCAGCTTCCCGGCTATCGCGTGGAAAAGGAAATCGGGCGTGGTGGTTTCGGTGCCGTGTATCGCGCGGTTCGGGAGAAGGACAACACCCGAGTGGCCATCAAAGTCTTGCTCCCGCGTGCCGTCGCGCAAAAAAAGGCTGTAGAGGAGTTCCTTCGTGAAATGCAGGTCACCGCGAAGCTCAAGCATCCAAACATCGTCCGCTTTTTCGAAATGGGATGCGAAGGCAGCGTGTTCTTCTTCGTCATGGAATACTGCGAAGGCGGCAGCGTGGCCGACTTCATGCGGCAGCAGGGCGGCAGGCTCCCGCTGCCCGTGGCCAAGCCCATCATGCTCGACGCGCTGGAGGGCCTCGCCCATGCCCACCAGCAGGGCATCGTCCATCGCGATCTCAAGCCGCAGAACATCCTCCTCACCCGCGGCATGGCCCGCATCTCCGACTTCGTGGAGGGGGGCTGTCAATGATTTCTGACAAAAGCCCTTTTGCCTTGAGGGAAACGGAGTCAATCGTCAACTCTTGACAGAGTGCTGCCATCGTTGCGAACGGCAGAGGCTTTGTGATGAGTCATCGGCTCGCAATTTCTCAACACTTTCACGCCCTTGCAAAATCATGTCTGCAAAATCCACCACCTGCCTTCTACGCGCGCGCAGCCTACAAACGCGGCTTCCTGATTGGGACGAAGCGGATTTCAACGCGGCGATTCATGGCTTCTGCGATGCGGTTCAGCATCGGCAGGGAATGCCCTTCGTAGTCAGCATCCTCCAGACGGCAGATCACCGATGCGGGGGCTGATACCATTTATCGTTGTAAATCAGTAAAAAGTAGGCCGGAGCGGGAGACGGGTGTTGGGGAGCACACGCGCCCACGCGTGTCGTTTTTGGCGCCCACG
>JAYVOH010000021.1:0-18265 GCA_043758025.1 Verrucomicrobiota bacterium
GGGGCCATATTCCGACTTGCCTTTCGCCTCGGCGGTTGCTGAGTGTGGGCCGGAAGAAATCCAGCCGCTAACAGCGAGGATATGAATCAAAAAGCCCAGCCTAAAAAAAACAATCCGGTTCGCCGCTTCTTCGCGAATCTCGGCCCGGGTCTGATTACCGGAGCAGCGGACGACGATCCCTCGGGTGTCGCCACGTACTCCATCGCGGGTGCGCAACAAGGTACCGCGTTGCTTTGGACGGCTTTCCTCACCTGGCCGCTCATGGGTTGCGTGCAGTTCATGTGCGCGCGGATCGGAATGGTCACAGGCGAAGGTCTAGCCGGTGCCTTTCGCAAGAAATTTCCATTATGGCTGCTCACCATCGCCTCCCTCGCGCTGCTCATCGCCAACACCATCAACATCGGCTCGGACCTGTCCGGCATGGCTGATGCGGCGGAAATGCTCACCGGCATTAACTCCCATATTTACGTCGTCGTCTTCGGCGTCGCCATCGCCGGGGCTACAGTAATGTTTCGCTACTACCAGATTGCTAACATTCTCAAATGGCTGGCGCTCACGCTCTTTGCCTACGTCATCACGGCATTCCTTGTCGGCCCGGATTGGCGGAGCGTCGCACACGATACTTTTGTGCCATCTTGGCCGAAAGGTCATGCAGCATGGGCAACTCTCGTAGCCATTCTCGGCACGACGATCAGCCCTTATCTCTTTTTCTGGCAAGCCTCACAGGAAGTGGAGGAGGAGAAAGCGAAGGGCCGACGTATGCTTCGCCAACGACAAGGAGCGACGGGGAAGGAGATCATCAATCGCAAAATGGATGTGGGCATTGGAACCTTCTTCTCCAATTTGGTGATGTATTTCATCATTCTGGTCACTGCGCTAACGCTTCACAAGCACGGCATCACCGAGATCGAAACCTCAAAACAAGCCGCCGAGGCCCTCCGACCGCTGGCGGGAAGATTCGCTTACTTGCTATATACAGCCGGCATCATCGGCGTCGGATTTCTCGCCATTCCTACGCTTGCAGGTTCGGCAGCTTATGCCTTCGCGGAGACGTTCCAATGGCAGCAAGGTCTCGACCAGAAGCTGAAGCAGGCGCGCGCCTTTTACACAGTCGTGATCTTGTCCACGCTTGTTGGAATCGCTCTGGACTTTGCTGGCGTCAACCCGGTAAAGGCGCTCTTTTGGACTGCGGTCATCAACGGCCTTCTCGCCCCTTTTCTTCTCATCGGCATTTTGCTGGTGGCATCGGACTCAGTCATTATGAACAAGCAACCTAGCTCCAAACTCTCGCTAATCTTGGTCGGCATTACCACCCTGTGCATGTTTGGCGCGGCCATTGGGCTATTCGTGATGTAAGCGTTGAATTACCTCAATGCTGTGGGTGGCGCTTGCTTCATGCGGGCGGAAGGGGGTGGACAAGCCGATGGTAGAGGTTCCCGCCGGGCAACAAGGCGTGCTCATCCTTCGTGAAATTATCTTTCGATCTTCAGTGCCCGATCCTGCGAAGAGCGTCTATCCTGACTGCCTGTTCACCTGCGAAGTGCGAGTCCACAGCCATGGTGTTGCCACCACCGTGCCGGAACGGATCGTGGTGGCGCTGCTGGGTTTCGCCGCCCGGAAGCCTGAGCCTGCGGCGAGCGTCAAGGCAGGAGATCTGGTCAAGCTGCGCATCATGGAAGCGAAGGAGGCGCCGGAGAAGTTACAGACGATGCAGCGCTCTGACCAGTTGGATGACTTCAGTCTGCCGGTTTATTACGCGCTTACATACGAAGCCGCTTCTTCCGCCGAGGCCGTTGCGGCACGGTCTTCGAGTCCATCAGCACCTGACAAGGCGGCCTCCGCCTCATCTCCGCTGGCAACTGCCGCCCCCGTCCACTATCCGTGGTCGGCCAAGGCGGCGGTCTGCCGCGAGGCGGACATTTACGCGGACGCCGACTTCATCCGTGATGCGCTTAAGAGGCACGGTGGCGACTGGGACGCATGGCAGCAATCACTGGAGCCACTTCAGGCGGACTTGGAAAAACAGCCGAACCGCGCGGCGGCCAGGGACGCAGGTGGCATGAGAAAGGGCACCTTTTTCTTTGATAGCTTGTGACCTGATCTTTACGAGAAGCTCTGCCAGAGCACGGACAAGAACGAGGGACCTGGCCCCGTCCTGATCGAACTCACCAGGCAGATCCGCGAACGCGGCATCGATTTGATCGTGGTTCCTTTTCCGCGAAAGGAGGAAACTGACGCCGATGTCTTTTCCCAGCTTGCGCCTGCGGACGGCATTTTCGAGCCTTACCGCCAGAAGTTCATTCTAAAGATGCTTGATGCCGGAGTCGAAGTCCTGGATCTGATGCCCGCGCTACGGGCCGCGCGGAAGAAGTATCCCATGATCTTTTATGACGTGGGCGACGACCATGCCGCTGACGGCGCGGTGCAGGTCGCGGCGGAAGTTATCGGAGAGCGGCTCTCACGCTACGACTTGCAGCACCGTCCCGGCTTTGTGCCCGTAGTTTATAAAATCGGTCCCGTGGACTTCGAGACCAATCATCATGCGAGCAAGAAGCCGATGAGGCACTACACCGCGACTCAGGTTTTCACCCCGCAGGGCAACCCCCTCTTGGTCCGCTCTTCTAGTAGCTGCCCAGTGCTGGTGGTCGGCGACAGCTACACCTATGTTCCTGGCGGCTATGACGTAGGCGCGGCGTCCATCCCGACGCATCTGGCGCGGCACCTGGGAGAACCGCCAAATGTGCTACGCAGGATGGGCGGCGCACCTGAGGTCATGCAGGTCATTGCCCGCGCCGGCGGGGAGTTCCTCGTCGGACGCTGCGCTGTCGTCTTTATCTTCTCGCCGAACGCATTGGTTGACGTGGAAAGATGGAAAGCCTGTGCGCTACGGCCGTTGCCAGCCGCCGGGAAGCAGGAATAAACGGATCGTAATCCCCTGCCAGCCCTTATGAGCACCTCCAAGGTGGAGAAATGCGTCCACCTCGCAGCGAAGACGAGGACATTTTCTATTTGGGATAACGGCAAATGGCGTTAACTAAGCGCCATTCCCGACCGCCCCCTTCACCTTCTAACGATCTCAACTCCTTGCCTTCCCTTCTGGTTTCCGCTCCCTCAAATCCACGCGCGCTGAACGCCACGGTCACACCGTGGCCTTGGATCACGGGCTTTGGTCTGGTGCTTATCGCCCTGCGCTTGTGGTATGTGCAGCACCTGCGGATTGATCAAGACGAGTGGCAGCACCTTCATGGCATCTGGGCCATCGGCACCGGGCAGATGATGTATCGCGATTTCTTCGACAATCACATGCCGCTCTTTCACCATCTCTGCGCCCCGCTCATGCAATGGATGGGCGAGCGCAGCGACATCATCACGGTGATGCGTTTGGCGGTGATCCCGTTCTTCCTGGGGATGCTTCTGCTCATCGGCGTCATCACCCGCTCGCTCTACAATGACAAGCTCACGGCCTGGTGGGCTGCGCTCTTCGCGGGTTTGTTCCCGGTCTTTCTCTTCACCGGCACGGAGTTCCGCCCGGATCAAATGTGGACGCTGCTCTGGCTGGCGGCACTCCTGGTCCTTGTTTGCGGTTCCATCACGTTCGCCCGATGTTTCTGGGCTGGAGTGCTGCTGGGGCTGGCATTTGCGGTGTCCATGAAGACCGTGTTGATGGTTTCCTCGCTGGCTGGCGGGGCGTTCATGGCGTGTCTCATCACCGGCCACAAGCCGGACGCCAAATCCGCATTGGGCCGCATCGGCGCACTGACCGCGGGCCTGGTCATCGCCCCGTCCTGTGTCGCCGCATGGTTCGTGGCTCATGGAGCATTCCATTCGTTCTGGTATTGCGTGGCCGAGCACAACCTCCGTTTCGCTCAGGAAGGCTCCAGCTTGAAATATCTCCGGGCACTCGTCTTCCCTATAGGGCTGGCCTTGGTCTTCTGGCGCTCGCGGGCGATCCATCGTTCATCGCCCTCCCCCGCCGCTGGAATGCGCCGCGTCCTGATCTTTGCCACGGGGGGCATTTACTTCTCCGTGCTCCTTGGATTCTGGACTGTGCTGAACAATGAAACCTACCTGCCTGGTTTCGTCGTCCTCATGCCCGCGCTGGCCGCCGGACTTTGCGGGAAATCATGGCGCATTGCTCCTCCGGTTATCTTCGCAGCCGCGGAGTTGCTCATCGTGCTCATCGCACGACCGCTTAGCTGCAAAGTTTCGACATCTGAGCGTGAACTCATTGGAGAAGTGCTCGCGCTGACTCGGGCAGACGACTTTGTCATGGATGAATCGGGCGAGAACATTTTCCGCCGACGTCCCTTTTATCCGGTGATGGAAACACTCACACGCCAGGCGATAAAGCGCGGGGAAATTCCCGACACCATCTCGCAAGACATCGTCAAGACCGGAACCTGCGTCGTCATGCGCAGCACGGAATACCCATTGGCGACTGAGGCATTTCTGGATAACAACTTCCTTCCTTTCGGTGATCTGCTGGTCGCCGGTCATGACATTCGACGCGATCCCGGCTCAACCTCGAATGCCATGCGGTTTGATATCAAGGTGCCGACGCGCTACGCATTTCTCTCGCGGCACGGGGCCTTGGAAGGCACCATCGACGGCACGCCTTACGACGGCCCGCGATTTCTCGCCGCAGGCACCCACGCGGTGGTCCCTAACGACGACACGAAGATTCTGCTGGTCGTCTGGGATCGTGCAGTCGAAGCCCGTTTCGCCTATGATGCAAAATCAAGTGAGTCCCCCGTGCCACCGGTTTCTACCGGCGCACTAAACTGATCTGCATCTGCCGCCAACGTCGCCTTTATCTGGCGTTCTGCTCGCTTATCGTTTAATCCAAATATCCGCACCCCAAAATCCAAAGTGGCCAACCTCTCCGACCTGCTCCGACCCCGATTCCCATGCACGCCACGGTCCACTCCCGCCCGGCACCGACTACAGAGAATTCCTGACAGTCGTCTCGTCATTTCCCGTCTTTCAAAGGCGCTGACGGTGCCGTGCCTGGTTGTTGCGCTCGTTCTCTCTTCATGTGGCAGACGTGAAGAGACGAAGAATGCGGACACAACTCCAAAGCAAACCAAGGACGGGCCAGCTACCGAACCAGCGAGTCCGGTGCATGTGTTCGCACAGATCGTGCGCAAGTCCCCAGTGCCGGACCCGAAGCACAGCGACTATGCGGACTGTCTCTACACGGCGGAGGTGAAGGTTCTCCAGATTGATTCCGAGTGCCGCGCACCGCGCGAACTGGTTTTGATGCTGCCCGCATTCTTCAAACGGACACTACAACCGGAGGCCGGGTTTAAGGTGGGCGCGGTGATCGAGGCGGACATTTTGCCGAATGCCGAGGCCGATGAAGCACGCCGAAAGATGCAGCGGGCGGACGATCTGGAACGCATGGAGCTGGAACTGTATCAAACCGTTCGCGCACACACATCGGCGGATCGGGCGGAGAGCTTCTTCACTCAACCGGACAATTACTTTGCGGCAACGGTTCCGCAGAAGGCCGTGAACGAACCGAAAGCCAAATTGAAATATCCGTGGTCGGAAAAAGCAGCGGCCGAGAGGAAGGCGGCGATCGAGCGGGACAAGCACTTGCTTCTTGATGCGCTCGCCTCACACGGTGGGGATTGGGAGGGCTGGCGCCGGGGTCTGGAACCGTTTTGTGATTCACTGAACGATCCGGCCCGGGCCATGCCCGACAGACTGTTGCGGAAGGGCCGTTACTCATTCAGCCTGCTGCGCAAGGAAGCATATTACGATCTGTGCAAGCTCGCGGAAACCGATGCCCCAGGACCGGTGCGCATGTTAAAGTCGCTCAATCAGCAACTGCGCGCACGCGGGATTGATTTGATCGTGGTGCCATTTCCCAGCAAAGAAGATGTTCATGCTGATGTGTTTTCCGACAAGGCTCCTGCGGACGGGTGGTTTCTCCCAAGCCGGGAAAAACTTATGCTCCAACTGCTGGAGGCGGACATCGAAGTGGTCGAACTTATCCAGCCGCTGCGGCAGGCGCGGAATCGTTTCCCGTGGATGTTCTATGACAACCGCGACCAGCATCCGGCGGACGGTGCGATTCAAGTCGCGGCTGAGGAGATCGCAAATCGTCTCGCACGCTATGATTTGAAACCCAAGGACGGCACACCGTTGAAGCTCAAGCTGAGAGCGGCGGAGATCAAGCGTGACGATGACGGGCCAAGCGCGCGCTATCCGACGACACAGGTGCTCACGGAGGATGATCGTCCGCTGGTGACGCCGGAGAACTCCGGATCGCCCGTAATTATCATGGGTGACAGCTACACGATGATGCCGACATCTTACCTGCCGGGAGGTCCGGGCGCGGCCATTCCGATGCACATCGCCCATCGCATCGGGATTGTGCCCGACCAGCTTTCCAGCATGGGCAGTTCTGACAAGGTGATGAAGCTGCTTGCCCGGGAAGGCGGCAACTATCTGGCGAGCCGCTGCGCTGTGGTCTTTGTGTTCTCACCGCAGCGCATGATGGGCAATGACAGCGGGCGCGACGGTAATTCCTGGAATCTGACTGATCTTCCGCCGTTGATGATTGGGAAATAAACGTTGCCGCCGAAAAAGTTGCAGGGAAGACAGACAGGCATCGACAAGGGCGATCCAGCTCGGGATGGTCGCGATGTTCGATCACTGGCACTTGCTTTGAATTGATAACCGCAACCGCAAGGAATGTGAGGAATGGCATTGGGAATGCTTTGAATTTGCGAAGCGATGGCACACGCGCCATGCTCGACACGCCGCGATGAATCAAGCACCGTCCGCACCAGCCCCTGTGAAACCAGCAATACATTGCCGGATGGGCCTGCATCTCCTCCTCTCCGCCATGGCGCTCATCAGTTTTTCCACGCCGCTGCCAGCCGAGGACTCACACCCCAAGATGAAAACCGGAGAGTTCACGGCCGAGGTCACTGTCAAGGTCGGCTACCGTTACGTCATCTACGTGCCCGACGAATATAAACAGGCAGACAAAAAGAACTGGCCTCTCGTTGTTTTCCTGCATGGCTCCGGCGAACGCGGCGAGGACCTCGATGTCCTCACGCGCAACGGCCCGCTGAAGATGGTCGCCAACGGTCACTCGTTCCCCGCGATTGTCGCCAGCCCGCAGGCACCCGACCATGTCACATGGGATCCGCACAGTGTGAAAGCGATGGTTGATGCTTTGAAAAAGGAATATCACATCGACGACGACCGCGTCTATCTCACCGGACTCAGCATGGGCGGCTACGGCATGGGGGATACCATCATGGAATATCCCCGCACCTTCGCCGCCGCCGTGCCCATCTGCGGCAGCGCTGGCGTCAAGTTCGTCGCGGCCGAGCGCATCAAGCACATCCCCGCCTGGATTTTCCACGGGGCCGACGACAACGTAGTTCCCGCCGCCAATTCCCAGCGCATCTACGACGCCCTCGTCGAGGCCGGGGGCACGCCCAAGCTCACCATCTTCGCCGGCGTGAAGCACGACTCCTGGACCCGCACCTATGAGGATACCGATCTCTGGAAATGGCTCTTTGCGCAGAAGCGCGGTGACGGGAAGTGATGCGGCAGTGCACACCGGGCCGGGCTTGATCACACGCGCGACAACTGGCGGCACAGAGACATGTGCAGCACGAGAATGACAACAACCATGGACAGGAGCATGACCGAGGCGTTGAGATAGAGCGTGTTGATGCGCAGTTCCTCATACCAGGACTTGGGCACATTCGATTTGCGTTCCGTTTCCAGCCCTGTCGGCTCTGGTTTTTTGGCATCGATCAGACGATAGGTTTTGATGGTGCCAAAGAAAACATTGGGACTCGCTTTGCGTCGGTAGTCCTCGCGCTCCATCTCGGCCTTGGTGACGAGGTCGAGCACCTTGCGGTTGACGTAAATCTCCTCGGCACTGACGGCTTTCCTGCCCCGTGGCTGGTCGATGAGCCGGGCGTCGAGCCTGCCTTCAGAGATGCTGTCATTGATAAGATTAAGCCGCCGCGCGATGCCCTCGGCGTTGTCATCCTGAAGGCCGGAGACGACGGCAAGGGCCTGCTTGGTGAGATCGAGATCTTTCCGCTGGGCCTCGGACATCTGCATTTCCTTGGGCAGATTGATGAGGGACTGGATGCGATTTTCCAGCGTCTCCTGACTGCTGGTCAGGGGGTTGAGCTTGGCCTGCGAAATGATGGCGGATTCGTAAGTCCAGCGCAGGGGCATGAACTCGCAGATGAAGGGAACCTTGAGCTTGCTGGCGGAACTTGATTCATCGCCTTCTTTCTGATCGATCCATTTCCTGATGGAATAGACGAAGTCGAGGTTGCGGTTCATCTCCTCGTATTTAATGAGCGCGCCGCCAAGGATGATCTGCGGGATGAGCATGAGCGGAATGATGTTCAGCGCAGTGCGGGAGTCGTGCACCAAGGACGAGACCAGCAGGCCGAGGCCCACGCCGGTGAGCGCGGTGAGAAACATCCACAGGAGATGTGGCAGAAACATGTCGCGGATTTCCAGCACATAATTCCCGATCAGAAGATAAATGACGCACTGGGCCAGGGCGAAGGCGGCGAGCGAAGCCAGCTTCCCGCAAATGTAATAGCCGACGCGAAGGTTGTGATTGCGCTCGCGGTTGAGCATGGCGCGGTCACGGATAATTTCATCAGCGCTGTTGGTCAGGCCGAGGAACATGGCGACGACGAGGCTGAGGAAAAGATAGCTCGGGATGTGGAAGGCGGAGGCAAAGGTGTAGTTCTCCTCCTCCGAATAGCGCAGCACCATGGAGATGAGGAAAGCCAGCGCGGGCGCTTCCAGCAGCGTGGCGAGGAGGTTGGCGCGATTGCGCAGCTTGCTGAGGAAAGCGCGCTTCAGCATGGTGGCGAAGATGATGCTTTCCTCGCGGAAATTCAGCCGGGGCTGAGAAGGCAGGCTGCGCTGGGAAACGGATTGCGGACCTTCCTGACGCGTTTCATGGCGTCGTTTTTCGGGCGACGTGACGCTGTGCATGAGGACGTGGGTTTGATAGCGGTCACGCCAGAAATTTGGCGGAAACCTCCGCGCAGGAACAAGATGCCCGTCGGTGGTCTGCTCGTGGAAGATATCGCCGCTGATGTCGCGCAAGGGCGTCTCCAGCACGTCGAAAACAAAGTCCGGCGTCAGATTGGCCGGCATGGGCTGCGGTTCCTCGCCGTGGCCGGTCTCCTCGCCATAGGCATTCCAAAAATATTCCAACATCTGCTGCGGGGTGCCGAAGAAGGCTATTTTCCCGCCTTTGTCGAGCAGCAGCGCCTTGTCGAACATCTGGAGCAGTCGCGTGCTGGGCTGGTGGATGGAGGCGAAGACGATCTTGTTGCGCGCGAGCGAATGAATGAGATCGAGCACGTGCTCGGAATCCTTTGATGAGAGACCTGAGGTGGGTTCGTCAAAGAGATAGACGTCGGCAATGCCGATCATGTCGAGACCTGCGTTCAAACGTTTGCGCTCACCGCCGCTGAGATACTTTTGCTGCGGTGTGCCGGCGAGCCGGTGACGCAGTTCATTGAGGCCCAGCTCGACGAGCTTCGCATCCACGCGCTTGCGCCGGTCTTCCACGGGAAGATGCGGACAGCGCACCGCGACGGAGTAATCGAGATTTTCCTGCACGCGCAGCAACGGATCGAAGGCGTCTTCCTGCGGGATGTAAGCGATGTAGGGACAAAGGTTCGCGGTGTTCGCGTAAAGCGGGAAGCCGTTCATCAATATCTCCCCGTGCTTCGGCTTGAGCTGTCCGGCGAGCACGCGCAGCAGAGTGCTCTTCCCGCAGCCGCTCGGCCCCATGACGCAAATCATCTCGCCTCGCCGCGCGGTGAAGTTGATGGTATCGAGCGCGGTGTCACTGCGGTCAAAACGATGCCCCACCTCGCGCAACTCCACGGCGCGGATGACATTGCGCTCCTCCTCGATGATGCGGTCGGAGAAATGACAGCGGAGATACTGACCGTCGCCGAGCGTGAGGGTGTCGGAGTCTTTAAGATGTGCACGGTCTTTGACCGGTGTGACTCCAACAAAGATGGGCCGGTCGGAGCGGAGGACTTCCAGTTCGCCGGTTTTGTCAGCATAGTTACAAATGATCTTCAGGAGAATTTCGCCCTCGCCTTCATTCGAGAGAAGGATGTCTCCCTCCTCCAGGAGATCGGGATTGTTGGAGACGAGATAAGTATTGCGGCTGCCTTCAAGGCGGAACTGCTCGCCAAACTCACGCGCCCGACGCCGGAGTTCCTGCAAGGAGATTTCGACCTCGCCCTGCGCGATGATCTTGTCCTCAATTGAGGCGTCGATCTTCGTCCCCGCGCGGAGTTTTTTGCCGTTGATCTTGGCGTCCGTGTCGCGCAATGCCTCGACCACAACGGAGAGGCCGAAGCTGATGCGCAGATTGGTGCCGCGACCGCGGTGCTGGGAAATTTCCGCACTGCCCTCGTCGGTGAGTGTCAGGTAAAGCTGGGTGCCGGTGAGGTTTTTCTTGGCGTTGAAATAGGAAACCAGGTCTGCGTAATCAAGGGACGCATCTTCCAGAACTACGCGCTCGCCTGGATAGAGGCGGGAGAACTCCATGGGCCGGAGTGTGCGGCTGCGGACCAGGACAGAGACCGTGCCGGTGTTCTTTAACAGGATGAGGTTTTGATAACGGAAGGCGATGACATGGCATTTCGGCGTCAGAGAGCGCAACAGCACATCATGCGGATCGATCGAACCGATGCGCAACGTCTCCAGCGGCTGGCCGGTCTTTCCCGCAATGTCCGAATCATCAAGCGGACGGTCCTCGGTGTTCAGCTGATAGACAATGTCGATGGCCTGCGACGCGATGCCGAGGTTCGTCATGAAGAGGTAAAACTCGACGAGCTGCTGGCGCGAATTTTCCGCGCGCGAGATGAGCAGGTAAAGCTGCACGCCCAGCAGAATTTTCTGCTCCATGGTGAGTGTCTTGTTCAGCTCGCGCGCTCGGGCGCTGAGGTCCTGCTGCTTCTGCAGAGCCTCCATATAGACCCGACGCAGCTCGGAATAAATCGCGTCCGGATAATCGTAACGCATGAAGCCCAGGCTGGAGTCGATCTCCTCCTCCATCGCCTCGCCGTCGATTTTGCTGAAACCGGCAAAGACCTCCATGAGCACCGGAAGCATCGAGTAACCCGTGGTCTCGGTCTTCAGTCCTCGCAGCCGGTTCCACGTCCTGCGCCACCAACTTCCGTGTGCCACAGCGCGAGGCGCGGCACCGGAACGAATCGCCCGCGCAAAGCGCTGCGTCGGAGGCTGGTCGGCGGCGGGCGGAGTCATCAACGCGCAAGACTAAACGTGTGGCGGCGTCACACAAGGGCAAGTTGTGAGAAGACGGATGAGTTCAAGGCAGAAGACAAAAGACAAAAGACATCGCGTCTAACTCCCCACATCCGGCACCCTCTATCTCGCGTAAATAAATACAGGGCAAAATCACGCCCCCACTTTCCTTTGCCACACTCCCCAAGGGGTGTATCTTTTCATTCACTCAGACCCCATCCATCTATGCTCGACGAAGAACCTAAGCCACTGCGCAACAACAAGCGAAACCAAGAACCCCAGTTTAACTGGAAGGGCTTGGTGCTTCTTGGAGCCTCCGCCCTGATCATCGCTTGGGCGTTTTTCCTCAAGCAATCCAACACCAGCAGCAAGGAAAAGAACTTCGCGGAGTTCAAGAAAATCGTCACCGAAGGCCGCCTCGTCGCCGACGAAACCTCCCCGATTTACCTGGTTGAGGAACCCGGCACCGGCATCCAATACATCGAAGGACACTACCGGGAAGCCGGGCTAGAAGGCAAGCCCAGCTCCATCTTCCGAACCCCGGTCAACATCCAATATCAAAAGGAAGAAATCTCCAAGCTCTTGGCCGAACAAGCCAAAGGAGCCACGCTCACCCCACGCTATGACACCAGCTACGGCGGAGCCGTCTTCATGACGCTGCTCCCGGTCTTCGTGCTGCTCGGCCTGTTCCTGCTCATCCGCCAGCAAATGAAATCCGCCGGACGCGGCGCGCTCAGTTTCGGCAAGAGCCGCGCCAAGATGCTCAACCAGGACCGCAACAAAATCACCTTCAAAGATGTTGCCGGTGTCGAAGAAGCGAAGGAAGAAGTCTGGGAGATCGTCGAGTTTTTGAAAGACCCCAAGAAGTTTCAGCGTCTCGGCGGGAAAATCCCCAAGGGCGTCCTCATGGTGGGCGCCCCCGGAACAGGAAAAACACTTCTCGCCAAGGCTATCGCGGGCGAGGCGGATGTGCCGTTCTTCAGCATCAGCGGTTCTGACTTTGTCGAGATGTTCGTCGGTGTCGGCGCCAGCCGTGTGCGCGACATGTTTGAGCAAGGCAAAAAAAATGCGCCCTGCCTCATCTTCATTGATGAAATCGACGCCGTTGGTCGTCATCGCGGTCACGGCATGGGCGGCGGTCACGACGAACGCGAACAGACGCTCAACGCCATGCTCGTGGAAATGGACGGCTTCGACACGCAGGAAGGCGTCATCATCATCGCCGCCACCAACCGCCCCGATGTCCTCGATCCCGCTCTGCTGCGCCCCGGACGTTTCGACCGCCAGGTCACGGTCAACCTGCCCGATGTGAAGGGGCGTGAAGAAATTCTCAAGGTTCACGCCAAAAAAGTGAAGCTCGACGAAAACGCCAACCTCTCCAAGATCGCGCGCGGCACGCCCGGTTTCTCCGGCGCGGAACTCGCAAACATCATCAATGAGGCCGCCCTCCTCGCCGCTCGCAGAAACTTGAAGGGCATCGGCACGCCCGAACTCGAAGAAGCCCGCGACAAAGTCCGCTGGGGCCGCGAGCGTCGCAGCCTCGCGCTCTCCGACAAGGAAAAGGAGAACACCGCCTATCATGAGGCCGGCCACGCCATATTGAACGAAGTGCTGGAGCACACCGACCCGCTGCACAAGGTCACCATCATCCCCCGCGGCCCATCACTTGGCTCCACCATGATGCTGCCGGAGGAGGACAAATTCACGCATCGGAAAAGCGAGCTTCTCGACGATCTTGTCGTCACCATGGGCGGTCGTGTGGCCGAGGAAATCCAGTTTGGCGACGTCACCAACGGCGCGTCAGGAGACATTCGCATGGCTACCCGAATCGCGCGCAGCATGGTCTGCTCCTGGGGCATGAGCAGCAACCTCGGCATGGTGGAATACAGCGAAAGCGACCCCCAGGCCTTCACCGGACGTTCCCGCAACTACGGCGGAAATACTGCGCAAAAAATTGATGAGGAAGTGAAGCGCCTCATTGATGAAGCCTACAACCACGCCAAGGAAGTCCTGCTTAAACACAAGGACAAACTCGACGCGATTGCCCGCGCGCTTTTGGAATATGAAACCCTAGATGGCGTGCATATTAAGGAAATCATGGAACATGGGCGCATCATTAATCCGCCCCAATCACCGAAGCCCCCCACCCCACCCCCCGTGGAAAAAGTTTCTGTTGAACGTCCCGTCAGCCAGCCCGACGAAGACCACGATGACGGACTTCCCGGCGGAGTTATAGGTGTGCCCGCGTGACGAAAATTAACTTCTTGCGCCGGGGGGCATCGTCCCCTAGCATTGAGCTTCAGTTCGTCAAAGCACGCCGCTTTGAGACCGGGTGATTCACACTCAGGCTCCACATGCGCACAACCCAACCGCGATTCGCGCCACCCAGCTCCGACTCCCTCTGGATTCTTCCACTGGAGCGATTGCACACGGCTTTGACCCTCCACCGGCATCTGCTCGCCCCGCTTGCCGATCCCTCCGGTGGAAACTGCACGCGATGGCACGGCCACGCGGCGCTTTCTCCGTTCGCTTCGGGAATGCCAGGCATGATGCCGCGCCGCAACGCCACCGCCTCGCGCCTAAACCCAAGAAACCCATACCCAAAACATTCGCAGCATGAGCGACTACTCCAATCCAAACTCCTCGCAACGTGGCGGACGCCGCCGCCGCAGTGCACGTCCCCCTCGTAACGACAACAACAGCGGTTACACAACGTTCAAACCAAACAAACCCAAGGAACCGACCGGCTTCGAGAAATTTCTCTCCGTCATCACCTTCGGCCTGCTCGGTAAATCAAAACCGAAACCGTATAACAAGCCCGCCTCATCGCAGCCTTCCAATTCTGGCAGACCACGAACTGAAGGACCGGTCAGCCGCTCTGATCGCGAAAACCGTAATCGGGAGAGCCGTCCCCCGCGCCAGCAATCTTCCGCCGAAGTCACAGGTGACCGTCTCTACGTCGGCAACCTCAGCTACGATGCGACCGAGAGCGATCTCTTCGAACTTTTCAAGGGCGCAGGCAACGTGAAGAACGCCGAAGTTGTCGTCAACAGCCGCACCCAGCGCAGCAAAGGGTTCGCCTTCGTCACTATGATGAGCGTTGACGAAGCGAAAAAGGCCGTCGCCGAACTCCATAACAGAGACTTCATGGGCCGCCCCCTCGTCGTCGGCGGAGCCAAACCCCTCGACCCGGACTCACGCAATGATCGCGGACCACGGGATGACCAGCATGGTGATTCCAGCCCGAGCCGCGGCAATCCCGACGACGTCATCACCCGTCCTGAAGAAGATGAGGTATCCGCCTGATTTTCCCGGACTGAAATAAGGATCAATTCCACCCGCTTGTCAGCTTCGCGCTGGCAGGCGGGTTTTTTCTTGTCATCTTGACCCTGAACTGCGCGATGAAACATACCCGCCATAAGCCGTGAAACGTGAGCCACTCTATATCGTCGGCCCCACCGCCTCGGGCAAATCTGCGCTGGCCATCGCACTGGCCGAACGCACCGGCGGGGAGGTTGTCAACGCCGACGCCTTCCAGCTCTATCGCGGTCTAGAAATCTGCACCGCCAAGCCGGGCGCGACCGACTTTGCCAGAGTGCCGCATCATCTTTACGGCGTCATTGATCCTGCGGAACTCTGCGACGCGCAACGGTTCTGCGACCTGGCCCGCACCGCTATTACCGAAATCATCGAACGCGGAAAAACCCCCATCTTGGTAGGCGGTAGTGGCCTTTACATAAAAAGTCTCACCCATGGACTTGCCCCCCTACCAACAAATAGTTTCCTGCGTGGCAAGCTGTCGCATTTAACTGCCAAAGAACGTATTGCGTGGCTTTTACACAGAGACATTAATGCGGAGATTAACGTCAATTTGAAGAATGACCGCCACGTCTCGCGTGCTTTAGAAGTTTGCCTTTTGAGCGGCCAGCCTCAATCTCAAATCCGTCAGGATTGGCTGCAAAATCAGCCGCAATATCAAGGCGTCCGGTTACTCTGGGATCGCGCCCTGCTGAACGAACGCATCGACCATCGGGTTCAGGAAATGGTTCGGGCCGGATTGGTCGCCGAGATCGCCACACTTCCCCCTCTTTCTATTACTGCGGAAAAGGCCATCGGAATCCGGCAAATCCGCGCCCATCTCGCCGGAGAATGCAGCCTCGCCGAGGCTGTCGCCGCCATTCAGCTTGCCACCCGGCAATATGCCCGCCGTCAGGACAAATGGTTTCAGCGTGAGAAGGCATTCAAGCTCATTGAATTTCATGGCGAATCCTGCGGCGATCTCGTGAACCAGGTTCTGAATTTTTTCCCCGCCTTGAAATGCCCGCCCGATCAAGGATAGTGCCCGCAATGCCAACCGCCCGCACCGTCCGAGTCAATCTTGCCGAACGATCCTATGACATTTCCATTGGGCGCGGGCTGCTCGATTCCACCGGCCAAATCGCCACCGGACTTCTGAAGCGAAAACGCTGCGCGGTGGTCACGGACAGCAATGTCGCGCCGCTCCATGCCCGCCCCGTTCTCGACAGCCTCGCGCGTTCCGGCATCGAGGCCACACTGATCACTGTCCCCGCTGGCGAATCCAGCAAGAGCATGACCGTCGTCGAGGATGTCTGCCGCCAGATGTTGCGTGCTGGGCTGGATCGCCAGAGCTTTCTCATCGCACTCGGCGGCGGCGTCATCGGCGATCTCGCCGGGTTCGCCGCATCCATTTTCCTTCGCGGCATTCCATTCATCCAGATGCCCACGACCATCCTTTCACAAGTGGACAGCAGCGTGGGCGGCAAGACCGGAGTTAACACGCCGGAGGGCAAAAACCTGCTGGGCACCTTCGCGCAACCCGCCCTGGTCGTCGCCGATCTGGACACTCTCCAGACCTTGCCGCCGCGCGAGTATCACGAGGGCTTCGCCGAGATCATCAAGCACGCCGCCATCCGCGATGCCGCGATGTTCCAAGCCATCAGCGCAGTCTTCAGTGACCGCAGCGGGCTCGCAGACCTCATTCAGCGCAACGTCGCCATCAAAGCCCGCATCGTGGAAGAAGACGAGCACGAGACCACCGGCACCCGCGCGCTTTTGAATTTCGGCCACACCATCGGCCACGCCATCGAGGCCAGCGTCCCCTATGGCGAACTCCTGCATGGCGAGGCCATCTCGCTGGGCATGGTCGCCGCCGCGCGTCTATCATCAGAGATTTGCGGACTGCCGCAAGCCGCTGTCGATCAGATCATCGGTCTTCTCCAACGCTTCCATCTTCCCACCAAACTACCAGCCAGCATCAGCGATGCCTCCATAATCGAGCACATGCGGCACGATAAGAAATTCAGCGAAGGCAAAATCCGTTTCGTCCTGCTTCACGGCCTCGGCGAAGCCTTCGTCAGCCATGACGTGAGCATGTCTCATATCGAGCGGGCGATTCAGGCGATGCGCATGTGAAAATTTGACACGCATCAAACAAACCCTAATTTCCAAATATGCCCACAGCACTTGATCAAGTCGAGGCCCAAGCCTTGGCGCTCAATGACACAGAGCGCGCCGACCTTGCCGAGCGTCTCGTTGAAAGCCTTGCCCGACCAGCCAACCGTGCGGCAGAGGGTGCCTGGCTGGCCTTGGCGCGGCTTCGTCGGGATGAAATTCGCTCTGGCGCCGTCACTGGCATCCCAGGCGAGGAAGGCTCCGCGATGGTGCGCAAACTCGTCGGCCGATGAGGCATGTTTATCATCCGGACGCGCTGACCGAGTATGCGGACGCGGCGCTTTATTATGAAGAGCGCGTGCTGGAGCAACTCCGCGGCAGCCGCACGAAGGCCACGAGTCCCACGGGCGTGCCCACGCTGCCGGAAAATGTGGCCGGTGTGCCCATCGTCATTACCGACTCGCTGGGCAACGCGGAGGTGTAGCCTGGCCCAGAGGGCCAGCGGAAATTAGCCCGCTCGCCCATCCCCCACGAGTCCCTTCCGCCTCCTCGGTTGTGGAGCGAGTCCGCGAGCGCAACCACCGGACTATCCACAGGAAAGAAACCCGCCCCGGATGGGGCGGTGGGAATGCTGTCGATTTTCCAGCGCCCCTCCGGGGCGCATTCGCTTTTCATCCAGGTTCCGGTGGTTGACACCATCGGCTAATTTCCAATCACCCTCCGGGTGAGACGAACGTGCGGATAACTTGAGGGCCAAAGGCCCGGCGACATGCCAGCCCAGGGCAACGCCCTGGGCTGGCACCGCAAAGCGATTGATCCCTGAAGGGGCGGCACAAGCGTTGACCCAGGGCGTTGACCCAGGGCGTTGACCTGGGCTGGCATGAGTCAGGCCGTTGGCCTGCAAGACGGCGTTCGGTTTTACTTGGCCGCGCTTTCGACGAGGGCGATTTCCTCGGGCGTGAGGGCGTAGAGGGCATACACCGCCGCGTCGATCTCCCGCTCCAGCGCGCTCACGTCCGCCCCGGCGGCACGCTGCTTCGCCGCCAATATCCGCTCCACCAGCCGCTCCACCGGCTTCTGTTGCGCGGGCGTCGCGGCTATTCCGCGATAGGGGCGTTCCAGAACAGTGGCCCGCTGATTGTGCGTGTTTCATCGCGGCAGACGTGTCTTGCGGCGGCGGTCATAGAATCGAAAATCCGTTTGTTGACCTTGAAACGAAAGGCTTCTCCATCCTTGATGATGAGCAGGCGATAGGTGCGCCCGTAGAACTCCTTGTCAAGAACCATGCCGTCCCGTAGGGCGTATTGCTTTTGATTCCTTGCCATAAGAGTCGGCCCTATCGCTTGACGATCTCGTTTGGTCGGAGAAGGGCACGATAGTTATGGCGAAAATACTGATCCTTTCTGAAATCACTTTGCCACCCGCTGCGGTTAAGTTCACTACCTGTAATACCATTTAGCTCTTTAAATCAGCAAAACGGGTCCAGAGGAAGCGTTTGTTTGATCATTGAGCCAAGGATGCAAGACCAGACTGAAGATTCGTTTGG
>JAYVOH010000022.1:0-18213 GCA_043758025.1 Verrucomicrobiota bacterium
TTGGTGTGGACCGCCAAAGCCACCGACATCCTGGCCAAAGTCACCCGAGCCCGCCAAAAACTCCATTGTTACACCAATAAGCGCGCACTACACTAGAGTGCCACAGAACGAACGAGGGGCAAGGCAGAGTAGCCTGCACCTCCAAAAATACTTTACCAGTCACGCGGCGGGGTATCGCTCGGCGGCAATTTTAAATTACTAAAGATGATGAGACCAAGGAGGAATGCAGCTATGCCAATCCATCCGAGATTACTCCCGTCGTGGTTCGTGGCAAAGAGGACAAAACCCCCGATAACGAGGACGAGACCGACGAAGCCGAGCGTCATGCCGTTTGGCGTATAATGGGGATCGGGCTTCTGGTTCACGGGTTCGTATGTTCTTGTCACGGAGTCTATCACAGGTAAAAAATTTGCAGTAAAAATTTGTGTGCCCTCACGCGCCCGGTGAACTGCCAGCTGGTTCCCCTTGTCACACTCCCTCCCCGTGGTGGCGGGGGTGGATGCGCTCAGTTGACTAAGACTTGATTACAAAGGCCGGGACAGTGTGGGGCAAATGATTCAAGCCGAAGCCTGCCGGACGCGCCAAAACGGGTTTCTGTGCGAATGGCGGGGTGCTGGTGATGAAACCGCCAGAATGCAAGGAAAGTGCAAGCATGAACTTTTTTCTTGCCTGCATCTTGCTTCGTAACTCCTTGATTTTCAAAGAGAGCCGCTTGTCGGACTCGAACCGACGACCTGCTGATTACAAATCAGCTGCTCTACCAACTGAGCTAAAGCGGCGTTTGGAATGTCGGATCATAGCCGCGCCTAAAATTCGCACAACAAAAATTGCGCGCTTGGACTCGCGGCGCTTCGTGTTACGAATGACGCCATGAAAAAAATTCTCGTCGCCACGGGCAACCAGCACAAGACCGGTGAAATCCGGGCCATGCTTGGTGAAGGCTGGCTCGTGGAGGATTTGCGCGATCATCCCCATCTGCCCAGCCCAGTGGAAGACGGCGCAACGTTTTCTGATAACGCAAAGATCAAGGCCCTGGCCGCCAGCCGTGAACTTCCGGGAATGCTGGTGCTCTCCGACGATTCCGGATTGGAAGTGGATGCTCTCAATGGTGCGCCCGGTGTGATTTCCGCACGCTATGCCGGAGATGGTGCGACGGACGCGGATAATCGGACGCGATTGAAACATGAACTTCGTTCCCTTGTGGAACAGGGAACCACCGGACCCTTCACCGGACGCTTTCGCTGTTGCATGGTGCTGGCGCAAAATGGAAATACACTGGGAGAATTTAATGGCACCGTGGAAGGCCGCCTCTTGCTCAAAGAGGAAGGCGCAGGCGGCTTCGGCTATGACTCCCTCTTTGTGCCCGACGGATATGCCAACAGCTTCGGCGTGCTGAGTGCTGAAATTAAAAATGGATTGAGCCACCGGGCTCGGGCGCTGGAGAAAGTAATCAGTTATTTGGCAGAAGAAATTTAACAATGATATGTCACGAATCCTGATCTTCATACTCTTGTTCAATGTCCCATGTTGTGCCAAGTCGGCAGACTGGAGCGCCCGTGACATTGGTGATGTGGTGCAGCTCGGTCATGGGGCTGTCTCGCTAAAACGTCAGGTGGAAGGACCCGAGTCTGTAGTGTTGAGCCTGGCGATTTTTGACGCCACTCATTTCAGTTTCAGAATGATGCAGCAGCCTCCACCACTGGAGATGGCGACGAGTATCGCGGATTTGCTTCGACCAAGCAAGGCGGTGGCGGGAGTGAACGGGGGATACTTCGATACACAACGGTTTACTCCCTCTGGTCTTTTGATTTCAAATGGTGTGTCCTACGGAACCATGGAAGTGGCCAACCCGCATGAAGGAACCTTTCTCATCAAAGACGGGAATCCGGCGCTCTTGCCAGCCAATGAAATTCAGACGACTGCTGGTGTTTCGGAATTGGTTCAGTGCAGCCCGATGCTGGTGCGGGCGGGAAAAGCTGTCGGTGGCTTTGGTGATGAAAGCGGGCCGCGTTTACCGCGAACATTTATCGCAACAGATGGGAAAAATAAATGGGCCATCGGTGTTTGCCGAAAGACGTCCTTGAGCAGCTTGGCCCGGATGCTGGCGTCTCCGAAGGTCATTACGGAATTCAAAGTGGAACGTGCTCTCAATTTGGACGGTGGTCCCTCGTCAGGCTTCTGGAGTCGGGATCAGCACGGCGCAGAGGACAGTGATAAAGAGGGAACGAGGGTGCAGAACATCATCGCCATCTTTCCGCGTGAATAAATATCGAATTGCGGAAGCATGGCTCTGCTTCATAAGTTAGAAACCCATCCTCATCATGCTCGACCCCGACTCCAAGGCCTTTCTTCTCGATTATCTGAACACGCCCAGCCCCACGGGCTTTGAATGGCGCGGCCAGAAAAAATGGGCGGACTATGCGCGCAAGTTTTCTGATCGCGTGGAGAACGACGCCTATGGCTCGGCCTGGGCCACCCTGGAAGGCTCGGCGAAAAAACCGAGGCGCGTGATGCTTGAGGCGCATGTGGATGAGATCGGTTTCATGGTGAAGAACATCACCAAGGAAGGCTTTCTTCATCTTGACCGCGTCGGCGGCTCAGACGTGGCCACGGCCCGAGGGCGAAGGCTGGACATCCTGGGCGACAAGGGCACCGTGCGCGGTGTCATCGGGAACACGGCCATCCACATTCGCGACCGCGAGAACGAGAAGGCTCCGAAAGTGCATGAACTTTATGTGGATATCGGCGCGTCGAATGAAAAAGAAGTCGCCACCGCCGGCATCCGGGTCGGTCATGTGGCGGTGTATGCCGACAGCGTGGAATTGATGGGCAAGAACCTGGTGCTGGGGCGCGCGCTGGACAACCGCATGGGCGGCTTCATCATCGCCCAGGTCATGAAGCGGCTTCATGCGCGTAAATCGCGCATTGCCAGCACGGTCATCGCGGTGAACGCGGTGCAGGAGGAAATCGGCGGTCATGG
The DNA here is from genome assembly GCA_043758025.1 of Verrucomicrobiota bacterium. Lineage (GTDB taxonomy): Bacteria > Verrucomicrobiota > Verrucomicrobiia > Verrucomicrobiales > Verrucomicrobiaceae > VFKE01. The sequence continues at coordinate 2,981 of JAYVOH010000022.1, forward strand.
CGCGAAGATGGTGACGCATCGCCTGATGCCCGACGTGGCGGTTTGCCTGGACGTGACTCATGCCACGGACACGCCCGGCATCGACAAGGCCATGCACGGCACGGTGAAACTGGGCGGGGGCCCGAGCATCACCCACGGCACCTGCAACCACCCGAAGGTTATTGAGCGCCTGCTCAAAGCGGCGGACAAATCTAAAATCAAAATCCAGCACGAGTCCTCATCACGCTACAGCGGCACGGACACGGATGAAATTTTCCGCGTGCAGCACGGCATCCCCAGCGCCTTGATTTCACTGCCGCTGCGTTACATGCACAGTGTCGTGGAAATGGTGAACCTGAAGGACGTGGAGCAGGTCATCGAAGTGCTCACGAACTTTGTCGAGTCCGTGAAGCCGGACGACGAGTTTACGATCCGCTTGTGAATTTGCGCCTCAAACCTGCGGCCCCTGCTCCTTGCGGCCAGTGATCTTGGCCCAGATTTTTTTAAACACTCCCGCCACGGCAATCACGCCGATGATGACGAATTTCTTGGCCGCCAGCAGTGCGATCCAGAGACCCTTGAACAGTCCGGCCTTGGCCGCAATACCACCGGCGACGAGTGCGGCGATTCCGTAGGCAGCGGTCTTGTCTGTGCTGGAGTTGAAGTCGGTGTAACGGTGTCCTTCGTTGAAATCCACCATCGCTAGAATTTGCGGAGTGGCGGCTTCGATTTCTGCGAGCTTGCCCATGCTGGAGACGGCGTTGGCCACGAACACACCACGTCGGCCCAACATGCGGATGTTGTAATTGAGCGTGTGCTCCGGCTCGCCTTGGAAACTGATCTCCTTGGCCCAATAGAGCTTGTGAGTGGCCTTGTCATAGTGCGGTGGCGCAGCCCAGCCCATAATATCAATCGCGGGATAGCCCTGCTGGGTTCGTTCTTTGCTGGCCTCGCGCGCGCCATCCTGCATCTGTTTGAGCAGATCGGTGTAATTGATCTTGTCGGCATCGTCGTCTTTCACATAACCGTCTTCCTCAAACTGCAGCACGACAAACCACTGGTCGCCCTCCCCGAGCAGATCGGTGGCGGCGGGAAATATGACGCCAAGATTTTCCGAGGGTGGATTCCCAAACAACGTGAGGAGTTTTTTTGCATCCGCAGGATTGAGATATTTGAACTGCTGCTCCGGCACGTTGAGCGTTGCCAGTCCGTTCTTGAGTGAAATCTTGCCGGTTTGAAACTTCAGGCTCCGAAGCCACTCTTCGATCTTCGCCTTGGATTCTGCGGCCTTTTGCTCATCCTTCTTCTCCTGAGCAAACACGCTGAGACCGCAGATGAAGAAGGCCAGAGAAAGGGCAAGCAGTTGTTTCATGATGATTCCGGGTTGGTTCAAAACGATGTTATGAGAGGTGCGCCCAATATCAAGCCAAGCCACTCAGGGCGTGGGTGCCGTTCGCGTCTGGGGCCACGGTGGGCGCACCGATCTTACGCTTGCGATTTTCCCAGCCTTTGCGTCCGGCGAGTTTTCTTCTCAACTGCGGCCACAATTCTTCCTCGGCGATGTAGCCCGGGCATCGCGCCGCGCTGCAGCGACAGGGATGCTCCTGCCAGTTCTCCAGATCGAATCCATAGTTAAAGGTCAGCTCCTCGCCTTGTTTGATGTCCCGCAAGGCTACGAACCAAATTTCTTTTTCATCCCAAACCTGCGCTTCCACATTAGGCTCGCAAGAGTGGTTCATCAGGCGTGCATCATTCGACTCCACGTCGCCGTCAATGTCCCACTCGTCATTCAAGATGAAAGTGTAAACCCGCGCGCCGCCATTTTCCTTGGTTCTGTCCAGCAGTTCGTTGGAGCGGCGCTCGCTTTCCTCCTTGCCAACTTTTTCCCCGACGTATTCGATGATCCATGTTTCCTTCGGAATGAACGCGGCCGCATAGAGGCCACGCCCGTGGATCATGGAGCCACGAATTTCGTAGTGTTTGGGTTCGGCCTGGACTGACATCGGGCGTGGATGGTTGCAGGAAGCGGGCCAGAGTCAAACAGATGATTGCCAAGACAGACGCAGAAAGGCGGGCGTGTTGGGCTTTGTCGATGACTCCGACCTACCCATGATGAAATTTCGTTCATTCCCGTCACCAAATCATTCTCTCGATTTCCTAGGGACTGCTGTCAAATAGTCGAGGTCAGTCTGGCATCAGAGAACTGGGGTGGCACCCCGTCACAATTGTTTTATCGGATTCAGTCCGATTTTTTGGTAAAGGCTATTTTTGCGGCGCTTCGTTCAACACGATCTTGCTCAGCCGCTCCCTGATCCATTCCTGCCGGATCGTTTCAATGTGCTTTCGAACCTCCGCCAAAGATGCTTGCTGATTGGCGCAAAATCCCAAAACATCTCTGCCAACTCGCGCACAGTATTCCGCTTCGCTCGTTTTCACATATTCTTCATGTGCTCGCACGCGCAGCTTTTGATGTTCTGCCAGTGCTTTTTTATAGGCTTCTCTGGCCTCCACATGCTCGATTGCATCAGGTGATTCCCCGTTGAAAAGGGGTTTAATGCCGTATTTATTCCAATCAAAAGGCGGGTCAACTCTCAGGTTTAATTTATCCTGCATGGCTGGATCACACAGGTCGAGTATCGCAGCCGCAAAGTTAACCGTATCTTTTATGAATGGCAGTTTTTTGGCATCGGGGCCTTCTTTGAAGGTGCTTTCCCAACCCCCAAAGGCAATGGCGACGGCATGGAAATCACCTTTTGCCATGCAGTCCTTAAGCCTTTGAATCATGTCGGGTGCCAGTTGCGCCTGCGCTGTGGAGATGCTGAAGACAATCAACAGTCCTGCTGCAAGCTGAGGCCAGACGCGCTGACTTCCCCGCTGATGCACCCGTTGAATTTTATTTTTAAGGTAAGCTATGGGGACAGGCACTTTGGATTTCCCTTTCTAAGAATTTTTTGGTGCTGGAGATCGTAGATCGGGTTTTTTGATACCGGGCTGCTGTTTGGGAATGTTCGCGCCACTGTCAACCGCCGTTTTCAACAGATGTGACCGGACGTAGTTTGCTGCCGCATCCGGAACATCCTTCGCCGACAGACAGGTCGCCGCTGCATTCAGCATGGATTTTTTGTTTGAGGCCGATTGGATGAAAGTCTCAAGTGATTTTATGACTTTATCCACATTTTCCATAATCAACTTATTCTTGGTTGCCCTACTGTAGATATCATCCCGATCAGCAAGGTATTTGTAGTAAGCCGCTTTGGTGTCCGGATTATCGATGCCTTCAGGAGACGCACCTTCGAATAAAGGTTTTTCATTGTATTTATGCCATTCAAACGCGGGCCATGCCGGGCGAGTCCCGTCCAGCGGAACCGAGGGATCACGCAGATTGAGCAGCCCTATGGAAAGCTTAAGCAGTCGAATCAAAGCCCCAATCTTCTGAGGATCAGGTTGTTTGAGGAATACACGTTCGACGGCGTCAACAATCAATGTGATGTCTCGATTGGTTGGATTCTTCCCGTCTTGCACCACAGCTTCGAGCTTGGTCAGTTCACGATTAAGAGCTGCTTCATCCGCACGCGCTAAGGCTGCGGAGATCATGAATAGCAAAATGAATTTATGGAACTTTGACATTGCCTTTACCTCCTTTGACTTGAAATGGGATGACGCCGTTCCCGGTGTCTGTTGATCCTGAAATAATTTCCAGCCACTGTGTAGCCGGAGCAAATGGGGTGCCTGGACCGTCATGGCCTTTTAATCGCCATTTCCACTTGATAGGCCATTCAAAGCGTCCAGTGCTGTCAATTGTCGGCGGCTGGGATGCGCCTGCGGTGGCATGATCAGGATTGATGCACTTGGTTCCTTTGCCAGTTACGACTGTTTACGAAAGCAGTCCGTTGTTGTCATGATTTACTTGCGGGGGCATTGGCGGGCGCCGCAAGACTTCGTTCCCGATCCACGCATCGTGATAATTTTTCTCCTCATAAAATTCCTTGTTCTCGGGTTTCGCGAACCATCCGGTCACTTTGCCTTTGGTGCCCGTCTCTCCAGCTTCGAGGGCATAAAAATTCACATCATCCGGGCCGAAATACCAGTCCAAGCTTAAATCCATCATGAAGCCGTTGCTGGCAGCATCCCAATAGACGCCGCGTCCGCCAACTTTTTCAAAGAAGATGGTTTGTGGGCGGATCACATCAAAACTGACAGACACCTTCGCATTTCCATAGTTTGTCAGAGTGGCCTCGACTGTGGCTTTCTTTTCAAGCGCTGAGGCGATAAACTTGATTTCATTTGCTGAGTAATCGACTGCTTGGGACAACTCACCGGAACTTTCATCTGCCAGATTCCAGATAACGTGCGCATCTGCCGGTATCCTGATGCCAAGCTTTACCTCTTCTCCGATACCAATTTTTTTTCTGTCACGGTTTGCCGGTTGTTTTGCAATCGTTTCAGTTGTTATCTCCAATGGCATCAGGCACACATAGACGCTGCCGCCGTCCACGTCGGTCTTGCCGCCATATCGCTTGGTAAGGTTGGCGAGGTTGGCGTAATTCAGGGTGAGGTTATATTTGCGACCGGGTGGCAAGGGTATGTCGAACTCCTTATAGGATTTCGGGTTCCATAGCGCGGTGCCGTTCACGGTGTAAGTCTGTCTAAAAAACGGGCCGGTGACTCCGGGAGGGCGTGCGCCATTATTTTCCTCAATAGTGAGTGTGGCTGTGTCATCCACGAGAATGGCAACGATGGCGGGGAGAGTGGTCCGGGTCATGTCCAGCGTGCCGGGAAGGTCTTTTTTCCACCTTCATGGAAAGGTAACCCAAGTTCCATGAGCGGGAGCGGCTGTCCTTTTCCATGATCGTAGCGCCGCCTGGGTTCACGGTGTAGTCTTTATCTTGTCGGACTTTTGACATGCTCCAGACATTGAGCCTGCCCCTTGGCCCAAGCAACATACCAGAATAGGGAATGTTTCCAGTGACGGTTACAGTCTGTGCCTCGCAGGGAATAGCACCAGCAAAAACCAGACCGAGCATGAGCCAGGACATGACAATGCCCGCCCTTGATGTTGAACCGGCTATGGGCAGCGGTCTACCGGGGACATATTTTGGTGGCACTGTTGTATGATCGGACATTGAGGCTGGCGAGTCTATTGGATGCCGATCACTTGAAACTTGATGTTTGTCGATTTGATGTCTTATGCGCGGGAGGGTAGGCGGCATTGAGCAGGTCAATGTATTTCTGGTGCTCAGTTGCGCCTGCCTTCTTCCCATATATTTCATCAAAGAGCGCACTGACGGCCAGACCGGTCGAGTCGGGGTCGGGTCTCACATTTTCCTGAAGGTGATGCCAGTAGATCGTTTCATGAAGCAGGCCGTGATCCACAAATTGGTTGCTGACTTCGATCTGATTGCATTCCACGAGATTTTCCCATTTGGAGAAGGCTTTCACACGCAGGGTCCATTTAAGGCAGTCAATGTATGAGGCTGCGTTTTTCCTGCCGGTGATGAGATGAGGCAGGAAGTTGACCAGCTTTTTCGGGACATCACTGGGAAACTTATTGGCGATGGGCATGGCAATTTCAAAAACGGCGGGGATCTCCAGCTCGGCTCCCCTTTTGGCGCGCTCTGGAGAATCTGCTCCAGCATAGGCAGCCTCGGTCATCGTCTGCTCCAGCAAGTCCATCCCATCTTTGCGATCTTGCGTGCTGCCGCAGGCAAAGATGTAGTCAACCGCCAGAAGCGATTCCAACCAGCGTTTGGTAAAAAGACGGCGGTCTGGTTCCGCTTGGAAATAATTACCGCTGGCGGAACCGACATTATGCTAATGCTTGCTGACGATTTCCTCCGCGCTGCCCTGAAAGACAGATTCGTCCACATCCAAGGTGATGTTTTCATTTTCTAGAAGTTTTTTCACCCATGGGTAACGCTTAGCGAAGCGCTCACGGTGCGCCTTCATTCCGGCCACGTTTGCCAGGACGGAAGTGGGGGAAGTGGAGATGAACTGAAAATGCTTTGCATCGCCGCGTGTGGCAAAGATGCGGCTCTGCAAATCGGTCGGGTAGTCCGGAAGGCGGTGAAACGCTTCGATGTAATCCCAAAAGGCGCTTTGAGCGCGGGTGATGGCTTTATTGAATGGGCGGGCTGGAAACTCAGGGTTTTCCCTGACGGCGGCTGTTTCCCCGGAGAGCTTGTGCCAGCCACCTGCCAAGGTAAGTAACCAAAGCGCGAGCCAACCGGCAGCAAGGGCGCGTGGAAGAACTCCGTCCCTCATAGGCGCAAAGGCGTTGAGCATTATACGCGGGACAAACACGGTCGTGAAGGTGACTGATGTGGGAAAATTTGCTAGCGAACCTTAAAAGAACAGATGATTGCCTCACTGCACCGTCCAGTCATGCACGACAATTTTCCCGGCCAGTGGCTTGAGCACTTCCGCGACGGCTTTTTGATGCACGGGATGTTTTTCGTAAGCTTCGAGCGCTTCCTTGCTTTCAAAGCGGATGACGAGTCCGACATCATAACTGCTGTCCACGACGGGCCGTGTGCTCGGCAGCGGTTCGCCCACGCTCATAGAGAGGATGCCCGGAATCTGGGCCGGGAAGCTCTTGGCGGTAGCGATGACCTTCGCGCGCTCTTGCGCATCGTCTTTGTGTTTCAGCCAAAAGAGAACAACGTGGCTGACATTGCCCGGTTTGGCCGCAGGCTGAAGGCCGGAGCACGAGACGAGGAGTGCCGCAGAAAGAATGACGAGGTGTGTAAGGATTTGTTTGGCAAGCTTCATGGTGCGTCTAGCATGATCACCGTGCAGCCGCTGTCTATTTGCATTTTCGTTGTCGGAGTCGCGATGTTCGTTCGCGCGGCGGAGCCTGCTGCGGATTCTGCTCCAGTGCCGCAAGCCTTTGACCGGCTAACATTTCACGCCCAACCGCAAGCGCTGAACAAGAATGCGCGCATCTCGGACTGGCCGCGCTTCCTCGGACCGAATGATGACGCGACTTCGCCCGAGACGCATTTGCTGCATGAATTTCCCAAGGCCGGGCCGACGCTCGTTTGGGAATTGAAAAAGGGCGAAAGCTACACCTCGCCCGCGATTGTGGATGGAATGGTCGTGATCTTCCATGCGCTCGATGGCAAGGAAACGATCGAGGCGCTGGAAGCGGAAACGGGCAGGCGCTTCTGGGTCTGCGATTACCCCATCAATTATAAAGATCGCTACGGTTTTGCGAATGGTCCGCGTGGCAGCCCCGTGATCGCGGGAGGGCGCGTGGTCACACTGGGCGTCACTTGCATGATGACCTGCATCGATCTCAAAACGGGGCGCGTCGCGTGGCAGCGTGATTTGCGAAAAGAATTTAACGTGCCGCAGGATTTCTTCGGTCACGGCGGCTCGCCCTTGATCATGGATGGGAAAGTCATCGTGAATGTCGGCGGCAAAGATGAGCCGGTGCCCGATGACGATTCGCGCGAACGCGCCGCCGCCCTGGCCAAGCCCGGCCTGTGTGTCGGAGCGTTTGATTTGAAAACCGGCGCACTGGTCTGGAGCGTGAAAGACGAATGGGGCGCGAGCTATGCCTCGCCCGTGCGCGCAAACATTCACGGACGCGATGTGGCCTTGATCTTTGCGGGCGGCGAGAGCAATCCCGCAACGGGCGGCTTGCTCTGCGTGGATCCAAAGGATGGCATGGTGCTTTCGCGGCATCCGTGGCGGGCGAAAGATTACATCCAGGCAGTAGGAAGTTCGCCGGTCGCGGTGCCCGGAAAGAACCGTGCGTTCATCAGCACCGCGTATCCGAAAGGCCGCCCGCTCGGCGGTGTGATGCTGGAGTTCGGCAAGGATTTCAAGACTATTGAAGTTTGGAAGTCGGGCAAGTTCGCCACGCACTGGATGAATCCCGTGCTGCAAGACGGATTTCTTTACGGCATTGATGGCGAGACGGAACAGGCCGCGCAATTGGTGTGCTTCGACTCCGATAATGGCACGGAGAAATGGCGCAAGGACTTAACATGGGACGATGAGGAAATGACCGCAAAGAACGGTGGCCGCGTCGCGAAGTCAGGCATCCTCCGCGCCAGCTTGCTGCGGGCGGACGGCAAAACGCTGTGTCTCGGCGAGACCGGCGCGCTCTTGTGGCTCGACCTCACACCGGAGGGAGCGAAGATCGAATCGCGTGCGCAGTTGTTTTACTCCCCGCACACCTGGTGCCTGCCAGCCCTGAGCCACGGGCTGCTCTATGTGATGCAGAACGAGCGCGAGATGGTGCGCGACTCCGGCGGGTTGCGCATTCTATGCTATGACTTGAGAAAGCCATGATGAGCCGCCGCATTATTTTTCGCGAATAACGAACGTCTTCCGACATCTTGTGACCAATTCACTCGTATGTTAAACATGAAACGAACCCTCATCCTCATCTGCGTCTTCGCGGGCGCGCTGGCCATCATGCGCGCTGAGGACAAAGCCAAAACCAAGCCAGCCGACAAGGAAGCAAAGCCCATGGAAAATGCCAAAGTCATCAAGAGCGAAGAAGAATGGCGCAAGAAACTCACGCCCGAGCAGTTCGCCATCACCCGTCATGCCCACACGGAAGCCCCGAACGGCAAGGCTTACGACGAGTTCAACAAACAGGGCGACGGCACTTATTACTGTGTCTGCTGCGGCGCGGAGCTGTTCACCAGCGGCGAGAAATTCCACTCCGGCTGCGGCTGGCCTTCTTTTTACGATCAATCCAAGGCCAAAAATGTGGCGGAACGCGTGGATGATTCGAGCGGCATGCGCCGCATTGAAGTCGTCTGCACACGCTGCGATGCGCACCTCGGCCATGTCTTTGAAAAAGAAGGCTACAATACGCCGACCGACCGGCGCTTCTGCATCAACGGCGCAGCGCTCAACTATGTCCCCAAGGGCGGCGCGGCCCCGAAGCTGGAAGAGGTTACTTCGCTCAAAGTGCAATCCGCGAAGGAAACCGTGAAGAAAGCGGCGGGCGAATAGCCGGCCCGCCAAACCGGCAGGCTCTATAAAGTAGCTTTACCGCGTCGCGATTTCAGCCTAACCAAGCTGGATGCCGCGTCATCATCTCGCCTACGTTTTCGAGCGGTTCCCCTCTTTCACGCAAACTTTTTGCGTGAGGGAGATCATGGAGCTGAAACGTCTCGGCGTGCGCCCGGTGATCTTTTCCATCCACGACACCCGCGAGGAAGGGGTGCGACATTTCCCGGCGGAACTTTTTGAGCATGTGCACTTCCTTCCACCCGGTGAAAAACTTGTTGAGGAAGTCCGGCTTATGTTGGACGCGCAACAACTTCCGCAGAGCGTGGTGTTGACGCTTCGTCAATGGGGCGCGCGCTCCGACAAATCACGCGTTTATGAAGCAGCATGGATCGGCGCGAAACTCCGTGAACTGGATGGTGGCGTGCTGCACGCGCATTCTCATTTCGCCGGCATAGGCGCGCGCACCTGCTGGTGGTTGCGGAAATTTTACGGTTTAAGCTACAGCTTCACGGCGCACGCCAATGACATTTTTTGCAAAGCGGAAGATCAGATTCCTGAGATGCCCGGCCTGTTTCATGACGCGAGCCTGATCGTCACCGTGAGTGATTTTACCGCGCGTCGCTTGCGTGAGCAGTTCCCGGATGCCGCCCCGCGTGTGCGGCGGGTTTACAACGGACTCGATCTCGCGCCATTCATGGCGGCACGGGCGAAGGCGGATCGCAGTCAGGCGACAGGCGGCATTCTCAGCGTGGGCCGGTTGATTGAGAAAAAGGGCTATGACGATCTCATCAACGCCTGCGCACTTCTGCGCGATCGCGGCGTAAAATTTCGTTGCCACATCGTGGGCGAAGGGCCGCTGGAAGACGAGATCAAATCGCAAATCACCAAGCTCAATTTGCAGAATGAAGTGAACCTCGCCGGGCCGCTGCCCATGCCGGAAATCACAAGACTGCTCGCAGAAGAAACTCAAGTCTTCGCGCTCGCCTGCAAAACCGAACGCGATGGCGGCATGGACAATCTGCCCACGGTATTGATGGAAGCGATGGCGGCCTCCCTGCCTTGCGTCTCCACCAAACTCGCCGGTGTGCCGGAGATGGTGCTGGATGGAGTGACGGGTTTGCTTTGTGATGAAAAACAACCGGGGCAACTGGCCGACGCGCTGGCCGCGCTCTTGCAAAATTCCACACGCTGCGAGCAGATGGGCGCTGCGGGTCTGGAGCATGCGAAAATGCATTTCGCCAAGGAAGTCACCACACGGCATTTGTTGCGCGCCTTTGCTGAACGCAGCGCATTTCGCTTCGATGCCTCGCTGGCACTGCGGGAAAAATTACTCAGTGCTTTTGCCCGACGGATGTTCAACAGATGCCGGCAACTGAGGCATGATGTCACGAAGGCACGCGACAAGACGTTCGATCTGGCCGCGTTCATGCGCGGCGCTTAACGTGAGCCGCAGCCGCGCCGAACCACGCGCCACGGTAGGATAACGGATCGCGGGAATGAGAAAGCCTTGATCAAGCAAAGCGGCGCTGGTTTGCATGGCGGGCGATTCATCGCCGATGATCAACGGAATGATGGCCGCGAGAGGAGCGCGGGCTTCCAGCCCGTTTTCATAAATGAATGGCAACGGGCTGGAAGCCCGCGCTCCTTTCAAATTCTCACGCAGTTTATTCCGTAATTCATCGCCGTGTTTGCCTTGCACTATCTCCACGGCTCTCGCCGCCGCGAAGGCCACGGCTGGCGGGGGTGCCGTAGAATAGATGAGACTACGCGCTTTATTGATCAGCAAATCAACCACACTGCGCGAGGCTGCGAGATAACCGCCGCTAACTCCGAGTGCTTTGCCCAGTGTTCCCATTTGCAGCGGCACGCGCTTTTCCAATCCGAGTTCCGCAATCAAGCCGCGACCTCCCGGCCCGAGCACACCAACAGCGTGGGCTTCATCTACCATAAGCAACGCATCATGCGCTTCGCACAGTTCCACGATCTCGCGCAGCGGCGCGGCATCGCCATCCATGCTGAAGATGCTCTCGGTGACAACGAGGATGCGCGAGCCTGCGGATTTGGCGCGCACAGTCTTGAGCAAATGCGCGAGCTTGCCGAGATCATTGTGCGGAAAGACCCGCAGTGTCGCGCCGCTGAGTCTCCCGGCGTCGATGAGACAGGCGTGACTGAGCTTGTCGAGAATGATGGTGTCATCCTTGTTGCATAACGCGGGGATCACGCCCATCGCCGTCGCATAGCCGCTGGAGAAAGCCAGTGCAGCCTCGCTGCCTTTGAATTTCGCGATGGCATCTTCCAGTCGCATGTGCGGCGATAGATTTCCACAGACGAGTCTTGATGCGCCGGAGCCAACGCCAAAGCGCTGCACGCCCTCGATCATCGCTTCTCCAAGCTCATCGGAACCAGCGAGGCCGAGATAATCGTTGGAAGAAAAGTTGATCAACTCGCGCTCATTCATCCGCACGATCGGTCCCTGCGGGGAGTCAATGTCGCGGAGCTGGCGCAACAAGCCGGCATCGGCGATGCGGCGGAGTTCTTCGTCTGCCAGATTTTTCTTCATTGATTGCTTCTGGATTATTCTCCCGCTTCGGCCTTACTTGTCTCATGAAAAATTCCTGGCATGTGATTTTCGTGCTGGTTCTGCTGGGTTCATACCTCGGCGGTTTTGGCGTCATCCGCGCCGGTTGCTCGAAAGTATCGGGGCCGTTCGCGGGAGGGCCTGGCATTTTGATCGGGCCTGCGTGGTATCGACACTCTAACGCCGGTCATCTTCTGTCGGAAATTTACTGGCCCATGTTCTGGCTTGAGAATGAACTAACGGGGGAGCTTTTGTGCCCTGAGTTGACGAGGCGGTCTCATGAATAAGGCCGGGACTATTTTTGCTTGAGCTTCTCCTCCACCGCTTCGTCTTTCTCCGCTCCGAGCGCGAGGGCTTTGTCATAATGCTGCTTGGCCAAGGCCAGCGAGGGCGGATTGCGATCCAGATACATGAGCGCGAGGTTGAAGTGCGCGTTGGAATACTTCGGATTCAACTCGATGGCGCGTTGCAACTCGGCCTCGGCAGCGTCCAGCCAACCGAGGGAGCGCGCGACGACGGCGAGATAGTTGTGTGCTTTCGAGTCGGACGGGTCTTCGTGAACGGCGCGGGACAGTGCGGAAACCGACAGATAGGAATCACCCATGTCATGGCAGACCAAGCCAAGCGCGAGCCATGATTGTTGCAGCGCGGGATTGATTTGCACAGCGCGAAGCAGGTAATTTTTTGCTTCGTTCAGATGCCCCGACTGCTGCTCGACCGCGCCAAGATTGGAAAGCGTGAGCGGATTGTCCGGCTCTGCCTTGAGCATTTCCCGATAGGCATTGCGCGCTTTGTCCCACTCTTTTTTTCCGAATGCTTGCGCGGCCATGCTGGAAAGTCCGGCGGTCAGGTCAGGGAGGCGGCCAGCCTTGCGATCATCCGCATAGCCGAGTTGTGCTGCGGTTGTGTCGGTTTTTGTTTTGTCTTGGGCGAAGGCGGAATGAATCAAGCCGCACGCGAGGAGTGTGGCAGCGAGGGTCCGATGGGCGATGCTTTTCATGCAGCGCACTATCCAGAGGGAGGGACTGGCTCCAAAGGGAAAAAACTTGACTGCGCGAGTGAACAGTGTTCATCTCGTCACATGCTCACAGAACGGCAGAAGCAGTTGCAGGATTTTCTGCGGCGCTATCAGCGTCAGCACGGAGTCATGCCCTCCACACGTGACATCCAGAAGCATTTTGGATTCGCCAGCCAGACGGCTGCGATGGGTCATCTCCGCGCGCTGGAGCGCAAGGGCGTCATCCGTCGGCTCGCGGGAAAAGCCCGCGCCGTGGTCTTTCCCTTGGAGCATCAATCTCGTGCACAGATGGTGGAGATACCGGTCTATGGTGCCATCCCTGCCGGGTTCGCCTCCGACAATCCGCAGCAGGCCGACCGGCATCTGGCGGTGGATTTCCGCGCGCTGCATCTTTCCCAAAATGCGAAACCGTTCGCGCTGCAAGTGCGGGGCGACTCCATGGTCGGCGCGCATATTCTCGATGGCGACATCGTCGTGCTCGAGCAGCGCGAACCGAAATCGCGCGACGTTGTCGCGGCGCTGATTGATGGCGAGAGCACCCTCAAACGCTATCTCGTGGAACGGGGTCGCCCTTGCCTGCGGGCCGAGAACCCGCGCTATCCCGATCTCATTCCCGCGCATGATCTGACAATTCAAGGTGTCATGATCGGGTTGGTTCGTTCGCTGGGCGAGAAGTGAGCTTTCTCCGCTCTATTTTCCTCGCCAAGGTCATGATTGAAGGCTAGGAATCAGCCGCAAAGCCAACGTGGCGTAATTGGTAGCCGCATGAGACTTAAAATCTTTTGGAGAGGAATCTCCGTGCGGGTTCGAGTCCCGCCGTTGGCACCATTTGATTACAATGAACATCGGCATAGGCCGCATTAAATAACATTTCATGGTCGAGAACAGGGCGCAAGCAAGTTGGCAGCCAGAGGCATGAACAATCCTTCACCATTAGTTACTAGTGGAAAAGGCAGGTGGATGGCGCTCGCCGCTGCATTGCTGGGATGGATGTTCGATGGCGTGGAGATCGGGATGTTTCCGGTCGTAGGCAATTCGGCTTTAAGGAGTTGCTGAGCACGAGTGACAGCAAGGCCATCAACGAATGTTCGGCTTGCCTGAAAAATGGGCCTCGGCTTTGATCGATCACGAGGGCTGGCACCCCTTCCCTACGATTTGGAAAGCAACCCTATTGATGTCCACAGCATCACCGCGCGGAAGCCGCTGTTTCTGGATGAAAGCGCACATGACTGGCGGTTCGTGCGGTTGGGGCGCTCACTAGGCTGATCCGGTGTCGCGCTCAAGACTTGCAAGACTCAAACTGGTGCGCTGCTCAGCCTCTGCTGGGCCAAGGCCCACGGGATGCCCGTCATGGTGCAGGACTTGACCAACCCCATGCTCGCACAGATTCCGCATTGCCGCCTCGCCGCGCACGGGCAGACAATCCGGGGCGTCGAGACCAATGCCATGCAGTTTTATCCCGACGCCTCGCTGCCCGAGTCCGTCGTCCATCCCGGTCTCTACAGTCGACGCCACGGTAGCGTTGATCTGTCAACGCTCGCCGGCCCCGGATTCGGTTATCGCGTCTTGGAGGTTAAACATGATCTTCCACAGCCAGCCGCCGATTATCAGCGCACGTTGCCAAGGCATCAGTGAGCAACAACATCTCTGAAGGGCCGCCCGCTGCGATACGCCTCCAGATGCCTGCGGATTTGCGCGGCGCGTTCGGGATTGTTCTGCATCGCCGGATGGTTCAGTGCTTTAGTGGCAGCTTCCTGCGCTTCGGTGAAACGGCCGGTTTCCGCATAGGCGGCGGCGAGGGAAGCCAGAACATCCGGGAGATCTTTTCCGGCTAGTTCCCCGGCACGACGAGCCAGTTGTGTCGCTTCCAGTCCGTTGCGAATTGAGTCTGCTGGAGAAGTCGCAAGAATCCAGGCCAGTCTGATATGACAGCCTGGGTGGTTGGGCGCGAGCTTCAATGCACTGCGCAATATATTCACCGCTTCCTCGTGCCGGTTTTTTTCGACCATCGTCTGGGCCAGATTGTCGTAGGCGTCCATATTGGCGGCGTTGTCCTGAATGGCTTTGGTGAACAAATTCATAGCCTCGTCATCCATGCCTTTCGCGACCAGCAGTGCCCCTAGATTATTTGCAGCACCCGAGTGTTTGGGATCAATTTCGAGTGTCTTGCGGAAACTGGCGATGGCATCGTTCGCGCGCCCCAGACGATAGTGTATGTTCCCCAGCAAGTAATAGAGTTCCGCCTGCAACGGCTGTTGAGCGATCGCTCGTCCCAGACAGTATGCTGCTTCTTCGAGGCTGGTCTTGTCACCGAATTTTTCAGCGAGCAAGGATGCAAGCTGGTAACTGGTGGCAAAACTTTTTGGCTCCAGTTCCAAGGCTCGAAGATACGAATTTTTTGGGCGCTTCGCTGTTTCAAGTGGGTTGATTCGGCCCATTCTGGAATCAGAGTGTTCCGCTTCGGTCAAGGAAGAATCCGGCATAACTCGCTTCGCTCGGCCTTCGGCACTTATTCCGGTTCTTCCCTGACCTACGCTACACCCTCTGAAAGAGGTCGTTATGATTTCAGTTCCTGAAAAGTTTGTCAACAAATGCATCGCCTTCATATTATGGAAAATCCTGCTAGATGGTGTTGCTTTGCCGGTTCGTTCGCCTCTGGTGAACCCACACAAAACAGCGAAGACC
>JAYVOH010000023.1:0-6844 GCA_043758025.1 Verrucomicrobiota bacterium
GCTGAAATTGCAGCCGTTCGTCGTCACGCTTTGCGGGCTGATGCTGTATCGCGGCTTCGCACGCTGGCTGACACACGACAATCCCAAGGGCTTCGGCAACAGCTATGAATCGTTGCGGCAACTCGCCATCGGTCGCATCGACTGGCTGCATGCAGGCGGCTATCGGCTGCCCACCTCTGCGATTCTGCTCATCGCCATTGCCGTCGTCGCTGGAATCTTCTTCACCAAGACGGTGCCGGGCCGTCATCTGCTCGCACTCGGACGCAACGAAGAAGCTGCGCGCTACAGCGGCATTCGCACGGAGCGTTTGCTGCTGCTGGCCTATGTGGTGTGCTCGTTACTTGCAGGTGTTGGCGGAGTGCTGTTCGCGCTGGATGTGAATTCCGTCGCCCCGGACAAGCAGGGCAACTTCTACGAACTATACGCCATCGCCGCGGCGGTGCTCGGCGGTTGCAGCCTGCGCGGCGGCGCAGTGAGCATCCTCGGTGTCGTCATCGGCGCAGTTCTCATGCGTGTGCTCTACAATTCGATCATCCTGCTGAACCTGCCCGACCAGTTGGAGCCAGTTATCATCGGTCTGGTGCTGCTTCTTGGAGTGACGGCGGATGAATTGGTGCGGCGCTGGCGTCGGAAATAAATCAAGAGAAGCTTGACTCATGCGTCTGATGCTTCATCAAATATCCCGCCAAAACGATAAAATCTGCCAACGAAATCATGGAAAAGACATCACAGAAACATCACGCATTCCAGGCCGAGGTCGGCCAGCTTCTCGACATCGTCACGCACTCGCTCTACACCGATCGCGAAATCTTCGTTCGGGAGCTGGTGAGTAACGCCTCCGATGCGCTGGAGAAGATGCGACTGTTGCAGCTTACTGAGAAAGAAATCTTCGACGACAAGCTGCCCTTGGAAATCAACATCACCACGGATGAGACTGCCAAGACCCTGACGATCGCCGACTATGGCATTGGCATGACGCAGGAGGAACTGGTCGAGAACCTCGGCACCATCGCTCACTCGGGATCGAAGGCTTTTGTTCAGGCCATGAAACAGTCAGGCAAAGAAGGTGCCTCCAATGTCATCGGCCAGTTCGGCGTCGGCTTTTATTCCGCATTCATGGTCGCCAGTGAAGTGAAGGTTTATACGCACTCATGGCGCGTTGACGGCGGTCATCTCGTCTGGATCAGCGACGGCACCACGGGCTACAGCATTGAAGATGCACCAGGACAACGCCGTGGCAGTCGTATCGTTTTGCACCTTAAAGAAGATGCGGCGGAATTCGTCAAACCGGATCGCATCAAACAAATTCTCGCGAAATACTCCAACTTCGTCGGCTTCCCGATTAACCTTAATGGCGAGCGCATCAACACCGTCGAAGCACTGTGGCTCAAGAATAAAAGCGAAGTCACCGAGGAACAATACAAGGAATTTTACAAGTTCGCCGGACATGCATTCGACGAGCCGCGTTACACTTTTCATTTCAACGCCGACGCGCCCATCAACATCAACGCGTTACTTTTCGCGCCGACGCACAACATGGAGCAGTTCGGCATGGGGCAAATGGAACCCGGCGTGGCGCTCTATTGCCGCCGGGTGTTGATCGATGCCAAACCGAAGAAATTTCTGCCAGAATGGATGCGCTTCATTCGCGGCGTGGTGGACAGCGAAGATTTGCCGCTGAATATTTCGCGCGAGACGATGCAGGACAGCGCGCTGTTTCGCAAACTAGCGCAAGTCGTGCAGGGAAGAATCTTGAAGGGTCTTGAGCGTGAAGCCGAGAGCGATGCCAAAAAGTATGCGGAGTTCCATAAAGACTTCAGCCGCTTTCTCAAGGAAGGCGTGGCGACGGATTTTGAAAACAAAACCACCATCGCCAAGCTGCTCCGCTTTGAGTCCTCGCTGACCAAAGAAGGCGAGCAAGTCAGCCTGCCGGAATACATTGCGCGAATGAAAGAGGGACAGAGCACGATTTATTATCAAATCGCGCCGAGTCGCGAGACCATCGAGCGCGGCCCGTATCTCGACGCCTTCAAGTCCCGCGGCTTCGAGGTGCTCTATCTCTATGAAACGATCGACGACTATGTGGTCAATGCGCTCGGTGAATTTGACGGCAAACCAGTGAAGAGCGTCGCCGCAGCGGACGTTGATCTTGGCGATGCTGCAACTGCAGTTGAAGCCTTGAACAAAGAAGATACAGACAAACTTTGCACGTGGCTCAAGGAACGGCTCGGTGATCGCGTATCCGAAGTGCGCGCGGGCAAGCGCTTGGTCAGCAGTCCCGCAATGGCCTTGCAACCGGAAGGCGAGATGAGTCCTCAGATGCGCCAGATGATGCGCGCGATGAAGAAAGATGACTTTGGCATGAGCAAGGTGATTTTGGAGATCAATCCCGCTCACGCCATCGTTCGCAAGCTCGCCGGTGCCGCAAGCTCGAATCCCGATCTTGCGGGCCTTGTGGCTTCGCAATTGCTCGACAATGCGCTGCTTTCCGCTGGCTTGCTCGACGATCCGCAAGACATGATCGGCCGGGTTCATCAGATCATGGAGCAGGCCATGCCATGATCGTGAGGCGGTTCCCGCCTGGGTTTCAACTTTCAACACAAGCTGGTTGTGCTAGTCTAATCCAACCATGCTCACAACCACCCTGAGAAGAATTTGCGATTCGCGCATCGTGGCCACTGCGATGCTTGCCATGCTTTGCCTGCTGCATTCATCATGCGGCAAGTTGAAACAACTCCTGCCCGCGCCCGCGCCTGTGACGCCGCCGCCTGCGGAAACTGCGGCAGAAAATGACAAAGCGGCCAAGCCAGCGGAGGGAGAGGACTTGTTTGGGCCGGAAAAGATGTCGGATCCGGAAGCGCCCAAGGCTACACCTTTCGAGTTGAACAAAAGCGCGATGGTCTCCATTTTGCTCTATCACGATTTCGTGGAGCGAATTCCCAAGACGGAAATGATGGTCAGCGTGCCGACCTTCCGATCCCAGATGCAGGCACTGAAGGATGCGAACATCACCGTCATCCCCATGTCCGATCTTCTCGCATGGAAACGCGGTGAAAAAAATATCCCCGACGAGTCCGCAGTCATTACCCTGGATGACGGCTGGGTTGGCGAGCATCAGTTGGCCTATCCGATCATGAAGGAGTTCGGCTATCCCTTTACGATTTATCTCTACAAAAAATACGTCGGCGTAGGCGGACGTTCCATGACAGTCGAACAAATCAAGGAGATGCTCAATAACGGTGGCGAACTCGGCAGTCACACCATCTCGCACCAGCCGCTGACAAATAAAAAAGGAAAGACCGATGAACAATACCATGCATGGCTGCATGAGGAAATCGCCGAATCCAAGAAATGGTTGGAACAAACATTCGGCGTTCCTTGCCAGACCCTGGCCTATCCTTACGGCATCAAGAATGAGGATGTCGTGAAGCTTGCCCAGGACTCAGGCTATGAAGCCGCAGTCACGGTCAATCCGCAGAAAGCAACCTGGGATACGCCCAACGGCCTGCTCGGTCGCTTTACTCAGCAATGGGACAAGGACACGAACTTCAAACTCGCCAGCAACTTCCATGGCCGCAACGACATGGCCAACAGCAAGTTTGTCAAAACCGACGCCGTGAATGAAAGCGGTGAAAAGCTCATCAATCTCAAGCCGGCTCCCAATTCCACCATCTCGGAGCGCCGCCCGGTCATTGAAGCGAATCTCTCAAAACTCGGCGGCATCGTTCCCGACAGCGTGCTGCTCCGCGTCAGCGGATATGGCGCTGTGCCGGTAGAATTCGACGCCACAAATCAGACCGTGCGCTACCAGATTCCACAGCGCATCCGGCTCGACGATTGCACAGCGACGCTTGGATTCAGACGCACCAGCTCCGACAAGGACGAAGTCATCAGTTGGAAATTTAAGATCGAACAAAAAGCCAGCTACCTCCCCCAAGTAATTACCGAAACCACCACGCAGCCGGCACCCTGATCCACGTTCATCCTTTTTCCTTCATACTTTCTCAGATGCTCTCCGCCCTCACCGAAAAACTCGAGTCCGCCTTCAAAAAAATCCGTGGCCTGGGCAAAATTAGTGAATCGAACATCGGAGATGCCATGCGCGAAATCCGTCTGGCGCTGCTTGAAGCTGACGTGGATTTCAAAGTTTCCAAAGACCTGATCGAGGCCGTCAAAACCAAAGCACTCGGCGAAGAAGTCCTCCGCACCGTTTCCCCCGGCCAGCAGATCGTCAAAATATTCCACGACGAACTCGTCACCCTCCTCGGCGGCGGCGCGGTCGCGCTCGACATCAGCCCGCCCCAGCGCATCCTCATTGCCGGCCTTAACGGTGCGGGCAAGACCACCACATCGGGCAAACTCGCTGCGCATTTGAAAAAACAGGGCAAGCGCCCTCTGCTCATTGCGTGCGACGTATTCCGTCCTGCGGCCGTGAAGCAGCTTGCTGTGCTCGGCGAATCCATTGGCGTGCCAGTTTATCAGCCTGCCGAAGGCGAGAAGGACGCCGTGAAAGTCGTGCGCCAAGCTCTCGACTGGATCAAGCAACAAGGCGGCGGCATCGCCATCTTCGATACCGCTGGCCGTCAGGAAGTCGATGACGTGCTGCTTGAGGAACTTAAGAAGATCAAGCAAATCATCGAGCCACGGGAAGTCCTGCTCGTCGCCGACGCCGCCACCGGCCAGCAGGCCGTCAGCGTCGCCAAGACCTTTAACGAAGCCATCGGCGTCACCGGCCTCATCATGACCAAGCTCGACGGCGACGCTCGTGGCGGCGCGCTGCTCTCCATGAAGCAGGTCACCGGTTGCCCCGTGAAATTTGTCGGCGTCGGCGAAAAAATTGATCAGTTGGAAATCTTTCACCCCGACCGCATGGCCGACCGCATTCTCGGCATGGGCGATGTCGTGGGCTTGGTGGAAAAAGCCGCCGAGCAGATAGATGAAGCCGACGCCATGCGCATGGCCAGGCGGATGCAGTCCGCCAAGTTCGACTTCACCGACTTCCTCGCGCAGATGAAATTCATGCGCAAGCTCGGCCCCTTGGAATCCCTGCTCGGCATGCTGCCCGGCATGGGCAAGATGAAAGACATGAAAGTGGATGAGAAACGCATGAGCCACACCGAGGCCATCGTTCTCTCCATGACTGCGCAGGAACGCACCCGGCCGGAAATCATCAACGGTAGCCGCCGCAAACGCATCGCCAAAGGCAGCGGGCGCACCGTCATGGAGGTCAACCAGTTGCTCAAGCAGTTCGACATGATGCGCAAAATGATGAAGAACAAAGGCATGTTGCGCGGGATCATGGGCAACATGATGGGCGGCGGCGGCAAAGGCGGCGGAATGCCCGGAATGCCCAAAGGCTTTGGATTTTGAGAGGTCGATTTCCGCCTTCCAAACACCATCTCTTCATGAGACTTACCCACGGCAGCCGCAGCCTGTTCTTCTTTCACAGTCTGTAGGCTGGTTCAATTAAGTAGGCGATGGAGCAAATGGCGTTCCCTGCCCGGTCGGTTTGGCTGCAGTCGCACGCAAACGGTATCACGCACAATGATGGCGACATTGAAATCGATCAAGTATGGCAGAAGGTGCTGAAAGACATTGATTCAATGATCAATGAGCTTGAAGAATATTTTTCGGAAGCCTGCAGACTCCCAAAAAGTCCCTGCGAGTTTTTGAC
The DNA here is from genome assembly GCA_043758025.1 of Verrucomicrobiota bacterium. GTDB lineage: Bacteria > Verrucomicrobiota > Verrucomicrobiia > Verrucomicrobiales > Verrucomicrobiaceae > VFKE01. The sequence goes on from JAYVOH010000023.1 coordinate 5,675, forward strand.
CATTTGCTGGGTCACGAATATTCAAGCGCGGGCTTGCCAACCGCCGCAATGAGCTTATCTGATAATACTCATTTATGGGATTGCTTGATTTTCTAAAACACGCCGCGTCGGAACCACCGCAGCACGACAACTTTGACGTTCTGGCAGCGATCAGCAAGCTCGCCGCCGTCAAGGAACGTTCCCATGCGTTCTACCAGAAACATCATGTCGCGGTCGAGTCGGCGGTTGAATTCATTTCAATCCTCAAAACCCACAATCGCGAACTCAATCTGACGCTCGCATCCACGGACTCCACCTGTGAATCGGTGGCCAAGAATTTGCGGACTTTCATGCCGGAGCAGGAACTCCCCGAAAAAATCAAAATGGCCATCGCGGCCTGTCTCAAGGATTTGCTTCCCCAGTTTGCCACCGTCTTGCGCGATTCCAGCCGGCCACGATTCCTCGATGAGTGCGCTTGGATTGCAGAGCTGTCACCCAGCCTGCCTGAAGTTCAAGATGCAGCACTTCAACCCTCTGGTTGAGCGACCTTTTTGCTTTAATCTGCATCTCGCGATTTAGGTCTCGCGGCCAGAGTTTAATGGTCACGCCGTATCCACCACTTCTTCGAGCGCATATACTTCAAGCATCATTCACTCCTATGAAAATACACCGTGTAGCAAATATATTCGTGGCCATTTCCATCTTTCTCGGAAGCTCCTGCCCAGCCTTTTCGCAGACAGGCTCCCGCAGCTCCCAAGCCCAAAGCGCAAAAACCGGCACCTAGCCCCGCACGCCAGAATCGGCAACCACACCCACGGCAATAAATGCCAATCGCCAGACACAGTTTTTTGAAAGGGCCAAAGACAAGAACACAAGCTGGTTTTTCTCGGGGATTCCATCACAGATGGATGGTCCGGAAAGGGCAAGGCCACATGGGAAAAATACTACGCCAAATATCATCCGGCGGATTTCGGTGTTTCCGGCGAGCGCACAGAGCACACTCTCGGTCACATTGCGGGCGGCATCCTCGATGGCTTGCACCCCAAGGTCGTCGTCATCATGATCGGGACCAATAACATCGTCCAGTGCACTGACTAGCAGCCTGTCGGACTTGATGCAAAAGAGTGACGATCTCTCGGATTTGCGCTCGTCGTGAACTTTGAGTTTAGCGTCGATTGTGGCGCTACTGGT
>JAYVOH010000024.1:0-18150 GCA_043758025.1 Verrucomicrobiota bacterium
CTGCGTTCGGCATCGCTACGCTCGCCTCACTCCGCCGCCCCCGGAGGGGCGCGCAGATCAAGGCGAGACGCCTTTTACAGAAGCAAGTTTACACCCCCCAAATCAAGGCTCGGAAAGTCGGCGGACTTATCCGAGGCTACTACATTCCATTGCAATAGTATGAACAACTTCATCACTCGGATATTCTTTGTAGCGTCGTTCACTCTATCGTTACTTGCCGTCCTTTACGGTGAAGAAGCATTTAAAGAACCTGACTTCACAGTCTCTGACGACTTCGGCATGTCAAGCCCCATGGTTACCAAGTTACCGGATGAGAAATTGCTGAAAAACTTGCGTGAAGATGACTACGCCAAAATGACATTGGACGACCCGCTTCTGCGGGCGGCATACGTTGAAGTGTTTTGGAAAGCAATGAGCATTCCATCCGATGAAGGCTTGCGCCCTGAGCTGGCGGCGGCTCTCAACGACATGAAACGCAGGGGAAACGATGTCACACCAGTCCTGCTTCAGCTAATGAAGGAGAATCCCTATAGTCCTTTCGAATTTGCCGCGCTTGGTGCCGCTTACATTGATGGGATGGATTCAAGTCCATATATTGAATACGCGAGAGAGGCATTGAAAACACGCTGGAAAGATTTAAAGTCGACTGATGTTGATTGCATTGCATCACTACTACTATATAAAGGAGTTCCTTCCGATGTTGATTTTTTACGTGAAACGGCGCATAAACGTCCCTATCTTTCTGATGTTGTCAAAGTAAGGATCACGCGCTTTCAGCGCTCGCGTGCATCGCATGCACAAGGGACAGGTCCCGCTGATTCGGATGAATCAGATGAGAAGAGACACGTTCGTGGGACGCCCAAAGCTTCGCCGCCTCCGATTGAAAATGCTGCTACGCAGAATTTGCTCGTGTGGCTGCCTGTCGCCATTGTGGCTGCAATCGGCGCGTCGTGGTTGCTCTTCCGAAAGTTGAAGCCGTGAGCGGCTGGCAACGTCTGTTGCATCCAAAGTTTGCGCTTGCCAACCAAGGGGAAGCTGCGCGCCTCTCCAGCCTCCCGCCGTTGGTTCGTGTGCTCCTAATCGTCGCACCGTCCGCACCGGCCAACGAACAGGTCGCGTGGTTCGTGCGTTCGGCCAAGCCTCACGGGTCCGCGCCAGCCTATGGGTAAGCCTGTCACAACGCGAAGTAGTATGAAGCAGTTACTCACCGCGCGCCTAACGCACGGCTCGGCCTTCGGCCAGCTCCTTCGTCGCTGTCTGTCTCGGCTTCCGCCTGAAGCCTCGGCTGTCGCGAAGCTTCCCAGGCCCCCGACTGCTTCATACTACACCGACGTTGTGACAAGTTACCTCCCTCCCTGGGTTTGGCGGCTCTACTCGCCCAAGCTCGTTGTGCCGCATGAAGTGCTCAGGCAGCAAGGCCGTCACGCGCCGCACTCGAAACCTATCGATCTGGTCACAAACTGGGGCCTTGATGTGTTTCAAAAAAAGGATGAGCCGCTTCAGTTGACGGTCGCGAATTATGTGAAAAACTATCTCGCACCCGGTAAACTGCTTGGCGACTGAGCTTGCCACCGGGCGCATTCAGGGCTACTGAGCAGGCTCTCCTGCCCCGATCGTAATGCCCATCTCCCGCGCCTGCCCTGGGACAAAACACGATTCCGCACCTCATTGTGACAACGGAGAACGTGGTCCATACTGACGCGCCATCAAGAACAAATGATCTCCGTGCCCAGTTGCGGCAGATAGCTCCAAACTGGTTCCCATGAAAGTGAAAAAGAAAACCATCCTCGGCACGATTATTTTTTTGGTGGTCGTTACGCTTGTCGTTTGGCGGCAGAAGACCGTCCCAACAGAATCTTCACAATCAAGCAAATCAGCGAGCCATCCCGCAACGACCACCCAGAATTCGAAGTCTTTGTCTCCTGCCGCAGAGCAGCCTCTGTCTTCTACGTCTTCCAATGTCCTAGCAAATGCCAAAAAAAAGGTCGCTGAAATGGGTGTTTTGGAGGAAATGGCGATGCTGGATGAAATCGCAAAACAAGATTTGCCCGCGATTTTTATGGCGATGCTTGACGCAGAACGAGTGGAGAAAGACGATCTGAAGCAACAGCACCTTCAAACCGTTCTCTCGGATGCTATGCGAATCAAGAAACCTACCCCAGAGTTCTTGGAGCAACTGTATGGGTTCGTTATTAATACCGCTAATTCCCAGTTTGAGCGCGATCTGCTCATCGGAGCACTGGAGGGAGCTGCAACCAAGGAAAGCGTGACTCTCTTGCTCCGACTGGCTAAAACGGCCCCTGACGTGAAGGTTAGGGAGTCCGCAGCTTCGCTTGCGGGTCTGGGGCACCCGAATCAAAACGTGGCCGATCTCTTTCCGATCTTGGAACGCACATGGCGGGAGACGAGCGACCCAATTTTGATCGGGAGCACCTCCACAGCGATGGCGAAATTCGGGACAGCAAGCGGCGTCGAATTGCTCCTCTCATCGGCGCTTGCAAAGGACAGTCGGGATGAGGAGCGGCAGCAGGCGGCTCAGAATGCGCTGCAATTAGTTTCAAATGGAGAAGCTGTGCCGCCACTTGCGGCCCGACTGAAGGGTCAAGCACCCGCAAGCGAGGTGGTTAAGCTGTTGGCCCCCATCCTAGCGGGAACCAATGGCCCCGATGGTCAGCAAGCCTTGGTTAGCTGGCTGCAAGGTCGTTCTGAAAATGCCACTCCGCTGGTAGAGCAACTTTTTCGCCAGCATATTCGCACGGACCCGTTTGAATCAGCTTGGGGCAAAGCTCTTGATCCAGCAGTGCCGTTTGTCAATGAGGAGAACCGCAAGGCAATCCGCGAGGCTCTTGACCGCCATCGCGTGGATCGCAAACAAGAACCATGATGGCCTTAGTGAAGCCATAAAAAGCATCACGCCGCTTGATGACGCGGTGGCGGATTATGTGAAGAACTACTTCGCCCTCGGTAAACTGCTTGGCGACTGAGCTTGCCACATTGCGCTTTCAGAGCTACTGGGCAGGCTCCCCTGCCCCGATCGCAATGCCCATTTCCCGCACCCGGGTATCCGCCATCTCCCGCGCCTGCCATGGGACAAAACACGATCTCGCGCCTCATTGTGACAACGGAGAACGTGGTCCATACTGACGCGCCATCAAGAACAAATGATCTCCATGATCAGCTGCGACTGATTGTTCCGAACTGGTTCCCATGAAAGCTAAATACAAAATCTTATTTGTTGCAGGCATCGTTCTAGTGGTTGTGTCTGCGGCCCTGCGACTGCGAAAGCCGCCACCAGCCCACCGCTCGAACAAGTCCACGCCGTTGGAGGACTTGGTTGTAGCTCAGAACCAAATTCCACCCGTCGTGAATACACCTTTGCCATCCAATCCGTCCGGTGTTGGCACTCACAAATTGAAATATGAGGAAATGGGCATTCTAGAAAAAAATGCTTTTTTGACAGAGGTTGAGAAGCAAGATTTGCCCGTGATTTTCAAGTTAATGATCGATGCCAAACGTCTGGAACATGCCTCTATGAAGCAACTGCACCTTCAAACCGTTTTGTCGGATGCTATGCGCATCAAGAAACCTACCCCAGAGTTCTTAGAGCAACTGTATGCATTTATCACCAACAGTGCGAACTCGGAATTTGAGCGGCAACTGGTAATAGGAGCACTCGTAGATGCGGCGACCAAGGAATCGGTCAATCTCTTGCTACAAGTGGCGAACTCTGCCACAGACAAGAAGATCAAGGACTCCGCAGCCACGCTCACCGGAAATCGTGGCGGACCCGCGCTGTCCCCGATGCTGGAGCGCACCTGGCTTGAAACGACCAATCCGACCCTGCTTTGGAGCACTGCTGAATCAATGGCGGAAATTAGCGCGCCCAGCGGCATCGAGCTGCTCCTCTCGGCGGCACTGGCAAAGAATAGCAAGGATCAAGCCCGGCAAGAAGCGGCGACGCGTGCCCTAAGTATTGTTTTGATTTATAAGGAGGATGCCGTGCCGCCGCTGGCGGCCAGGCTGAAAGATCAGACGCCCACGAGCGAAGCGGCGCAGCTGGTCGCACCCATCCTTGCCGCAACAAGTGGCCCGGATGGCCAGAAGGCCCTTGTCGAGTGGCTGCAAAGCCGTCCCGAGAACGCTGCGCCTTTGGTGGAGCAGCTTTTCCGGCAAAACATTCGCACCGACCCGTTCGAGTATGCGTGGGCAGCAGCTCTCGATCCGGCGCTGCCGTTTAAGAACGAAGAAAACCGCAATGCGATCCGCAAAGCTCTTGAGGCATACCGCGCCAGCCGCCCCCGGTAAACTGCTTGGCGACTGAGCTTGCCACCGGGCGCATTCAGAGCTACTAAGCAGGCTCCCCTGCCCCGATCGCAATGCCCATTTCCCGCACCCGCAATTTCTCCATCATCGCCCACATTGACCACGGGAAGACCACGCTGTCCGACCGTCTGCTGGAATTTACGAACACCATCACAGTCCGGCAGCAGCAGAATCAGTTGCTCGATTCCATGGATCTGGAGCGTGAACGTGGCATCACGATCAAGGCTCATCCGGTGACGATGAATTACAAGGCCAAGGACGGGCACATATATAAACTCAACCTGCTCGATACGCCCGGCCACGTGGACTTTTCCTATGAAGTCTCCCGCTCCCTCGCCGCGTGTGAGGGCGCATTGCTTCTCGTGGATGCCTCCCAGGGCGTCGAGGCCCAGACAGTCGCAAACTACAGCCTCGCGCTGCAGCAGAATCTCTACGTCATTCCCATCATCAACAAGATCGACCTTCCCAGCGCCGATGTTGAGAAGTGCAAACGCCAGCTTGAGGACGTGCTCCAGCTTCCTGCGGATGAAGCCGTGTCTGCCAGCGCGAAGATGGGCATCGGCATCGAAGACATTCTCGAAGCCATCGTCCGCCTCATCCCACCGCCGGTATCACTGGGCGAGGATCATCTGCGCGCCTCAGTATTCGACTCTGTGTTCGATGCCTATCGCGGCGTCGTCTCCTATGTGCGCGTCTTCAGCGGCAGCGTCATCAAGGGCCAGAAAGTGCGCATGATGAGCACCGGGCTGGATTACGAAGTGAAGGACGTGGGCGTCTTCCGTCCGAAGATGGACACCGTCGAAAAACTCTACACCGGAGATGTCGGCTACGTCATCGCGAATGTGAAAAGCACCGGTGATGTGAAGATCGGCGACACGCTCACCGGCACCCGCAATCCTGCCAAAGAGCCGCTGCCCGGCTTCAAGGAAATCCATCCACTCGTCTTCAGCGGCATCTACCCGGTGAGCACCGATGATTTCGAGGCGCTCAAGGCCGCGATGGGCAAGCTTCAAATTAACGACTCCGCTTTCACATTTTCAGCCGAGAGCAGCGCCGCGCTCGGATTCGGTTTCCGCTGCGGCTTCCTCGGCCTGCTCCACATGGAAATCGTGCAGGAGCGTCTCCGCCGCGAGTTCCAGATGGATGTCATCAGCACCTATCCATCCGTCATTTACGAAGTGAAAAAAACCAATGGCGAGGAACTCATCGTGGACAATCCGGCGTTCCTCCCGCCGGCTGCGGAGATCGAAGAAATTCGTGAGCCCATGGTGAAAATTTTCCTCATGGTGCCGAATGAATATATCGGCGACATGATGAACCTCGTCATGGACAAGCGCGGCAGTGTGGATCATACCGAGACGCTCGACGGCAGCCGTGTAATTCTTACCTGCCTGTTGCCGCTTAATGAAATCCTCGTCGATTTCAACGACAAGCTGAAGAGCGTCACGCGTGGCTACGGCAGCATGGACTATGAACACGCCGGTTATCAGGCCAGCGAACTCGTCAAGATGGATATTCTTGTCGCCACCGAACCCGTGGATGCTTTCACCACCATTGTTCATCGCAGCAAAGCCGAGTCTCGCGGTCGTGCCCTGGCGTTGAAACTAAAGGAAGTCATTCCCCAGCAGCTCTTCGTTGTCGCCATTCAGGCAGCCATCGGCGGCAAAATCATCGCCAGCGAGCGCATCAGCGCTCTTCGCAAAGATGTGACCGCCAAATGTTACGGTGGCGACATCTCCCGCAAAAGAAAACTGCTCGATAAACAAAAAGAGGGCAAGAAGCGCATGAAATCCATCGGGCGCGTGAACATCCCGCAGGAAGCGTTTATTGAGGTGTTGAAGAACGGTTAATTTCGCGAGGAGAAGATTGGAAAATGGAATGATGGAAGATTGACTGCAACACCGCCCCATCCACCCTTCTCCTAACCCAGCATTCCATTATCCTGTCCCCCATGTTTCAGCCAAAATTCCTCAAGAACGCCAAGCTCCTCCACAAGGGCGTCATGCGCTTCATCCATTACAAACGCGATCTTCTGCCGCAGGCGAAACTCGACGAGATCAACGGCCTTCGCGCGGAACTGGAGCAGTCGATCAAAGCGCGTGACAGCAAGCGCATTGACACTCTCTCGGAGAGCATTAACCGCGCCTGCGAACGGGCACTGCCCGGAACGCGAACCTCGGCCATTGCGGAGAACATCGAGGTCTTTTTTGTCTCCATTGTCATCGCGCTCGGCATCCGCGCTTACATTGCGCAGCCCTTCCAAATTCCCACCGGCTCCATGCAACCCACGCTCAACGGCATCCGGGCCGAGCGCAGCACGCAGAATCCCGATCCGGGAATCCTGGGCCGCGCCATGGGCTTGTTAACCGGAACCAGCTATCTCAATGCCGTGTCCGATCATGACGGGTATCTTGATCTGCGGAAACCCGTCACGGAAGATCATTTTCTCATCTTCCGTCCTTACAGCGTTCTGCATTTCGAGGACGGACATACCATGAAAATCAACTGCCCCATCCGCCAGCTCACGGATGAATTGCAGCTCTACAGCAACCTGAAAGCTGGAACCGCGGAGGGCAGCAACGACAGCCCCGACATGCGCGCCAGCATCTATCTGCGCAGCGACAGCCGCATCCACATCAAGGAAGGACAGGTTCTCGCACGAGGCATCATTTCCAACGGAGACTACGTCATCGTGAACAAGTTCTCCTACCATTTCCGCAAACCAACTCGCGGGGAGGTTTTTGTCTTCACCACCAAGAACATTTCCGGCATCGAAAACCGTCCCGACTTCGATTTGCGCTGGGGTTCGCAACACTACATCAAGCGCCTCGGCGGGATTCCCGGCGACACCATCGATGTGAAATCACCCGAACTCTACATCAATGGAAAACTGGCCACTGAAGCCAGTTTCCGCAAAGTGATTGATGAGCGTCAGCCATTGGATGTCGCTCATGCCTATCATGGTTACTCACCAGATCACAGAATCCCTCTGCCAGTCAGTCTCTCTGGCGTCGCTCCCCGCGAATATTTTGCCTTGGGAGACAACAGCTACAACAGTTCAGACAGCCGTTACTGGGGTTCGGTGCCTGAGCAAAATGTAGTCGGCCCCGGACTGTTTTGCTACTGGCCGCTCACATCCCATTGGGGCGTGATCCGTTGATGCCGGGCGCACCTTGCCAATGGCGCAAATCGGAAACTGCGACACATTCATCGCGTGGCCAGTTCATCCGACAATCATGTGAGCGCCTTCATCTGGCTGACGGGATTTGCGGCCGCGATGGGGATCCATCTCTGGTTTCATCCGCAGCGCTCCGTCTTCATCGATGCCCTGCGTTGGATGCGGAATCATCCCTTGCTCATGATTGGCATCACCCTTTGTCACATCGCTGCGCTCCACGATTCCGACATGGCGAGGCTTCCCGACTCCATCACCATGGTCTGGCCGGATTTTCTGCTCATCTGTGTGGCCAATGGTGTGATGCAATTCGGCTGGCTGATCCTGGATGTGGCGCGCTGGCATGAGTTTCCCTTCGGAGCATGGGGCCCGCCCTGGCTGCATTATCTCTGGCAGGGCTGCGCTGCAGCCGCCACGCAAACAGCCATGTGCCTGCTTGTTCTGAACCAAAGCCCCAAGCTGATGGCTTCACGCTGGCGCCAATTGATTCCGCTGATCTTGATCCTGACACTGCTCAATGCCGGCGCTCATTTGATGAGAGGAGAGCTTCAATGGTGGATCATGCTCGAAGCCTTGCTGGTCGCGGCTCCCCTGCCATTTTGCATCGCCGTCATTCGCGGAAACTTTGTCGCGGTGGGCGGCTTCATGCTGCTGCTGTGGCACAAGCTCTGGATTACGTGGATTGGATTCGCCATCACGGAGGTCATGCTTCTGGCGTTTCTGAACCATGCGACGCGGATGCTGGCGCTCTATCCCGGTGTATCAGCATGGATCACTTCCGCGTTATTTTCCGCAATAATGCATCTCTGGCTTTTCACAGCAGGCATCTTGCTTATGCACAACGCTGGTTATCTTGTCCGCCCAATACCCCAGCAGTGACCACCACCAGCCGCGCCCCACTCTCCCGCCAGATCGCGCGCCGCAGCAGATCGAATCTCGCGTTCGCTCTTTCATCGCTGCCGCGTGAAAGGCGTAGGGACATGGTGAGCTTCTATGCCTTCTGCCGCGTGATCGACGACATCGCGGATGACAACGACCAGCCAAAGGAGGAAAGACGCGCCCGGTTAAATGAATGGAAAGAGGGCTTGCTGCACGGGTTTCCGGAACCCGACGAACTGCAAAGCGAGATCGCCGCTCTCACTAAGAAGTATTCCATCAAACCGGAGATGCTGGCAGAAATCGTGGACGGCATGTTGCAAGACCTGGACACGTCCCGCTTCGCCACCTTCGAGGATTTGCTGAAGTATTGCTACAAGGTGGCCGGCGTCGTTGGCTTGGTCAGCATAGAGATTTTTGGCTGCAAGAATCCCGCTTCAAAAGATTACGCGATCAGTCTCGGCTATGCCCTGCAACTCACCAACATCATCCGCGACGTGGGTGAAGACGCCCGCAATGGACGCATTTATCTGCCGCAGGCAGACCTGGAAAAATTTCATTTGTGCGAAGAACAGATTCTCCAGCTTCGCTTTGACCCCAATATGGAGGCGCTCCTGCGATTCCAACATGGTCGGGCGCTGCAATATTTCAGGGACGCCGCCGCCGTGCTTCCTGAAGAAGATCGCCCGCAAATGCAGGCTGCAGAGATGATGGCGCAAATCTACTCGGAGATTTTGGAGAAAATCCGCCGCAAACACTTCCGCGTCTTTGATGAAAGAATCCGCCTCGGCAAGCTGCGAAAAATCGTGATTTTGGGCGCGTTTTTCCTGCGCGGATTCCTGCGCCTCAGAAACTCCTGAATTGACAGCGCGTCCTCCGCCCCTATGACTGGCCTGATGTTTTCCTCCGGCTGGCTGCTATTTATCTATTGTGCGTGTGTTCTCATCGCTTCGCTGGCGGGCGGCTGGTTGCCGCTGCTCGTTCACCTGACTCACACCCGCTTGCAGATGGCCATCAGCCTCGTTGCCGGGCTGATGCTAGGCATAGCGCTGTTGCATTTCCTGCCGCACGCCGCCGAGCAGTTGGGTTCCGTCACCAGCACCATGAACTGGGTGCTGGGCGGTTTTGTGACGATGTTTTTTCTTCAGAGATTTTTTCATTTTCATCATCATGATCTCCCGGAAGGCGATCCCGAAGACTGCTTTCAGCACGAACATGAATCAAGCAAGCCATGTGAACACGGACATGTGCACCACGAGCAAACTCTGGCCTATAAGTCCGCAAAACAACTGACATGGATCGGCACCGCGCTCGGTTTGACTTTGCATTCACTGCTTGACGGATTTGCCCTGGCTGCCTCGGTCGCCGCCCAAGCGCATGAGCATGTCATGTTCGCCGGTCTGGGCGTGGCACTCGCGGTGATCCTGCATAAACCTTTTGATGCCATGGCGGTCTCCACCTTGCAAGCCGCAGGAGGCAGTTCGCGTTCCTTGCGGCACTGGCTCAATTGCCTGTTCGCGCTTGCGACGCCGCTGGGCGCAGCTCTGTTTTATTTCGGCGCCTATTACTTCACGGATTCCAATACGGTTTTTCTCGGCAGCGCGCTGGCGTATTGCGCGGGCACTTTTCTTTGCATCGCCTGCAGCGACCTGCTGCCCGAGTTGCAATTTCATTCACATGACCGGCTGAAACTTTCTCTGGCCCTGATTTTGGGTTTGGCCGTGGCGTTTCTTGCCGGAATGATCGAGGAATACGCCCACCCTCACTCTCATCATGATGAGGCAACTCATGTTCATGAGGAGAAATAACACCGCCATGATAACTCTGTCATTCGGCGATGCCTGCTACTTACGGTTGTTGAACGACACGCATTCATCATAGCGCGCTCCTTTGCCGCCGAAGATGTCGAGCGCGCTGCCGATCGTCACATCCACTTTTCCATCGCTCAATTCCTGTGCGCGATGCAGGTCGGCGATGCTTCTGGCCCCACCTGCGTAAGTCATCGGCCGGTCACACCAGCCGGCAAGACATGAGATAAGTTTTTCATCCATTCCTTCACATTTTCCTTCGACATCCACGGCATGAATGAGGAACTCTGCGCAGTGCGGAGCGAGCTGGGCAAAGCACGACGCATTCACTGACATATCAGTCAGGGTCTGCCAGCGGTTCATGGCGACGATCCAGCCATCTGTTGTGGCTTTGCAACTAATGTCGATGACCAGTTTATCCTCCCCAATGGCCTGCACCATTTCATCTAATTTGGTTTGCTGGAATCTTCCGCACCCATCAAACAGCCACGAGGTGACGATCACGTGGCTTGCACCCGCCTTGATCCATGCGCGAGCGTTCGCGGGATTGATGCCGCCGCCGATTTGCAGACCATTTGGATAAGCGGCCAGGGCTTCCAGCGCGGCAGTTTCATTTCCCTTGCCCAGCATGATGACGTGCCCGCCTGTCAGTTGGTCGCCCCGATAACGTGCGGCATACCAGGCGGCGGGTTTTTCACTGACGAAATTTTCACGAATGTCTCCGGCATGTTCTGACAGGGTCGATCCGACGATCTGCTTCACCTTGCCCTCGTGAAGATCAATGCAGGGGCGGAATCGCGTCATGACTCGAGAAACGAACTCAAGCCACGGCCCGAGTTAAGGGTTGCGTGAGCGGCGCATTGGTGCGCTCCCGCCAGGTCAGAACCTCCGGCTCACCATCGGTGATCAACACCACATGCTCATAATGTGCGCTTGGTTTGCGATCCATCGTGACCACCGTCCAGCCGTCTTTGAGGGTCTCCGTCTGTTCGACACCGAGATTAATCATGGGTTCGATAGCGATGCTCATGCCTGCGCGGAGTCGGGGCTTGGCACCCTTGACTCCGTAATTCGGAACCTGTGGTTCTTCGTGCAGTTTGCGGCCGACGCCATGTCCGACATAGTCCCGGACGACGGTGAGTCCGTAGCGGGTGACGTAATTTTCTACCGAGTGGCAGAGATCGCCCAGCATGAGTCCGGCCCGCGCCCAGTCGATGGCAATCAATAGCGCGTCCTCGGTGGCGGAAAGCAGCTTCTGCACATCCGGGGCAATGGGCGGCACTGGCACTGTGAGGGCATTGTCTCCGACCCAGCCATCCTTGATGATACCGACATCAATTTTCACAATGTCGCCCGGCTTGATAACACGCGTGCTGCCGATGCCATGCACGACTTCTTCATTTACGCCGATGCAAATGTGACCGGGAAATTTTTTGCGCCCAACCTGATAGTTTAAAAAAGCACTGGTGGCTCCTGCGGCTTTAATTTCGGCGGCAGCGAAGCGGTCAATTTCACCCGTAGTAACACCAACCTGAACCTGTAAAGCGGCTTTGATCAGGATGTCGCGCGCAACAGCACAAGCCCGGCGCAATCCATCCAATGCCTTGCCGTGGCGCGTGGGGATGCGGTCAAATGCCAGAGCCATGCGGAGCAGCTCCTTTTTTCAATGTCCGTGCATGAGCGCCCATGCCAGACCGATGATGGCAATCACTGAAATGCTCGTCCAGAGCAAAACAACCGTGGTGGGATTGGCCGCCAATCCTCCTGATACTGCGCGATCAGTGCGCCCACGGATCTTACCTTTGCGGAGAAACCCGTCGTAATGACGCTGGAGAAGATGGGTCTCAACCTGTCTCATGACATCCAAGACTACGCCGACAAGAATCAAAATGCTGGTGCCGCCGAAGAATTGGCTGACACGGGAGTCGAGCTGGAGCTGCCTTTGCAGAAGGAGCGGCAGAAGATAGATAATCGTGAGGAACGCGGCACCCGCAAAGGTGAGGCGGCTCATGGTGAAATCGAGGAAATCCGCCGTAGGTTTGCCTGGGCGCACACCTGGAATGTATCCACCGCTTTTTTTCAAATCCTCGGAAATTTGCGCTGGCTGGAACATGGTGGCGACCCAGAAATAGCTGAAGAAGAAGATCAAACCGGTCGATATAATGACATAAGGATAGCCGGTGGTGATGCGCTGCACCCAGATGGCCACACTGTGATTGTCAGGAAACATGAAACCGATGATCTGAGAAGGGAAAAGCACGATGGCCTGGGCAAAGATGATGGGCATGACGCCGGAATAATTGACCTTGAGCGGCATATATTGCGTCTGACCGCCATAGACTTTTCGGCCCACCACGCGCTTGGCGTATTGGATGGCGATCCGTCGCTGCGCCTGGGTCAAGGCGATAATGCCCGCGATGACGGCAATCAACAGGACTACAAGCATCAATACCGTAAGCGCATCCATGGCTCCGGCGTCGGGCTTGCCGATGTAGGTTTTCCAAACCCGAACCAATGATCCTGGAAGATCGGCCACAATGTTGATGGAGATGAGCAGGGAAATACCATTGCCAATGCCGCGCTCTGTGATCTGCTCTCCGAGCCACATGATAAAAAGGCTCCCAGCGGTGATGGTCAGGACTGCAGTGATCAGGAAACTCGGCCCGTAATTTGGCACCAGCGGCCCATGATCCCTGATAATAGTATCAAGACCGTGGAGGAAAGGGTTTTGTCCGGGATTTTTGAGTGATTGAGCGAGGAGATACCCTTGGAACACACAAAGAAAAACCGTCGCATAACGAGTCCATTGGTTGATTTTCTGGCGTCCACCGTCTTCACGCGCGATCTTGCTCAGCGTAGGCACCACGGCGGTAAGAAGCTGCAACATGATTGATGCGCTGATATAAGGCATAATGCCGAGCGCAAAGATAGCGCATTTGCTCAGGCCTCCACCGCTGAAAACGTTGAGCAAAGCCGCAATGGCCGCCGCCGGTGAACTGTCTGACGCAGAGCTGGCCACCCATATCTGTAGAATGTGTGGATTAACCCCCGGGATGGTGATGGCATAGCCAATGCGGACAATGACAATCATTGCCAGCGTGAAAAGAATTCGGTGGCGGAGATCGGGTATCTTGAGGCTGTTTACGAAGGCGGAAATCATGGTGTGATGACAGTGGCTGGAAACAGCAAGCGACTCAGAAGCAAACTGAGCCGCCTACGAGTAACATATTATTAAAACTTCAAAGTCAGAATTGCTTTCAAGCGACGGCGACGGCTTTTTTCTTGCGCTTGCCGATTACCAGAGTCAGGCTGCCTCCTGCTTTTTCGATTTTTTCCCGGGCAGCAGCACTGGCTTTGTCCACCTCGATGGTGAATTTCTTGGTCACATCACCTTCAGCGAGCAACTTGATACCGTCCCACTTGATCCCGCGAAGTCCACGGACCAGACCGGCCTTGCGCAGGCTCTCCTCATTGACAATCGCGCCGTCGTCGAAGCGTTCATTCAAGCGGTCGAGGTTAACCACAGTGTATTCGGTGCGGAAGGCAGCATTGCTGAAACCGCGCTTGGGCAAGCGGCGGTGCAGGGGCATCTGCCCACCTTCAAAACCTGGTTTGATTGCGGAACCGGAACGGGCCTTCTGGCCTTTGTGCCCACGGCCGGATGTCTTGCCGTGGCCGGAACTTTCACCGCGGCCAACGCGTTTGCGGCGCTTGGTGGAACCGGGGGCTGGTTTGATGTCGTGAAGTCTCATGATGCGTTTTCTTGTAGGGAGGTGCTGTGGCGGGTGGCGGATAGTCGAAATTATATGGCTTTTTTCTCAACCAATTTCTTGCCGCGCATTTTGAAAATTTCATCCGGCATGCGCAGGGCGCCCAGAGCCGCGAGAGTGGCTTTGACTACGTTCGCATGATTGCTGGATCCGAGTGATTTGGCCAGCACGTCTTTCACTCCAGCAACTTCACATACGGCACGAACACCGCCACCGGCAATAATTCCAGTCCCGGGCGAAGCAGGTTTGAGCAAAACGTGCCCTCCACCATGTTCACCTACGACCTCATGGGGAATGGTGGAGTTCAACAGATTCACCTTTACGAAGCTGCGGCGAGAAGCCTCACTGGCTTTCTTGATCGCATCAGAAACCTCGTTGGCTTTACCAAATCCAAGTCCGACTTTGCCCTGACGATCGCCTGCAACGACCAGTGCGCTAAAACTGAAGCGTCGGCCACCTTTGACGACCTTGGCGCATCGATTGATAAAGACTACTTTTTCCGCGATGTCAGACTTCCTGTCGTCACCTTTAGAGTCTGCTGAAGGTGTATCGGAGAATTTCTTAGCTGGTAGGGCCATAATGTATAAAGCGTGACTTGGTTAGAATTTGAGGCCTTTGGAGCGCGCCGCATCAGCCAGCGCCTTGACTTTGCCATGAAATTGATGACCTCCACGGTCAAAAACGACCGTTTCGATACTAGATTTCAGGGCGCGATCTGCAATGGCTTCACCCACTTTGGCGGCGGTGACACAATTAGCCTTGTCGGAAAGCAGATCCTTTTCCATGGTGGAAGCGGAGGCCAGAGTCCGGCCGGCCACGTCATCAATAATCTGGGCATAAACGCGCCTGTTGGTAAAACATACCGCAAGACGAGGTCTGGCAGGCGTTCCATGCACTTTCTTGCGAATTCGTTCGTGAATGCGTTTGCGGATTAGTTTGCGATTAATTGCAGCCATGATTGATATCCTCTATTATTTGACGCTCTTGCCTTCCTTGCGACGGACGTGCTCACCTGCGTAGCGAACTCCCTTGCCCTTGTAAGGTTCAGGCGGGTAGTAACTGCGCACATCGGAGGCAAACTGCCCGACCAATTGCTTGTCCACACCCTCAACTGATATTTTTGTGTTTTCGTTTACTGTCACTTTAATCCCCTGAGGAATCGGGTGCAGTAATGGGTGCGAGTAACCCAAGCTTAGATCGAGATTGCTACCTTTGACAGCAGCGCGAAATCCGACGCCTTGAATCTCAAGATCCTTTTTGAATCCCTGGCTGACGCCATGAACCATATTTCCAATAAGCCGCTGAAGCGTTCCATGGAGAGCCTTGACCTTGCGATCGTCTGAGGCACGCTCAACTAATATAGTTTTCTCCTCCTGCTTGAGCGATATGCCTTCTGGCAGTGGTATGGAGAGTTTGCCCTTGGGCCCCTCCACGAGAACAGCACCTTGCGCGTCAACTTTCACGTTGACCTTTTCCGGGAGCTGGATGGGTTGTTTTCCTACGCGTGACATGGAATTATATTTTTTTACCAGACGAGCGCAAGCAATTCGCCGCCGAGTTTCTGTTTGCGAGCGCGATGACCGGTCATCAGGCCCTTGGGGGTGGACAATATGGCAATTCCGGTTCCCTGCCGCACACGCGGGATTTCTTCAAATCCAACATAATGACGACGTCCCGGTGTGCTGACTCGCTTGAGATCAGTAATCACTCCCGTTTTACCGTGATATTTCAATTTAACTTTAAGCTGCGGTTTGGTTGCCTCACTCGTGACAACTTCATAACCCCAGATATAGCCTTCCTCTTGCAGGATGCGTGCGATTTCGCCTTTGATCTTGGAGAAAGGCGCGGAAAAATCCTGCTTCGCGGCCGAGGTGGCATTACGAATGCGTGTCAGGAAATCGGCGATTGGGTCAGTAAGAACACTCATGGATAATAATAATCTGTGGCTTAGGCGGCGGCTTGTTCGTGTTGTTCACCGGCTTTCTGAGCCTGTGTGGCGGCGGGTTTGCGGAACGGCATACCCAGAGCGCGCAGCAGTTCGCGAGCATGTTCGTCGTTCACCGCACTTGTGACAAAGGTGACGTCAAATCCAAGCGAACGTTTGATCTTGTCGAGTTCAATCTCGGGAAAAATGGACTGGTCGCTGATGCCGAGGGTGTAGTTCCCACGTCCGTCAAACGCACGGGCAGATACTCCTCGAAAGTCCCTGACGCGTGGAAGAGCGGTTTTAACCAGGCGCGTGAGGAAGTCATACATCTTTTGGCCGCGTAGAGTGACCTTGAGACCAATGGGCTCGCCTTCACGCAATTTGAAATTTGAGATGGCCTTTTTGCTGAAAGTCACCATGGCCTTTTGTCCGGTGATCAGGCCCACATCACGTGACGCATCTTCCACAGCCTGTTTCCGGTCAGCTTGTGAGCCAACGCCGCAGTTGATGACAATCTTTTCAAGCTTGGGGACTTGATGAATGTTTTTTAGCCCAAGCTGCGTGCGCAGTTCGGGTATGATTTTTTTAGTGTAATGTGTCAACAGTTCCGATTGCATTTGGACTCACCCTTTCTGGCTTCCCGCCCCACGCGCGCTGATGCGACGCATGAATTCAGGGGCGCGTAAGTTGGAGGATTATTTCTTCTTATCAAGAGATTTGGCTGTTTTCCTTTCGACAAGTTTCACATTGGAAATGTGAATGGACGCTTCTCGTTCGGCGAATCCACCCTGAGGCTTGTCTTGCGTGGGCTTCACGGCTTTTTTGATCATATTTACACCTTCCACCAGAATTCTGGGGCCGGAGCGTTTCTGTTTCTCTTTGCTGATGACCTGCAAGATGGCTCCTTGAGCACCCTTGTGATCACCAGTAATGACCTCGACGAGGTCGCCTTTTTTGACATGTGTTTTTGCGCGGTTCATAGGACTTCCGGTGCCAGGGAGACGATCTTCATGAAATTACGGTCGCGGAGCTCGCGGGCCACAGGCCCAAAAATGCGACTGCCGCGGGGATTGTTGTCCTTGTCTATTATGACGATGGCATTCTTGTCAAAACGAAGAACAGAACCGTCGCCGCGTAGGATCGGCGCGGCCGTGCGCACTACCACAGCTCTTACCACCTCGCCCTTTTTGACTGCCGCCGTGGGCGTGGATATACGAACGTGAGCGGTAATGATGTCGCCTACACCTGCGGTCCGTTTGTTCTTTCTTCCGATTACGCCAATCATCTCGGCCATCCGGGCGCCCGTGTTATCGGCAATAGGTATTTCTGATTCCATCTGCAGCATAAGATCGTCTCTCCTTTATTGTTATTGGTTGCTCGCCGTCGTCAATTAATGAGCCAGCACTTCCACAAGCTTCCATCGCTTCAGCTTGCTCATCGGACGGGTTTCTACAATGCGAACTTTGTCACCTTCCTTGGCTTTTTGTTCTTCATCATGAGCGTAAAATTTGGATGTCTTGCGCACAATCTTTTTGAAAATTGGGTGCGGCACTCGGCGCTCGACTTCGACGACAATGGTCTTGGTCATCTTGTTGGAAACGACTACGCCTACGCGTGTCTTTTGCACTGATATGCGCTCTGCGGTTGGAGTGGGGGCCTCTTGACTCATGATAATATTATTATGTGTTGAGCTGTTTATTCAGCCTTCTTTTTTGCAGGTGCTTTTTTAACCGCCACCTTTTTGCTCGCGGGCTTTGGTGCGGCTTTTTTAGGGAGGGCTGTTTTTTCTACCTGGACTGAAGTGGACTTCGCGCCATCGGCGGTCTTTTTTCCCACGTTCAAGTCAAGCCGACGCTCGCTCAAAATCGTTTCGATGCGCGCGTTCTCCTTGCGCAGAGTTCTGAGGATGGCTTTGTTTTCCAATTGGCCTGATGCCTTTTGTATTCTCAATTGCAAAGCCTCCTGCTTCAGCTCACGGCCGCGTGCACGCAGTTCATCAACGGAGAGTTCGCGTAGTTTCGTTATTTTCATTATAATGCTTCCAGAAGTGTTTAGAGTGTGGCATGACGGACTACGAAGCGCGTCCTAAGGCCCAGTTTGTTTGCGGCCAACCGGCAAGCATCACGGGCAAGCGCTTCATTGACGCCTGCAATTTCAAAAAGCATGGTTCCGGGATAGACGACGGCTACCCAGAATTCCGGCGGGCCTTTTCCCTTGCCCATTCGCGTTTCAGGAGGTCTGGCGGTGACTGGTTTGTGGGGAAATATTCTG
>JAYVOH010000025.1:0-71034 GCA_043758025.1 Verrucomicrobiota bacterium
GCCGAGCGTATGCCCGGCAAAATTTTCTCAAGGCAGGATTAGATCGCGGACTGGCCACCTGCTTTGTCGTAGAAGAGATTGTTGCTGGCATCGAGGCCGACATAAATATAGGTGCCCGTCAGGTCGGAACCAGTGAGATTGGGCACTTTGAAGGTTGTGCCGGAGAAGGCTCCAGAAGCTGGGGCGCGGCCCGCAATCACGTCGGCAATCGCGGCATTGCGGGAAGTAACGACCCAGGCCGCGCCGGCTGATGTGCCAGACTGGAAGATGGAGACGATGCTTTGCGCATTGCGTTGATTGGTCGCTTTGGTGGCGGCCGTGTTGACGTTGCCCATGCTTGGCAGGGCGATTCCGGCGATGATACCAATGACCGAGATAACGGTCAGAAGTTCGATAAGGCTGAAGCCGTGTTGCCGTTGGTTCTTGTGAGCTGTGGTTTTCATGTGGGGTGAAGGTTGGTGTGAAGTTTTAAAAAGACGCGCATCAAAAGTTAATTTCAATACGCACTGCGAATTACATAACAATCATAACATCTGGCTTTAAGAATGCAACTATATTTTTATAATTTTTTAATATAACAAGAATTTCCATAAAATAAAAGATTGTTGTTTTCCGTGTTTTACCTACGCAATTTGCAGGCCGCGCCTACTTCGCGACCTGTGGCAATAATTTATTTTTTTGCTCCCTTTTGAGGAAGGATCGCATCGCCGATGCTGAAGATTGGGCCATAGATGGCATAAATCAGGAAGCCAACCACGACACCCAGAAAGATAATGGTGATGGGTTCGAGAATTTTGTCGATCTGGCTGGCAATGCCGTCGAGTTCGTCCTCATAGTCGGCTGCGATCTCGTTGAGCATTTCCGTGCCGGTGCCGGTTTCGGATGCGAGTTCGATCAAGCCGGAAAGATTGCGGCCGTCGAAGCCCAGCCAGTGGCATTCCATGACAAAGGCTTCATGCAAGGTGCGCCCAATGGCGATGTGATCGCTCAGTCGGGAGAAGAACAACTTGTATTGCCAGTGCCAGGACGCATCCGAGGTGATCTTCAAAGCGCTGGAGAGGCGCACATTGGACTCGAGAAGCATGGCGAGACATCGGAAACCGACAGCCGATGCGGACTTTCTCACCAGATTGCCCACCACGGGCATTTTGAGGAACATGGTTTGAACAACGCGTTTGCTGGCAATTTTTCCCCAGTTCTTGAAGAGTTGATAGAGAGCGATGATCGGAACCATCACGGCAATCGGCTGTTTGAGCAGAATATCGGAGATAAACATCAGCGACCTGGTGCCCATGGGAAGCGTCAAGTGCATGGATTCGTAGAGATTCTTCATGGCCGGAACCAGCGTGAAGCTCATGATGATAACCACGGCCACGGACAGGAGCACAACGATGGCGGGATAGATCATCCCGGTCTTGAGCTTCTTGATGATCTTGGCGGTTTTCTTCTGGGCGCCGCCGATTCGTTTGCAGACCAACGCGAGCTGACCCGCCTCTTCGCCGGCGACGATGAGGCTGAGGAGTTCTGGCGGGAAGACCGCGGGATGCTTGGCCACGGCATCGCTGAACTTGTCACCGATGGAGAGATCAAAAACCAGCTCCGCGATGATGCCGCGATACTTGGAAGTCTTCACGCGGTTGGCCTGGAGTTGCAGGCTCTTGATGAGACCGATGTTGCGATCCAGGCAGTTCGCGAGACCACTGAAGAATTTCACACGGTCATCGACGCTGTCACTGGCGGAGGTCATCCGGTGGATTTTTTCGTCAATTCCGGTGATGTCCTCGATATTGGCGGTCTCATTGCTGCCCACTCCGGAGCCGATCAATGCTTTGTCATGAGTATCAGTGTCCACAATGGTTTCATGAACCTGGCCGGTGAAAATATTGGTGATGGTGACTTTTTTGAGCATGACGGTGGTGGTTGGGAAAATGGGGTCAGCGTGCCTGCGGACGGTGGGCGGTTACCGTGATCGTGCGGTTGTTCAAGCCTTGGGGATCCTCGACCACGGTTGAAAGGGTGATGGTGTCCAGCGTGCTGGAGATGTTGGCCAGCGTGGTGGTGGACGCGGTGCCAAAGGTGACGGCATTGTTGCTCGCGTCCTGAATAACGGCGGCACCCACGAATTCATTGTCCGTGGCCGATGGCATGACGCTGAGCACTTCCGCCGGCGAGAGTCCGAGTTGCCAGAGCTTCGCGGCATTTTCCAGATAGGTGATGCACACCGCGCCGCCACGGGCCATGGCATCCGAAGTGTTCAGCGTGCCGACAAATTTCACAGCTCCACCGAGGATGACGCCGAGCAGCGCCGAAGCGAAAAGCACCTCAATAAAAGTGTAGCCTTTGCTGGAGCGGAAGTGTGTTTTCATCGGATAACTACGGGTTCAAACCAGGCGTCGCGGGGCAGCGTCGAGACCAGACTTCCGGGAGTGGTGTCCCGCATCAGGGTGAAGCGATTCGTGGAGGAGCTGTCGGTGCAGTTGATGTTCCAGTTGGTTCTGATGCTGCCGATCAGGGTCACATTGTTTCCTGACGGAGGATCAAAATACAGGTCGTTGTATTGATTGATTAAATTGAGCTTCCAGCGCAAGGGCCCGCCACCGGACGCGGTGCTACCCCCGGACCAACTCACAAAGGTGGGGCTGCCGGTGCCGTTTCCGAGGGCAAGAATCAGTGGGCGGCTGTTCTCTCCGACAAAGCGGATGTCTTTGATGGTTTGCTGCACCAGGATGACCAGCGGCGGCAGGCTGGCGGCAGCCGTGTAATCCGCTGCGTTGGTCTGGCCTTGAAGGATGAGCATGGTGGCACCGTTCTGAAGATCGACATGATAGAGCGAGGCGCTTTTGAGTAGAATGGACACGGCCGAGTTACCATTGGACCAGGTATAAGCGTAAGGGCTGACGGTAGGTTCAGTGAAAGTGGAAGTGTTGGGGATGGGCGGGTTATGATCGTCTGTTTTCACCCAGATGTCCGAACTGGCGGAGCCGCCGTTCTTGGTGGTTCCGGTAACCCCGCCGCTGTGATTGCTCTCCAGATTGGCTCCACTGGTCATCGTGGACGGCGTGGAGGCCGTGGTCATGATGTAATAACCCGGGGTAAGGGTTCTCATGATATGATAGATCGAGCTGGGAGTGAAGTTGGCGTTGTTGCATAAGTTCAGCGAGCCATCCAGCACCGCGCCGCTGGAGGTGCTGACGGAACCTTGCGCAAAGATGGGGACCGAGGGAAAGTTTTGCGGCAGCAGCGTGGAGCTGCCTGAGCTGTTGAGCGTGGTGCTGGTTCCGGTCTTGGTCAGGTTGAGGCATTCATCGGCGTCGACGCCCGAGATGTCGGCTGAGCTGCTATACATGAGCACCCTGCCATTGACGTAAAGGTTTTTGGTGATGTAAGCCGAGCCAGAGGCGCCTGAAGGTTTGGTGTGAACATACAACAGATCGCCCAGCAGACTGCGGGGATAACTCTTGAGAAAGTTATAATAGGAAAGCGCCTCCGATTGCGAGCCGTCGGTCGTGGCCGTGGTGCGGGTATAATAGACCGAGCCGTCACCGGTGGCCTGGTAACGCAGATTGTTATAGGCGTAGGAATAAGCGGGCGGAATCGAGTAAGTATAGGCGGAACGGAATGCCTGCAGACTGATGAAGCCGTTCTCGATCACGCCGCCCCAACTGTTGCTGAGCAATGCAGCAACCTGCGGCTGCGTCACGCTGTCGCGGTAGGCGAAGGTCATGGCATACTGCTGGTTGATGGCCCCGCTGTTGGCCTGAACAATGCGGCGGCTTACGGAGTCATTCATGCGCTCAACCTGGATAAGGCGCGCAGCGATGAGATACATCCAGGCCGTGACGCCGATGCCGCCGACGATGGTAAGCATGAGCACCATAAGCATCGCGGCTCCCTTCGGTTTTTTGATCTGATGCTGGCGGGGCTGGGTGTTCATCAGGAAGAGGGGAACATGGGCACGGCGAACATGAAGCTCGTCCGTCCGGCCATGTGGTTGTAAGCTTTGCGAGGATCACCGGCCGCGAAGCTGGGGTTGAGATTGCTGGTGGTATTACCCGAGGGCAGTCTCAGGGAATCGCGGGCGGGATCCGGCCAGAAGACCAGATAGAAAGGTTTCTCCTCCGCGATCTTAAAACGGTCGATGGATGTGGCGCCCTCCACCACGGCCTTGCGGTTCTGACGCTCAAAGGAAACAATGGGAGGGAACCAGGAATCGGTGCCGTCACCGGAGAGGCGGTAGATGCCGTCGAAATAGGAAGTGAGCGAGCCGTTCACATAACGGCGCAAGGCGACGTAGTTGCCCAGCGTGGTGAGAGGGTTGTTGGGATCCTTCGCCGATACGATGTCAAAATCATAGAGCGCGATCAAGGGCATGGCCGCCCTGTTGTTGGAATAGCCGAGCATGAAAATGCTGAAGCACGGGGCTGAGGAGGGATAGTTTCTGAAGCTGACGAAGGTGGTGGGGGCCGCCGTGTAAAGTGTTCCCAGATAGGCGCGGAAGGCGTCCGGGGTATCCAGAACGGTTCCCGCAGGCGGTGAGGGGATGCTGCCCGGACGGATGGTGTTGTAGTTGCCAGTGTTGCGCGCCAGGCAGAAGACCGCGACCGATTGGGCGATGTCTGCGTTAAACATTTCCCGCAAGGCCTCGGCGCGGGCGATGGCGTCGAAGTTGGGCATGACGACGGTGCCCATGCTGGTGCCGGTCTGGCCGGGATAGAAATTGGCGATGGCTCCATTGGGCAGGGTGACGGCAACCACCTGGGCGTATTGGCGCGGCGCAGCCGAAACGGCGTAGGCGGTGAGCGCGGCAATGCCCACGACCACTGCGGCTATCGCGCTGGCCATGAGCATTTCTACGGATGTGAATCCGGCGTTGAACCGCGTATTTTTCAATTTTGCGCCTCCTCAAGTTTTGCGAGATTTTTAAGCATCCAGACCGCCCGATCCCACTCCGCCGGCTGGTCCGCTTTGGATTCGGAGGGTGCAGGCGGGGTTATTGCCGGGGGCGTGGTGCCGTCGGCTGGAGCGGTGACTACTTGTTTTTCCGGGGTCGCGTTTTTTCGCGTATCTGGGTTGGCGGGATTGCTGGTGATGGTGGAGAAAGCCTGCACGCCCATGGCCACGGTGTTTTCTACGGCCTTGGTCTTGCCTTTGGCGACGGTTTTATCTGCCGGAATTCGGCCATGGAGAACGTAACGCACGGAAGGATCGAGATCGACTGGCAGCGTGAGAAGTCGCGCCGGAAGCGTGGAGTTCTTTTTCTCGATCCAGACTAAAGTGATGGCCTGGCGGGTGATCTTGCTGACTTTCAGATTGAGTGTCTGGTCAGGGATGATCACGGGCACGGTCTGTCCTTCCTCCAGCGCCATGTCGCCAAGCATCACGCGGATACCATTTGGTCCCGGAGAGAAGCCGGAGACGTGCAGCTTGCTGAGGTGCTCCCGGATCATGTTTTCCTGCGTCGTGCCCTTGTTGGCGGACTGGTTCAGTTCGTTTTCATTTTTCCCAAACGGATTGCGTTCTCCGGCTTTGACCGCTTCTGCCGTTTTGTCATCGGGCAGGATGAGGGCGTATTTGATGGCAATATTTTTATCACCCTGCTGGGGCGGCGCGTCCGGCAGGAAGTCGCTCGGCCCCACGGCCTGACCGCGCAGGATGGCGGCAGGTATCAGGGGCAGACAGATGAGAAGTGTGCGCAGGAATATTTTCATGGTGTCGGTCCTGATGAATTAACTCTTTTTCGGTTCTTCAACCTCGGCGTCGAGGTTGAAGATTGGGATGTCGAAGCGGATTTCGAGATTGAGCTGGCGGCCGTTTTCGCCCTGTTTCAACCGGCAGGTGTTTACCCGGATGATAGGAATTTTGCGCTCCAGTTCGCCAAGCCAGTTCAGGGTTTTGGCGTATTCGTCCTGGAGAACGAGGGTGCCCTGAAGCGTTTTTGGGATGAAGAGGTTTGTCTTGTTGTCCTTGATCTCGAATTTTTGCGAGATGGTAAGGATGCCGCTGTTGCGCAGAATGCTCATAAGCTGGTTTTCGGCCTCCTGACCGGTGCGAATGCGCTCGATGACGGGACGCCATTTGATGAGGAACTGGCGCAGATCTTCCGTGTTGAACTTGCTGTTCTCCAGCTTGATGCCGGCGGATTTGCTGGCGGATTCCGCCATCACACAGTCGCCCTCCGCATTGGTGGCCTCGAGGCTTCGGGCGCTGGTCTTTTGAGCCATGATCTGGCTGCAATACACGATGCCGGCGACGATCATGACCAGGATCATGCAGGCTGCTTTGTTTCCGTTCATGGCTGGTAAGGGGTGGTGGGTGGATGGTTTTGGGTGGCGTCAAAGTTGCTGGAAGACGAGCATGGTTTTGAATTCCAGGGTTTCGCCGTTCTTGAGCTGCTGGCTGTTGTAGGGGCGGTAATTCAGGTTTTGCAGTCCGGTCTGGATGCGCGAGACCTCATCCATGCTGCCGTTGTTGATGCGCACGTTCAGATTGATCTGCGCCGGGATGTCCAGGCTGCGCTCGAAGTTCATGTCCGAAAGCGTGATTTCCGGCGGGACGCTGCGGATGATGGCAATGGAAATGGGTTGTAGGGTGCGGGTTCCCTCGATCCACTGGGCCAGCTTCTCGGCTTTGGTTTTCTCCTTCTCCACGGCGTGCTCTTGCGTTTCAAGCTGGGCCTTGCTGGATTCGTGTTCCGCCTGCTGTTGCTTGAACGAGTCGCGTTTCATGGTCGCGTCGCGGTAGCGGACATAGGCGGAGATGTTGAGGAAAATTCCGCCGAGCACGCTGATGTAAAAGATAAATGGCACCAGGATGAAGCTGGATGGCAGACGCTTGGAAGTGTCGGTGCGCGGGGTTTTGAAATCGTGGCAGATGGGAGTTTGCATGTCAGGGTGGGGTTGTCAGGTTCAGAGGGGCATGCGGTTCAGTTGGTGCCGATCATTCTCCAGAGCATGTCATCGGTGGTGACGTCCTGGGCGCCGAGCGGCTGGAGCTGGGCCAGCAGTTCATCGGAAAATTTCCTGTCGTTTCCGTCGTGGAGAAAGAAGACGGGCGTGCCGGGTTCCAGCTTTTGCGCGAGGGGCGCGATGATTTGCAGCATTGGATCCACGCTGTCCGTGCCCACACCACTGCGGCAGCGGAGGTCGGTCCACTGGCCTTCGCGCTGCACGATGGCGGCGATGGAACCCTCGCAGCAGACGATGAGCAGGAAGTTGCCCTTGGCTTCCGGGCGGCTGCTGGCGTAAATTTCCTCAAGTTTGTTCTGCAACAGGGCAAAGAGTCCGCAGGAGACGCGACCGGCTTTCAGTCCGTTAGCGCGGAGGCCGTCCTCGGCGAATTTCACAAACGAATCATCGCAGGCCATGAGGATGGAGGTGGTGTTCTCCGGATGATGATAAATGGCGTAGCGTTTGCCGCGGTCGAACTTCGCGCCCAGGATGGCCTTGGGATTGACCCGCATGAGTTCCTCACCCCTCTCCCGGCGTGTGATGGCGTTTTCGAGGCTGATGATGAAACGGTTGTTCAGGGAGACGGAGCACCAGCCGTTATCCGTCAGGTTGCGCCACTCATCGGCATGAGCGGTGGCCACGTCGGTGAATTCACCATCCTGGGCGCCGGTGTCATTAAACTTGCCACGCTTGTTGACGGCGCACCAGGTGGTGTGTGTGCGGCTGACGTTCAGGAGCAGGGTGCGGCGTCCGGCGTAGCGCTTTCCCCACGGCGTGGCCGCGTCATCGGGATCGGGGCGGAACGCGGCGAAAGAGAGCACGTTTTTTACTTCATCAAGCAGTGGCATATTCGTTATTGGTGAGTTTTTCTTGTTGCATGAAAGCCATGACTTCGTTCTGCGTGAAGCCGGTCTTGCGGTTGAAGGACGGGGTCCAGCCCTCCGCTTCTCTTTGCTGCAGGCTGCGCTCAAAACTGAGCATGCCGCGGGTCATGCCCGTCTCGAGTTCCTGTTCGAGTTTCTTGAACTCACCCCGCCGGATGCCGCCGCAGACGGAATCGTAAGGCAGGAGCAGTTCATGAATGGAGAAGCGACGACCTTTCGTTTCATCCATCAAAAGTCTCTGGCAAAGAATGCCCCGGAAACTGTCGGCAAAGGAGAGCATGGCGTTCTCCAACCGCTCGCTCGGGAAGAGCTTGAGATAGCGTTGCACTGTCTGCGCGGCACTGGAGGTGTGCAGCGTGGCCACCACCACGTGGCCCGTTTCTGCCGCCTGGAGGGCGATCTCCGCCGTCTCACCGTCTCGAATTTCACCGACCACAATGACGTCTGGCGCCTGGCGCAATGCCGCTCGCAGGGAATTGCCGAAATCCATTTCATCACTGCCGATTTCACGTTGCGAGACCAGCGAGGCCAGACCTTGTGGATAAAAATACTCGATCGGATCCTCGAAGGTGATGACGTGTTCCTGGCGGCGCTTGGCACGTTCCATGACTAACGAGGCGATCGTGGTCGATTTACCGCTTCCCGTGGCACCGCAAACCAGATAGAGACCGTTTTTGGCTTCGAGGAATGCCTTGATGGCAGCTGGCGGGAGTGATATTTTTTCCAAGGGCGGAATATGCTCCGGCAGCAAACGCAGGACCCAGCGAAGCCGGCCGCGCGTGGTCATGCGATTCACACGATAGCGCCTTCCGCCCATGCTTACGGCATAGTCAGCGGTCCCCGACTTGATCTCCATCTGAACCGAAGGTTGGTAGATGAAGGAATCGTAAAATAGCTTGCCGTTGCGCCGGAAAACCACCGGCTCCCAGGGTGTGACGTAGAAATCACTTACTCCCGAATCCTTGGACACCTGCAGGATCCGGTTACCTAAGGGAGAGCGATCATTGAACTCATCAACGTTCGTTACTGTGGGACTGTGTTGCATCGTGGTGGTGGTGATTGAAGCGCTGTTTAGCAGGGGCGGCCACATTCAGTGTCGGGAGGAAAGCGAGAGACCCGGGGCAAGCTGAATGATGGCGCATCACTACAAACATATTATTAAAACTATTGTATATTATAACAATTAGAAGATATGTGCAAGAAATGTTATGGAATTTATATAAAATAATTCCAAGCGATTTTATCGCAATCTATCGCTTCCCTCGGGCCAAGCCCCCAAATCAATATTTTTAATATTGTTAATATTGTGAGAGCCACCAGTTTTTGATCAATCGTCCCTTGAATTGATCCGCATAGGGAAAACTATTGATTATTAGACTCTCAGTAATTTTGAATAGCCCATTTAATCATCACTAATGCAATTCATTATTAAAAATTCTCTTGCAAATGATAACCGAGTTGCTATAATTGCCACATCAAAACGCATATAACATATATGTTGTGTTTGATGGTAAATAAAGTAATAATAACAACAAACAAACAAAAACATGAAACAAAGTATCGCTAAATTCGCTGAAGCTGGCATCACCGGTCTTCAAACCGTTACCGGCGGCAAAGGCTGCAAAGCCAAGAGCAATAAGAGCAAGAAAAAGAGCGGCAAGAGCCGTAAGAGCGGCGGCGGCGGAAACTGCTGTTACTCCTGTTGCTAAGAATTCTTCCCCTGACATGAGTCCGGGGAAATTCTCTAGCATCATCGTTGTGAGGGAGGCGGCATCGAGTCGCCTCCTTCACAACCCCTCAGAATAAGCCGATGTCGTTAGGCTCGATAAAAAAATGACACCGAATGTGGCGATGGCCGGGCCTGAAAAATTAACTCCATAAAGCATGAAAAAAACTGTCGGCAACCCGCCCAACAAAAATTCAGCAACGAAATGCGCCCACATGAATGAAGTGTTGCTGGCCATGGCCTCAGTGGCGTTGATGCAACTTTTAAACGCCTGTGCGCTGCCACCAACGGATGCCGTGACGCAATCCGGTTCTGGTGATGTAGTTTACGACGTCCGAAATGCAGCAAAAGAAACGGTCCTGGGAAACGAGTCCGGTATGAGCGAATCAGCGCGCACCGCAAAGTCGGAGAGCGTTTTGCAGAACGGAAGAGTTCATCTGGGCCAATGCTTGCAACAGGCCTTGCGATACAACCTCAATGTTTCTATTGCGCGGCTGGAGAGCACTGCTGCCAGAAGCCGCGTCACGACCGCTGAGGCGGAATTTGATCCTGAAATTGGCGGCAGCATCGCCGCATTCCCCGACGCCGGAGGAAACACCTCGGCCAATGCGGTGCTGCACAAAAAATTTATCACCGGCACCGATGTGCGTCTGGAGGCGGGAACCGTGGCCTATGACAGCACGGATCGCACAGCCGGTCGGGTGTCGAACCAAACCGACTATGCCCTCCGTATCCGTCAGCCGCTTTTGAGAGGCGCGAGCATCAACGCGAATTCAACCGGCATCCGCATGGCGCGCATCATTGCCAAAAACGCCGATGCCACTTCCGAGGCGCAGATTATTGAAATGCTTCGCGCCGGTGAAAGCATTTATTGGACAGCCTCTTATGCCAGCCATCTCCTGCAAAGCCAGAAAGAAGGACTGGCCCGCGCGGAGAAGGTGCTCGAGCTGGTGAACACACGCAAGGAAGCCGGAGCCGCAACCAAGATCGACGTGCTGGAGGCTGAAGCTGCCCTGGCCAGTGCCCGCGATGCTGTTGGACGGGCGAACAAACATTATCTCGACAGCGTGGCCCTGCTTTGGCAGATCGCCGGCTTTGAAGTCAGCGCGCCACAATCAGGCTATGTCTTCGCCGGGCTGACGGAGGCACGGACCTTTAGCGGCAACCCCAACCCGGAGGAGAGTTATCGCAAAGCCTCACATCGTTCTCCGACTGCGGTGCTTATTGCGAATCAGGTGCAAATGAAAAGCCTTCAGGTGGCCAAGGCGAAGAACAATCTTCTGCCGCGGCTTGATCTCGAATTCAATGTGGGCACCGGCGATTTGTTCTCCTTTCAGCGTGTCAGCTCGACCCCCACCGGAAGCACCTCCACAACCACGGGCAATTATAACGTCCTCCTTCGTTTCACCGTCCCTTGGATCAGCCGCGCCGAGCGCTCGGAATTGCAGGCGGCCCGTGCAGAACTGGATAAAAGCGAACTGACCCGCACCCAAGCCTTCCGCGAACTCAAGCGTCAGATTTTTGAAACATGCCGCACGATTGAATCAGAGCGCCAGCAGCTTGATGCCGCATCTTATGGCACGCGAGTCAATCGCGCCAAATGGGAGGAACAATTCCGTCGCTACCAGGAAGGTGTTGTCTCGGTGCGTGATCTCATGGAAGCCGAGGGCGCGTTCCGCCAGTCGGAAGCCAACGAGCTGGAAGCGCGTCTGCGCCTGATCCTGGCGGGCATTCTTCTATCGCGGCAGGAAGGCACGCTGCCGGAGCGCAATAACTTTGTCCTCTGATCAATCAACCCATGAATTTTCCCATCTTTCGTCAGCTCGATGGCATGGACTGCGGGCCGACCTGCCTGAGGATGATCGCGGCCTTCCATGGCCGGGCATTTACGCGGGAAAACATCCGCGAGCTGTGCTCCATCGGTCGCGCGGGAGTATCTCTGCTTGGGATGTCCGAGGCCGCAGAGCGCATCGGCATGAAGTCGCTCGCGGTCGAGCTGCCGTTCAAGGCGTTGCGCGATGAAGTTCCGTTGCCGTGTGTAGCGCATTGGGAACAAAGCCATTTTGTCGTGGTTTACAAAATCACCCGCGACCAGGTGTGGGTGGCCGATCCCTCGCGCGGCAAAATGAAATACTCCCACGCGGAGTTTCTTCAGGGCTGGATACCGCAGGCGCGGCAGATTGACGACAACACCAAGGGCATCCTGCTGTTGCTGGAAACCACGCCCGCGTTCTTTGAACAAGAATCCGAAAAATCGCAGGACAAGGTCGCATGGTCATTCCTCACTCCCTACCTGCGCCCGCATAAGAAGCTGATCATCCAGATGCTTCTCGGTGTTGGTGTGGCGCTGGTGCTGGATCTTATCTTCCCTTTCCTGACCCAGACCGTCGTGGATTCCGGCATCGGCAATCTGGACCTGACGCTCATCACCCTGCTGCTCATCGGGCAGTTGATGCTCTCATTCAGCCAGCTCGCCGTGAATGTCATCCAGGGCTGGATCTTGCTGCACATCGGCTCCCGTGTGGGCACCTCGCTCATCTCGGATTTCCTGCACAAACTTCTCAAGCTGCCGCTCGCCTTCTTCGACTCACGGACAACGGGCGATATCATGCAGCGCATCGAGGATCATCGGCGCATCAACAGTTTCCTGACCTCGGCTTCGCTGAACGTGGTCTTCTCGATTTTCAGCTTCGGTGTCTTCGCCATCATCCTCGCGTTCTACAGCCTCACCATTTTGACACTGTTCTTCGTGATGACGAGCCTGAGCATCGCCTGGCTGTGTTTCTTCCTGAAGCGCCGCCGTTACATTGATCAGAAGCGCTTCACACTGGAAGCGCAGGAGCGGGACAAGTTCATCGAACTCGTCGGCGGCGTGCAGGAGATCAAAATTCAAGGCATGGAACGCCAGAAGCGCTGGGAGTGGGAGGAACTCAGCGTGCGGCATTTCAAGATCAATTCCCAGAGCCTTCTGCTCAAGCACGGCCAGCGCGTGGGCACCACATTCATCGGCCAGATTCGCAACATCCTCATCACCTACCTCGCCGCGCGCGCCGTGGTGAACGGTCAGATGAGCCTCGGCATGATGCTCTCCACGCAATACATCATCGGCCAGCTGGTCTCGCCCTTGCAGAGCCTGATTGACTTCGCCCAGCAGGCGCAGGACGCACGGCTGAGCCTGGAGCGCGTGCAGGAAATCTACACGCAGCGCGAGGAGGAATCATGGACCCAGCCGCTGCTCACCACCTTCCCGACTGCGCGCAATCTTTACGTCCATAACGTCACCTTCCGTTATGCCGGCGCGGGCCAGAAAGATGTGCTGCGTCAGTTGAGTCTGCCCATTCCCGAAGGCAAAGTCACGGCCATCGTCGGCGCCAGTGGCAGCGGGAAAACCACGCTGCTCAAGCTTTTGCTCGGTCTGCACAAACCCACGCAGGGCACCATTTATGTTGGTGGAGGTCCCTTGCCGAATTTCGATGGCAGCGCCTGGCGCGCGCGCTGCGGCGTGGTCATGCAGGACGGATATATTTTCCCCGACACCATCGCGCGGAACATTGCCTGCACCTCCGAGCGCATCGACCCCATGCGACTGGAAGGCGCGATCTATTACGCCAATCTGCAAGGCTTCGTGCAGAGCCTGCCGCAGGGTGTCGAGACCAAGATCGGCGGGGAAGGGCAGGGCGTGAGCGGGGGCCAGAAGCAGAGAATTCTCATCGCCCGCGCGCTCTATAAAAATCCCGAATATCTTTTCCTCGACGAGGCCACCAGCGCCCTCGATGCCGAGAACGAGCACATGGTCATGGACAACCTCCGCAACTTTGTCCAGGGCCGCACCGTCGTGGTCATCGCGCATCGACTCAGCACTGTGCAGAATGCCGACCAGATCGTGGTCATGGACCAGGGGCGCATTGTCGAGGCGGGCACCCATTGGGAACTGGTTCGCAAGTCCGGTGTTTATTACAATCTCGTTCGCAATCAACTCCAGCTTGAGGAGGTCAGCCGTTATGCCGCTTAACAACCACAACCCCATGCTGCCCGCCGTGGCCTCCACGCAAGCCATCGGCTGGCAGGCCTTTGAACGCGAGGACTCCAGCCGTGGTGTCCGGGAAATCCTTGGTCGCACGCCAACGTGGATTCTGACTTCCGGCACCAATATCGTCGCCGCCGCCGTTGTCATTCTTCTTTTCATGAGCTGGATGATTCATTATCCCGACACCATTTCCGGGAAGATCACCGTTACCGGGGCCACACCGGCGCTGGATGTGGTGGCGCGGCAGAGCGGCCAGTTGGAGCGGCTCTGCGTGAAGGAGGGCGAAGCGGTGGAGAAGGGGCATCTGCTCGGCGTGATCAAAAATCCCGCCAACACCACCAGTGTGCTCCATCTGAAGGACGAATTGCAAAAGATGCGCGGGTTCCTCACGGATGCCTCCGCGTTCACTCCTATTGATCTCGCCGGTGAAACCGAGATGGGATCCGTGCAGGGCGCCTACAGTGATTTCCATTCGCACTACCAGCACTATCAAAGCCTGCTGCACGACGACTATTCCTACAAGACACTCACGCTTCTCTCGCAGCAGTTGGAGTCCAAAAAAGCGCAGTTCGCCCAGATGCAGCAGCAAGCAACATCCGCCCAGCGCGAGGGAACGCTCTCCCAGGAAGGCTTTGACCGGATGCGTCAGCTTCACGGGCGCGACAGCATCAGCACCGCCGAGTTTCAGCAACACGAGCGCCAATATCTGGAACAGCGCCGTCAGGAATCCAACGTGCAGAAAGCCATGCTCGAGGAGCAGGTCGCGGTAACCGAGTGCGACAAACAGATTCGTGATCTTTCGCACAAGCGCAGCGAAGACCTGCGCATCGCACGCAGTGAACTGGCGGAAGCGTTCAAGAAGCTTCTCTCGGCCATTGAGATTTGGGAAAATGAATTTGTCCTGCGCGCTCCCACCGATGGCGCGGTGGCCTTCTATGATTTCTGGGCGGACCAGCAGTTCGTCACGCAGGGCAAGTCCGTCTTCATCATCGCGCCGCATATTTCACAGCTCCTGGGTCGCATCCCTGTGCAGCAGGGCGGCGCGGGCAAGGTCAAGCCCGGCCAGATCGTGAACATCAAGCTTAATGACTATCCCGCGCGTGAATTCGGCATGGTCACCGGGCGCGTGCGCTCCGTTTCGTTGGTAGCGCAGCAAGGCCAGCAGCTCGTGTCCGTGGATATCGATTATCCCTTGGTGACGACTTATGGCCGGAAGATTGCCTTCAAACAGGAGATGGTCGGCGACGCGAGGATTGTGACCAATGATAGTCGCCTCATCGGACGACTGTTCGATGAAATCCGCAAGGCATGGTCGCAGCCCGCGGGCTGATTTTTATCATGACGACAATGACTCCAGCCGCTCCCTCCAATGTGGGCCCGATGCTGCGCCCCGCACGCGATCTGGTGGCGCTCAAAGTGCAACGTCGGAAGTATGCGAAGAACGCCATCGACGAGCTCGAGCTGCGCGCGCTCATTGGTCATGACGATGAGGCGAGCCGCTTTGTGCTCGAATGCGCAGAGGTGTTCACTCACGACCAGCACATCTGCCAGGTCTATGAATTGCATGGTCGTGACACGCACGACATTCTGAAAACCGGGCCGATGTCGATGGAAGATGTCCGGCTGATGACCCGGCAAGTGCTGCAAGGACTGAGGCTGATGCACGCGGCTGAATTGATCCACACGGATATCAAGCCGGGCAACGTCCTCTGGTGCGCCCGCAAGCGCGAGGCGCGGCTGATTGATTTTGGCAATGCCGCTCCGAAGCTCATGAAAGGTGCTTCGATTGGAACTCAGGAATATTGTCCGCCGGAAATGCTGCTGGGCAATCCCATGGGCAAGCCGGTCGATCTCTGGGCACTGGGCTGCACGGTGTTTGAGTGGCTCACCGGCGATGCTCTATTCGATCCTTGGGAAGTCTGCGTGCAGAAATACGAGGAGTTCAGCAGCGCCGTCGATGAGGAAAAATCATCCGGCACAGATGACGATGATCTCGATGAAGAACGTGAGCAGCTACCGCGTGGCACAGTGCTGGCGGGCAAGTATCGGTTGCTGGAAGAAATCGGGCGCGGCAAATGCGCCACGGTCTGGAAGGCGGAACCGCTGCACGACAAGCCTCTGCAGGAACCGAGGCCCACGCGCGAAGACGCCCGGGTTATCATGACGGAACATCGCAGGTCCAAGCCTGCGGTGGAAGGCTATGACACATTTGAAGTCGTCCAGGGTTACGAGCATTTTCTTCTGATGCAGGAATTGCTTGGACCTTATCCTGACAAGCTGGCGGAGACCGCCAGTTACCGGCATATCTTTTATAATGAGAATGGTGCCTTGAGATTTCAGCCGGGTTCAAGAAGCCCGTCGTTGAGCGTGTGGTTGATAGCTAAAAATGGATTGGCCGAAAATGCGGCCCGGGAAGCGGAAGCCTTCCTGCTGGGCCTGCTCCAGTTTGATCCCGAACACCGCATGACGGCGGAAGAAGCGCTGCGGAGCGAGTGGCTGTTTTGTCGCGGAGCGACAATGGACGGTAGCCGTGGGGGTTAACCCATTTTTATTGCTTCTTGCGCAGTTGGATGACACATAACCAAGGAGTCGGGACACTCCTGTCCCGTCCAGAAAACGGCACAAGAGTGTGCCGTCTCCGTGTCATGCAATTACGCGAGGCTCTATAGCTCCGAGGCAAAATGAACCGGCACTTCCGCCCGAGGGCCAGAAGTGCCGGTGAGTATTTGTTACGAAACCGTCTGTGATCATTGATAAGGTCCGCCGTTCCAGTGATAGAAGATGGTGCATTCCCAGAGCAGGCCGGATGTCGCAAACCCTTGGACGCCTCCACTACTCAATGCGGTGCTGGTGGTGAAGGCGTTGCTGCCGTCGGCATTGACCTTCACTGCTTGCAGAGTGAGGGCACCGTTGCGGGCTTCGCCATAGCGGCCGGGTTTGTTCCCGCGCACCCAGCCGGTGACGGAACCCATGACACCATTTACGTTAAGCGCGTTGGACGCGAAGTTCATGGACAGCTTGGTAAGTTTGGTCGAGCCGCTGCAACCGTCGATACTATAAACCGGAAGGCTGGCGAACGCGATGTTCGAGTATGGCCCGACCGCCGTGTAAGTAGCGGAATTGTTGATATCGAACGTGTTGTTCACGGTCAGCAAGCCGCCAGGAGAAAGGTTACTGTTGGAGACGATCAACTTGAAGCGCACTCCATTGGGGATGACCGCCTGAATATTGCGGAGCCCGGTGGCCAGGATGTTCATCATGTTGACATAGGCCACGTTGAATTTGTCATCGTAGGCGTGAACATGTCCGTCGGTTGATCCTCTGCCGATCGGATAAATTAGGTGCGAGGTATCCACGTCAATCCTGCCATAAGCCAGGCCGGGGCTGGGGGCGACATCCAGATTGATGTCAATATGCTCTGCGTCGCTGGTATCCCAGTGGGCTTTGTCTGCCGTCGGAGGATACACGCGGGCGATAACCTCAAAAGCCATGGCGGAGTTGGTGGCAGGGACTAGCACTGCTTTGGTAGGATCGTAAAGAGTGCCGCTCACCGGGTCTTCCGTGGATTTGACGCCGGGATCGGTGCCGTTGGTGGTGTAATAGATGCGGTAGCCAGCAGGCATGGGGAACTTGGATTCGTCAGGTGTGATGGTGATGACGCGTTTGCCTGCGCTGTTGAAAGTGTCGGTCAATTTGGGCGGAGGCAACTGGGTGGAACCGGTGAAATTGTAAGTGGCGGTCGATGTGGGCGAATCGGCATACATTGCCGTATTGGTGGACACGTTCTTCGCTATTACTTGATCCCCATAATACAGAGACAGGGCTGATGAATAATTACTCCAGGCAGTGGATGTGCCGTCTGAATGGATAATTTGGTAGGAAATTTTACTGGAAGCGCCTGGAGCCCCGTTGGAATCCACAGAAACATTCGGCCAGGTCGATGCAAGATAGAGGCCACCGGGCGGGCTGAACACAGGGGATGGCAGCGGCGTGGGTATCAGTTGATAGGTGCAGGAGACGACTGAGGAATCCCCATAGAAGGTGGAGTTGGTGGTGATGTTTTTTGCCTGCAAGGTATCGCCGTAAGTAAGGCTGACAGGGCCGGGGTAGGCCACCCAGCCAGTGGAAGTGCCATTGGCGCGGATGATGTTGTAGTTGAGGACGCTGGCGTTCTCAGGCACCGGGCCGGCCAAAATCGTTGCGGTGCCGGGAAAGGCGGCGAAGTAAAAGCTTCCGCTTCCCGGGCTGATGCTGGGAGTGGCGAGCGTCGTGACCGAGACGCCATTTCCGCCGCTGCCGTTCACGCTCGCGGTGGGATCGTATTGGAAAGGGAAGGTGGAGGTGGTCGCATCATACGGATTGACGGCAGGCAGCGCGCTGTTGTTTCCATTGGCCCAGACCCAGCCGTCATTGGCGTTGTATTTTACATTTGACTGTGCGCGATTGGCGTCGTTGCCATAGTCAGTGAGCATGAATGTATCATCCAGATCGAAGTTACGCACCCCGGCAGTGCCGCTGGTGGTGGAGATGTAAAATTTATTGTTGGTGCTGTCCCAAAGGGCGCGTGGGTCGGAACTGGCGGCCTCTGCGCTGGACTGCATGACTACACTGAGCCTGGCGTCCACACCCTGACCGGTCATGACGCCGACATTTTGTTTGGTATCGGTAGTTGTGCGGATTGTCTTGAGTTGATCGATTACATCATCGGGATCCGTGAGGCCGGCGAGTGAACCGCCTTCACCGAGATAGACCGCGACGATGGAGTTAAGCTTTTGCACATCGGAAGTCAGCTTGGCTTTTTTTACATTGCTGTGGGTTGATCCCATGACGCCGATGGCAATGGTGGCTAGGGTGCCCAAGACTGCCACAGTGATGATCATCTCCACGACAGAGAAGCCGAAAAATGATGACCGAGCGCGAGAGGTAAGATGAGCATTCATATAGGTGGGTATTAATTCTCATATATTATAGAATCCAAATTCGTGGAATTCAATTATAATTATAGTAATTATTACCTAGATGGTGAATAAGATAAGGGCTACTTAATTACTGAGGCTTCATGCATGGGACAAAGCCGACCTCTGGCATGGATTTTTTAAGCCGATCAGGCATCCATAATTGCCACCCGCTGAGCTGTCGCAGTCGAAGGGAGTGCTATTCAAACCAGCAGATTTTCGGACGACTAAATTTTTGCTAAATTATGTTTACATTCAATAGCGACTATGTATAATTTCGATAAATATCGCCACTTTTAATTATGAACTGCACCCGATCTGCCAAGGGATTCATCGCGTTGGGAGCCTTGGCTCTCTGCTTCAATGCGTCGGCGCAACTGGCAGAAATGGCCAGGGTCGTATCTCCACAATTTGAAACGGAGTCAGCCAGGCTGCGGGCCAAACCTGCCCGCCAATATGAATTCTCCAAGGCCTTGCTGGGTGATGTGATCCGGTTTCTGGCGACTGACAGCGGCATATCCTATTTCTCCCTGCCCGATGGCAGTCCCGAGGGTGAGCGACTGATCACTTTTTCACTTTCAGCCAGTCCCTTTCAGGCACTGGAGACGCTTTGCAAAGCCAATGGCCTGGCGCTTATCATTGATGGCGGAATTTGGTATGTTCGCCCGTCAGATGACCGTGAATTGATCGGCAAATCTTATGAGATTAAGAACAATGCGTTCGAGCATGTCAGCAAAAGCTCCGGCGGAGGCGGGGAATCCGGCGGCACCAGTTCCGGACAGTCAACCAATAGTTCGTCATACGGCACGTCAGGTAATAACAATGCGAGTTCCGGCACTGCTCAGGCCGGCGGGGTGGATTTGCAAGGCGCCACGGAAAAATTTCGCCAGGGGAAAAGCGAACTGATCAACGATATTCGCTCGATTCTCGATTTGCCCTTGGAGGCCGGGGACTCGGTGAGTGGCGGTTACTCATCAACTCCGATCACCAGCACGGCAGGCGGCGAAGGCTCCGGCAGCGGCGCGCCGACCGATGTTTATGGGAATGTTCGCAAAGCGAAGATTCTCTGGAAGTCAGATTCCAATACCCTGTATGTGGTCGCGACTCGCTTGCAACACATGTGGGTGGAAGGTTATCTGGCCGCCGCTGACAAGCCCCAGGCCCTCATCGCATTGGAGGTTAAATTCTTCGAGACCAGCAGGGATCCGTCATCGGAGTTTGGCGTGGATTGGAAAGGTGTCTTTGGCGACAGCGGATATGGAGCCAATACTCATATCACCTCGCCAACAGGCACGGACTCGGCCACCTCATCCAGTTCCTCGGCCAGTTCCAGAACAGCATCCATTCCTTCAACCGACCCGAATTACAGTGCGTCAACTGTCTCGGAAAGTTGGAATCGTGCCACGTCAAAAACTCTCAACAACGCCATGAGAAGTTTCCTCACGCCCACCCAGGCCGTGCTGAGTGTGCAGGACGTAAACCTTAAATTGCGCGCGCTCCTGACCGACTCCCAGACAAAAACCGTGTCCTATCCTCGAATGGTCACCACCAACAATCGCGAGGTTGTTCTCCGCAGCGTCATCAACCAGCCTGTCCTCGGAGGCTCGGCCTCGTCCAGTCTCAGCGGGGGTTCCACGACGACCTCGGCAGTCAGCTATCTCCCCATCGGCACCGTCATTAACATTCTCCCGAAGAAAATGAGTGAAGACAAAATCAGCATGAACATTGCCATCACCGTCTCCAGCATCATCGGCACCACGGTCATTCAGGGCAATCCTTATCCGGTCGCCTCCTCGCGGGTTTACGGTGCGCCCGTCGAGGTGGACAACGGATACACCGTCGCCATTGGCGGTCTGGATGAAGCCAAGGAACAGGTGACCGACCAGGGCATCCCGGTCTTGAACAAAATACCGGTGCTGGGCTATCTCTTCAAAACCCACTCCAAGGAAAAGAATCACAAAAACCTGATGATCTTCATCACGCCCACGCTGGTTGACGGCAAGGGAGGCGGCCTTCCTGATGTGCCACAGGCCGTGCTGCCCAGAAAGCCGGAGGCCTTGATGCCCAAAGTTCCCCGTATTGCCGGCGATGGCGGATTGACCGGTGGTATCGACGCCCTGCCCAATGCCGTGGCTTTCATGGGCCGCGCATCGAATGAAATAGGCCAGGTAATCTCAGAAAATCGCGGCACGAAAGATGACTGGGACAAGATCAACGATCTCAAGGCATCAGTCCGTCGGCTGGACGCCATCGTTGATCGCTACATGGTGCAGCATCCCCAGAGGACGGAGGAACTCCGCGGCTACAAATGGCAACTCGGCAAAATCCAGAATGATGTCAGCCGCGCCCGCCTCTCGCTGGTGAAAAAGGGATATTATTGAGCCGCCGTCCGGAGCTCACTTGAAAATTTCCGTGAGGTAATTTTTCATCGCCTCCCAGGACTTTGCATCCGCATCCGCGTCGTAAGCCGCGCCCTTGGTCTTGTCATTGCCCGCCATCTTGAGCGTGAACGCATGGACGGCACCGGGATATTTGACGAGCTTGTAATCAACCGAGGCGGATTTCATTTCGTTTTCAAAGGCAGCGATATCCTTCGCGGGAACAAAGGGGTCATCCGCACCGTGCAGCGCCAGCACGCGCGCTTTGATCTTTTTGCCATCTTCGGGCGTCGGGGAATCAAGTCCTCCGTGGAAGCTGACCACGCCCTTGAGCTTGGCCCCGCTGCGGGCAAGTTCGAGCACACCGGTGCCGCCGAAGCAGTATCCGATGGCCGCGAGGCGTTGCGGGTCGGTGTGTTCGTCTTTTTGCAGCACTGCCAGCCCTGCGTTCAAACGCTCGCAATAGTGCTTCCGGTCGTTTTTGTATTTGCCTGCCTCCTGTCCGGCAGCCGGCGGCTGCGGACGAATGCCCTTGCCGTAAATGTCAGCGGCAAAGACCGTGTATCCCAGTTCCGCGAGCATCCGGGCACGCATCTTTTCGTAATCGGTCAGTCCGGTCCATTGGTGGACAATGAGCACGGCGGGTTGTTTTCCAGCTTTCGAGTCATCAAACACACGCCAACCCTCGCAGACGACTCCGCCCACCGTGTATTCTACAGACTGTTCGCGAATTTCAGCCAGGGAACGTCCCGTTAACACGAACGAAAGGGTCAGTAGAAGGAATAGAAAGTTTTTCATGTAACCAATCTGGAGAAGACTCGAGTTTTGAGCAAATCAAAATAAATATTGTAATTAATAAAAATTCCCATATAATAATAGCTAATGCGCATTAATCCACATTTCCCATGAAGCTTTCCTCTGTTTTCCCTACGTTTCTTCTGGTTTGTTTCGCAGCAGCTGGTCTGCATGGAACCACCATTCAATATCAAGTGACCGACCTCGGGACACTAGGCGGCTCCCTCAGCCAAGCCTACGGGATTAACAATGCCGGACAGGTGACAGGATATTCCTACACGACCAACGATAACTCCCAACATGCCTTCCTCTATTCCAATGGCGCGATGAGCGATCTGGGTAGTCTCGGTGGCACATATAGCCAGGGTTATGGGATCAACCTCGCTGGACAGGTGACGGGCTATTCCGCTGTGGCCAATGATGCCGCCTTGCATGCCTTTGTGTATCAAAACGGAGTCATGACGGACATGGGCACCTTGGGGGGCACCACCAGCAAAGGCTTTGCCCTAAACGCCGTTGGTCAGTCAACAGGACTGGCTGATGATGCCAGTACTAACGGGCACGCTTTTTTATACTCGAACGGTTCCATGCAGGATCTGGGCACACTGGGCGGAACCTTTAGTTATGGATCCAGCATTAATCAGGCCGGACAAATCGCCGGGACCTCGAACACAACAGGCGACTCCACCGCCCATGCGTTTATTTATCAAAACGGAGTCATGACCAGCCTGGGAACCCTGGGCGGTGACCGCAGCGAAGGCAATGGCATCAACGAATCCGGGCAGGTGACAGGGCTTTCTTATACTGCGAACAACGCCGCCACGCATGCATTCATATCTTCCAGCGGATCCATGACTGACTTAGGAACGCTTGGCGGCAGTTACAGCGCGGGGTTTTCCATTAATAAATCCGCCCAGATCACCGGCTATTCCTACATCGCCAACG
Organism: Verrucomicrobiota bacterium; assembly: GCA_043758025.1. Lineage (GTDB taxonomy): Bacteria > Verrucomicrobiota > Verrucomicrobiia > Verrucomicrobiales > Verrucomicrobiaceae > VFKE01. The sequence continues at coordinate 22,658 of JAYVOH010000025.1, forward strand.
ACGTCAATGCCCACCCATTCATCTACACCGGTGGCCAAATGCACGATCTTTACACCATCGTCACCGGCGTCAGCAACATTTCCCTGAGCGATGTCGGCACCTCCATCAATGACTGGGGACAGATCGTTGCCACCGCGACGGTAGCCAGTGGTCAGACCCATGCGGTTATGCTCTCCCCGATCACGCCCTATGTCACCAACACCGGCTCGGCGATCACCGCCAGAGTAGTCTATGGCGTGGATTATAGTGCCATTGGTGGAACCAGCAGCAATGCCGGCATGGGCACAGGTGTCAAGCTCGGAGGAGCAGCCGGTTCCAATCAAATTGTTATTCAATCATTCAGCAGCATCATTCCCGGACTTGCCAGCGACGTGCTGCATCTCGAAGGAACCGCGCCAGACACCATTGTCCTTCGCATGACCTACGACAAAGCCACAGCCATCGCCCTTTTTGGCAGCGAAAATCAGGCCTATCTCGGCTGGCTGGACCCGAACGACAATACATGGAAAAATTCCGTGCTAGGCAATAGCGGTAACAGCACCCCGTTATTTGTCAGCGGTGCTTACGATGCCAATTTGGATTTCATCCTCGGTTATTACGGAGTGGACACCATCAATTCAGAAGTCTGGGCGGTCATCAACCACAACAGCACCTTCGGCGTCATGGGCAATATCCCCGTTCCCGTTCCCGAGCCATCCGGTGCTTTGCTGGCCGCAATCACCGGCATGGTTACCTTGATGAAGAGACGCCGGAGAAAATAAGGTCGATGCTCATCGCCCGAAGCTGAATCTCCAGCTTCGACATTCCACACCCTTCCCAGGGATTATCGCTCAACGGTTGCGCTCGGCCCTTGTCTGGAGCATAGGTCAACTTTGAGCTACCAACCTTCAGACTGTAATCCCAAGTGACGCAATCGCGCAAATCCACCGAACCAAAAAAATCCATCCTCCATCGCATTGGAGCAGGCCTCAAAAGAATGGTCGGAGGTGGCAAGAAAAAAGCTGTTGAGCCAGCGCACGAGAAGCATCCTGAAAAGCTGCACGCGGCCAAGACTGTGGCCAAGAAGCAAGCCGCGCCGCATGAAGAAAAACCTCGCACCGAGCGCAAGCCGCAGCCCAGGGAAAGACGGCCCGAATCTTCCCATCGCAACGAACGCCCCGCCAGAGGCGATCAAGGCCGCCCGCCTCGTGGCGGCGGTGGCGGACGTGGCCGTGAGCGCGGCCCCCGCCGTGAAGAGCACGATGAACCTCGACGTCCGACCACGCGCCACGCGCCCGTGCCACCACCACTTCCGCCTGAAGTTCCGCCCGGCCCCTATCCCGAGGCCTTTGAGGTGCTGGGTTTTTCCCCCGCCGTTCTCGCCGGAGTGCGTGACATGGGCTTTGCCACGCCAACCGAAATCCAGGCCAAGGCCGCGCCTATCGTGCTCGGTGGTGGCGATCTCATCGGTGCTTCGCAAACCGGAACCGGCAAGACCGCAGCTTTCGGAATGCCTGCACTCACCCGTCTCGCCGCTCCTGGAAAACTGCGCTGCTTGATCTTGGAACCCACGCGCGAACTCGCGGCGCAAGTTGTCGAGGCCTTTGAAAAATACGGCAAACACACCGGCCTGCGCACCTTGCTCGTTCACGGCGGCGTCGGCTACGGCACGCAGCGCGATGGCTTGGAAAAAGGCGTGGACATCGTCGTCGCCACACCGGGTCGTCTTCTCGATTTCATGCAGGACGGCACCGTCTCGCTCGACTCCATTGAGATCCTCATCCTCGATGAAGTGGACCGGATGCTCGACATGGGCTTCCTGCCGGATGTGCGCCGCATCGTGGAAAAAACTCCGCGCTCGCGCCAGACCCTTTTCTTCTCCGCCACCATGCCGCCGCAGATCAAGGGGCTGGCCGAGTGGGCGCTGCGCGAACCCGCAACCGTCGAGGTGGGCATCCGCTTTTCGCCAGCGGAAACCGTCAGCCATTATCTCTATCCCGTCGCGCGCGATCAACGCGAGGAATTGCTGCTGGAACTGCTCCGCCGCACGGACTTCCACAGTGTGATGATCTTCACCCGCACCAAGATGGACGCCGACCGCCTCTTTGCCTCCATCCGCAATGATGGCGAACACAAAGCCGCCGTCATGCACGGCGACATTGCCCAGCGCGACCGCGAAAAAGCGCTGCAAGACTTCCGCGATGGAAAGGTGGAAGTCATCGTCGCCACCGATGTCGCCGCGCGCGGACTCGACATCAGCGGTGTCACCCACGTCATCAACTACATGGTGCCCGAGCACAGTGAAGACTACGTTCACCGCATTGGCCGCACCGGGCGCGCCAAGCAGGAGGGCGATGCCTTCACGCTCTTCTCAGCTGAAGAAATCCCCTACGTCCAGTCCATTGAGCGATTGATCGGCCAGACCATCGAGCGCAAAAAGCTCGACAATTTCGCCTACAAATTCACGACGGTTCTCGACAACGAAGACCGCGCCAAGGCCATCATGTTTGGCCGCAAAGGCAAGCGCAGGCGGTAAGCGGAACCCGCGTTCAACGATATCCCCTCGGAGGCCCGCCGCTGCGCCGACCATCGCGGGAATCGCCGCCGCGTGATGATCTTCCCTGCTGCTGACCGCCACCGCCGCGTGGCTGGAAGCGCCGTTCGCGCTGGTCGTCCTCGCTCGGCGGTGGTGCTTTGGCGGTGTAATCAAAACCTTCGGCGCGTTTGCGCACCAAGCCGCGGCCGATAAACCTTTCCAGGCTGCGCAACGCGCCCTGATCATCACCGCTCACAAAGCTGATGGCATCGCCAATGGCCTGTGCGCGACCGGTGCGGCCAATGCGGTGAACGTAGTCCTCCGCGTGCATGGGGAAGTCGAAGTTCACGACATGCGAGATGCCGTCCACATCAATGCCGCGCGCGGCGATGTCCGTGGCCACGAGCACGCGCACCGCGCCGCTCTTGAAATCCTGGAGCGCGCGCAGTCGCTGATTTTGCGAGCGATTGGAGTGCAGCGTCGCGGTCTTCACGCCATACTTTTCCAGATACTTGGCGATGCGATCCGCGCCGTGTTTCATCTTGGCAAACACCAGCACCATGTTGAACGCGGGATCGACGAGCAGATGCAGCAGCAGCGGGTTCTTGAGATGCTTCGGCACTTCGTAAACGAGTTGCGTGACGGTATCTGCGGGATTGGAGCGCTTGCCGATCTGAACGATTTTCGGTTCGTGCTGGAACTCATGCGTCAGGGCTTCGATCTCTTTCGAGAGCGTGGCCGAGAACATCAGCGTCTGCCGTTTGCGCGGCAGCGCCTTCACGATGCGGCGGATGTCCGGCAGGAAGCCCATGTCGAGCATCCGGTCGGCTTCATCGAGAACGAGAAACTCCAGCGAATTGAAATTCGCGTGACGCTGGCTCATCAAATCGAGCAGGCGTCCGGGCGTGGCGATGACAATGTCCGCACCGCGTCGCAGCGCATCGATCTGCGGACGCTCGCTGACGCCGCCGAAAATTTTTGTGATGCGCACCGGCGCGTGCCGGGCGTAGGCGAGGACGTTCTCCTCGATCTGCACCACCAGCTCCCGTGTGGGCGCCAGGATAAGGCACTTGATGCCGCGCAGCGGACCTTGACCGCTGATCTTTGAGAGTTGTGTGAGAATCGGCAGCGTGAAGGCCGCAGTCTTTCCCGTGCCGGTCTGCGCGATGCCGATCAGATCATGTCCCGCGAGCACTTGCGGTATGGCGGCAGCCTGAATGGGTGTGGGTTCGGTGTAACCGGAATCGGCGATGGCTTGAAGAATACGGGCATCAAGGCCCAGAGAGCTAAATGGCATAAGGCGTTCACTATGGAGCGAATGTCGCGCTACGCACGGTATTTCTCATTGCCGGGCTCGTCGAGGGTCTTTCGACTGGAAGAGAACCCTGCGAACCTCATCCTCGGAGCGGTTCCTTGCTATTAGGGACGGCAAAGAAGCCGCTGCGATTGATCTTCACTACTTAGTTAATGGCACTGTGAGCGGCACAGTGATCCTACTGAAGGACGGCGTTTGGAAGCATAATGACATCGAGGATTTGCTTTCCGGATTCGATGAGGATTTTTTACCGGGAGTTGATCTAACGCATCAAACATTGACCCACACAGTTATTATGGGTGAAGTGCTCGGAAATTTTGAAGCACACGCAAAGACCTGACTTTGCCCTCGACTGGCGGTCAATTCGGCGCAGTTGTCAGAGATCCTCGCCTTGTCACATTTTCAGCTTTTATTCGCTTTCGGAGATGCCTGGAAGGCTGGACGCGCCAGAAACTCTTCCGGAGTCATTGCGGGCAGGGTGGAGGCTTTGAATTCGTCGGTGTTACGGGTGAGGATGATGTCGGCAGCACAGGCGATGGTGGCGGCGACTTGCAGGGCATCTTCGAAGTCGGCCATGCCGGAGTTGACGGCGGCAAGGGCAACCGGCTTGGTTCAATGAAACCGTTGCCCCTGCCGTGGCAATGAGTTAAGCTGGCCCATCATGAATCAAACTGTTCAACTCACCGTGCCAATGCCCGCCAAATTGGCGCGGCTGCGTTTTCCGAAGGCACTGGATGACCGGCTGCACTTCCTGCTTGATGAGCAAGGGCGCAAGGGTGCACTGACAGCGGTGGAAAAAAAAGAGGCCGAGGGGCTGGCGCAAATGGCCGCCACACTTTCCATCCTGAAGCTCGGTGCGCAGGTGAAGGCCAGAGGGAGATAGTCGATGGCTGTTGTGCCGACAAGTTTTGCCAGGGCGGGATTCGAATAGAGGCCCCCGTGAATTTGTTCAAGAAATGGCTTCGATGCGGTCTTGGTAAACGGCGATGAGCTTGTGATTCTTGATCAAGGTTTCGATCTTCGGCCAGACACCGGCAAGGAAGCGATGAAAATCCGCGCGGCGCATGTTGCCGATCTTCAGATGCACGATCCACGGTGGTGGCTGCGAGGAGATGATGCGGTGGAAGAAGTCGGCGTCCTTCGAGACGAGCACCAATTCATGTTTCCGGCCATGATTCCAAACTTCGGTGTCAGTCGGGTTCGGGCCGATCTCGCTGACGTGATGGACGGGGAGCGAAGTTTGAAAAGAGATTCTGGAAGGCAGGTTCTGGTCGAAGAGAAAACCCTTCATGCTACCGCCTCCATCTGGAAGTGGTTGCCCGCCAGCCGCGATCCATAGGCGATGCACGCCCGCACGTCATCTTCGGTCAGAGCAGGGTATTCCTCCAGCACATCCTCAATGCTGTCTCCTGCACCGAGAAACTCCAGCACCGTCTGAACCGTGATGCGGGTGCTCTCAACGACTGGCTGGCCGTTGCAGATGTCAGGATGGATGGTGATGCGAGACATGTTTAAGGCATCTTACACGCCAAGCTCACATCCTTCCAGCTTTTCCTTTGGCGGTGGGAAGCCATGACATGCCGTGTCCTTGCACTGAAAATCGGGGGACCTCGCCCCGGCACGGATCAGGCGGCGCTGTCTTTTTCTTCCTCGCTCCAAATGCGTTGCACGCGTTCAATTTTAATGGCCCGGCCAGTGGCGACATCCACATCCACCCACGCGCCGCAAACCTGCACCGGCCCCTGCGCGACATAATGTTTGCCCGGCAGCAAGGTCAGGAGGCGGTGCAGCGCGGCATCCACATCCATGCCGATGACAGAGTGCAGCGGGCCGCACATGCCGGCGTCGCAGAGGAAGGCGGTGCCGTTTGGAAGAATGCGTTCATCAGCCGTCTGCACGTGGGTGTGGGTGCCGACGATGGCGGAGACTCGACCATCAAGGAACCAGGCCAGCGCGGTTTTCTCGCTGGTAGTCTCGGCGTGCATGTCGATGAACATGACGTTGGTTTCTTTCCGGATTTCATCGACTGCCGCGCCGACGACCTCGAAGGGATTGTTGAGCAGCATTTTCATGAAGGTGCGACCTTGAAGGTTGATGACGCCGACCTTGCCTTTCTTGGTTTCTAATATCACCCAGCCCTTGCCCGGCGTGCCCTCGGGATAATTCAATGGCCGCAGCAAGCGCGGCTCTTCCGCGAAGAAAGGCATGATGTCCTTCTGATCCCAGACGTGATCGCCTGTGGTGATGACCGCCGCGCCCGCGCGCATGAGGCTGATGGCAATCTTCGGAGTGATGCCGCGCCCACCGGCGCTGTTCTCGCCGTTCACGATGATGAAATCCACAGCAAGTTCTTCTTTCAAAACGGGCAGCAGGGCGGCCACGGCCTTGCGCCCCGGCTCGCCCATAACATCCCCCAGAAAGAGAATGCGGATGGTGTTTGAGGAAGTGGCGTCGTTTTCGAGATTCATTGCTGCGCACTTAGAGGATGAATTTCGGCATAATCAAGTATAGCCTCCGCCCATGTTCCTCGGGTTGATCCGCCGTCTTGCCCTTCTCGTGCTGTCGCCCGCGCTGTTCACGCACGCCCATCCTCCCGCTGTGGATGGAAGTGACCCTCACAAGGCCGAACTTGCTCCAGCGTCACAGTTGGCGGGCAACAAGTCCAAGCTCTCCGCGCTCGCAAAGAAGCCCGACTGGAAACAACTGGAGGCATTGTCAGGCGTCGTTGGACGTGAGGAATTTGAAGCCGCCATGACGAATATTTATTCCGATGAGTCCAGTGCGGCCCGTCCATGGAAGATTGAAGGGGATAAAGTATTGATCGAAACCACACCCGGCCAAGCCCCGGCGGTCATTGCTTTTCGCAACCCCCATGCTGAAGACGTTCCTCTCACGCACTACTGGCATAGTGTGCGTGAACTGGCTCCGTTGAAGCCGGGTGAACCGCCGTTGACCGGACTGCACATCGCCCTTGATCCCGGTCACATCGGCGGAGGATATTCCAAAATGGAGGAACGCTGGCTGAGCATGAAGTCAGGTGAAGCCGTTGTCGAGGGATCGCTGGTGCTGAAGGTCGCACAAGTTCTGCAGCCTCGGCTGGAAGCTCTCGGTGCCCGCGTCAGTCTGGTGCGAAGCTCAGAAGCTCCCGTCACCACGGCCAAACCGGACGACTACAAAGATGCGGCGCGTGAAGTGCTGGCCGACGCCGGCATTTTAAATCCGAAGGAAACATACGGTGGCGTCGAAGGCGACCCGAAAATAATCACCGTGCAATGGCAGGCGGAGAAGCTTTTCTATCGCGTCAGTGAAATCCGCGCCCGCGCCCGCCGCGTGAACGAGGAACTGCGCCCGGATATGGTCTTCTGCCTGCATCTGAACGCGGAGGCCTGGGGTGATGCCGGACGGCCTGCATTTGTGCTGCACAATCATTTTCATCTGCTCATCAACGGCTGCTATGCCCCGGATGAAATGCAGTTCGATGATGTGCGCTTTGAAATGTTCCGGCGGCTGTTTCATCGCGTGCATGAGGAGGAGCGGCGCATGGCCGACGTCATCGCGCCCGCCATGGCCACTGCCACCGGCCTGCCGCCTTATCTTTACATGACCAAGAACGCCCGCCGCGTTTCCGCCAGCCCCTATGTCTATGCGCGCAATCTTCTCGCGAACCGGCTCTATCAATGCCCCGTGATCTATCTTGAGCCTTATGTGATGAATCATGAGGAGACTTACAAACGCCTTCTCTTGGGACACTTCGTGGGGCGCACCTTGATGGACGGGCATCTCGTGAGCAGCCCGCTGGAAGATTATGCGCGCGGTGTGGTGAACGGAATCGTGGATTACTGCAAGCGCGAGCGCCGCGCCGCGCCATGACGATCCTGATCATTGGCTGCGGCTACGTCGGTGAACGCGTGGCTGATCTGTTGCATGATGCGGGACATGATGTTGCCGGGGCCACGCACTCCGAGGATTCGGCTTTACGACTGTCTCAGGCCAAGCCTTACGCAATTCATGCCTGTGATGTCGGTGACGAATTTTCAGTGAGCGGTTTGATGGGGAAAATAATTGTGCCTCCCAAGGTAATCATTCACTGCGCGTCATCGAACCGGGGCGGCGCGGAGAGCTATCGCTCAGTCTATCTCAACGGATGCCGCCATTTGCAAAATGTGTTTCCCGCCGCGCGCATGATCTTCACCAGCAGCACCAGTGTCTATCCGCAAACGGACGGCTCATGGGTCACGGAGGAAAGCGATTCCACGCCGGATCGCGAGACCAGTCGGATACTCCGGGAAACGGAAGACATCGTGCTTGAGCATCAAGGTTGTGTGGCCCGGCTGGCCGGCATTTACGGACCGGGCCGGTCATTTGTGCTGAAAAATTTTCTTGAGGGCAGCGCCGTCATCGAGAGCAATGACGGCGAGGGACGCTGGCTGAACCAGATACATCGCGAGGACGCCGCGCGTGGCCTCGTGCATCTCGCGCTTCATGGACAGACAGGCATCTTCAACGTCACAGACGACACACCACTGACCCAGCGCGAATGCTATGCCAAACTCGTTGGGCGATTTCACAAACCCATGCCGCCGGTTGCCGCGCCAAAGATCGAGCGCAAACGGGCCTGGACCAGCAAGCGCGTGTCAGATGCAAAACTCCGCGCCTCGGGGTGGACACCGCTTTATGCGAGCTACTTTGATGCGGTGGAACACGATGCCGCTCTCGTTCCTTCCATTCTCGACATGATTGAAAAACCGCCCACTGCATCGCGCGAACCCGCCCAAGCTTTGAATCTCGTGCTCATCGGCTTGATGGGATCAGGAAAGTCCACGTTGGGACGCATGGTGGCCCAGAGTCTTGACTTTGTTTTCGTCGATACTGACCACCTCATCATCGAGGCTGCCGGAAAAAGCATCCCGGAAATCTTCGCCAGCGAAGGTGAAGCCGGCTTCCGTCAGCGCGAGACCGCAGCCCTGCAATCACTCGTTGGTCGCCAGTGCCATGTCATCGCCACTGGCGGCGGGATTGTGACGCAGCCGGTCAATCTTCCCATCCTCAAGCAGCTTGGCTGCGTTGTCTGGCTCTCCGCAGACACCCGCGTGCTGCAGCAGCGCACCGCTTACGGTCATGATCGCCCCTTGCTTCGCGAGCCTGACCCGGCGGCGAAACTCCGCGCCCTCGCTGAAGAACGGTCACCGTTGTATGAACAGGTCTGCGACATCAAAATCAACACCGACGATCTCAGCACGCAAGAGGCGGCATATGGCGTCACAGAATCCGTGCGGGTGTTTTTCGGCGGTATGCGTTAATCGCACATATGGTTTTGTGTCGTAAAATAATAGCTTGTAAAAATCGTGCACTGCGCAAATTTATCACATGAACTTGCGCCTCGCTTTGTCGGCTATGCTGGTTTGTTTTTTTACGGGGTGTTCGGACGATGAAGAAAGTCCGCGCGTCAGGGAGGAAAAAAGGGTCATGGAAGTCCTGAGAAAACAAGAGGGCGATCCCAAATCCATCATGGCAGCCGCCCAAAGTGGGGATGCCTCAGCTCAGGAAGACCTGGGCATCCGATATGCCGAGGGACGTGGAGTTGCCAAAAATCAACAGGAAGCCGTGACATGGCTTCGCAGGGCAGCGGAGCAGGGCGCGCCCAATGCCCAATACCGGCTGGGCATGAGTTATTATCGTGGAAAAGGCATCGCCAAAGACCTGGTGCAGGCTCATGGCTGGCTGACCATGTCCGCCGCCAACGGATGTCAGGCCGCCCAAAAAATAATTCCCACCATCAGTGGAGAGATGTCACCCGAACAAAAAATAGAAGCCGCCCGGCAGGCCAACGATTTTTTTGAAAATCTCAATGCAGCAAAAGTAAAGACGGGCGATACAAATTCATGAGCGAAAGTGATGTTGGAAACGCAGACCACAGCAAAGAACGTAATCTCGGCACACAGCCGCTGGATGCGTTCATGAATGAACACGGACTGGACAATCACGCCCTCGTGGAACTGCGCCCGGTCGATCTCAGTCACAAGGCGGTGCAGCGCGCCCGCAAAGGACGCAGGCTCACCTCAAAAATGAAACTTCGCATCACGTGGGTGCTGAATGATGCGCTAAAAAAACGCGGGATCGAGAAAAAATTAGCCACGCGCGAACTCTTCAATTACTGAAAATCAGAAGCCAGCCGGTCACTCATACCGATAGCCAGCGCCGTGCACGGTCTGGATAATTTTGGGCGAAGTGTGATCAAGTTCAATCTTTTTGCGCAACTGGGAAATGCATTGGTCGAGCGCGCGGCTGCTGGGGAAGTAGTCGGCGTCCCAGGCTTCGTCGCAGAGGGTGTTCCGGTCCACGACGCGCCCTTTGCGTTCGTGAAACACCTGGAGCACGCGCAGTTCTCGCAGATTAATTGGAATGGCCTGTTCTCCGCGATAAGCGCGGAGCTCCGATGGGACCAAGCGCAGGTCCCCCATTTGAAAAACACCAGCAGACTCCGCCTGCGCTTGCAGGAGGCCGGCGCGACGGGCGATGGCCTGAATGCGCGCGATGAACTCGCGAACACCAAAGGGTTTTCCAAGAAAATCATCCGCGCCGAGTTCCAGCCCAAGCACACGATCCACTTCCTCTGATTTGGCACTGAGAAAAAGCACCGGCACGCGCTCGTCAAGGCGACGGATGGCGCGGCAGACATCGTAGCCGCTGAGTTCAGGCATCATGATGTCGAGACAAACAAAGTCCGGTTTTTCACTGCGGAACGCGGTCATGGCCTCGGCTCCATTGGCGGTGGCAATGACGTTGTGGCCCTCGCTCGTGAGAATCAGGCGCAACGCTTCGCGGGTATGGGTGTCGTCTTCGGCAATGAGAATGCGCATGATGAATCAGACGGGCTGATGGTTTTTAGCGGGGATTCGAAGCACGAACAAGGTTCCGCGCTCCACCGGTTCCAGTTTCAACGTTCCACCCTGCGCCTCCGCGAGTGCGCGGGCGATGCTCAACCCGAGACCGGTGCCGGCGGCGCCCTCGGTCACATCCGAGCGCACGCGGTAGAACGGCTCGAACACGCGACGGGCGACCGAGCGCGGAATGCCCGCGCCATCATCATGCACGCGCACTTCCACGAAGCCATCTCTGGTGCCAACGGACAGTTCGGCATGGCGCGCTCCGACTGCATATTTCTCGATGTTAGACAGCAGATTGCCGAGCACCTGTTCCATGGCGTCAGCATCGAAGAACGCGTCACAATTTTCTTCTCCGCTTGTCTGCAAGACGATCTGTTTGCGCTCGAGCAACGCACGCCAGTGCGACGCCACGCGCCGCACGAGCGCGCAAAGATCACCGCGCACGAGATGGACTTGCAAGCCATGGCGTTCCTGGCGGGCGAAGGTGAGGACGTTGTGGATGAGACGGCTGAGGCGTCCCGTTTCTTCCTGAACCACCGAGAGATGTTGTGCCGCCTGCGGCTCGCCGCGCTCCGCAGCATCACGTGCGAGATCGGTGTAAAGCCGGATGTTGGTCAGCGGAGTTTTTAACTCATGGGATACTTGATTGACAAAACTGACGCGCTGCGCCGCCACGCGCAAATCGCGCCGCCAGGTCATGAAGATGAGCAGACCGATGGACCCGATCAACGTGGCCACACCTGTGCCCGCGAGAATGAAGGGCAGCTTCGGTGGGCGGCCATGACCCGTATCCGCGAGGAACAATTCCCAGCGCCAATGCTGCAAGGGCGCGCTGGCGACGAGCGTCATCACGGGTCGGCGCAAGGCGGGCGGTTCGAATGCGCCCCATTGATGCAACACGGTTCCATCAGCGGCAGTGAGCCGGAGCCTTGAACCGTGTGCACATGCCTTGCTGTTATCTGTGCGCGCGATCAGTGCGGCAAAGAATGCGGCGCGCTCCAGCTCAACGCCAAGCGTGGTGCCGTCGGCGAGCCGCTTCCAATATAGCCATTGCGGGCCGTCCGCATAAAACCAGGTATGCCAACCGTTGGCGGGCAGCGGTTTGGATTTGAGTATGACGTCCTCGGCCACTATGCCTCTACCAAGCGGAAGCCCGGTGTTCCAGACGGGCGCGGTGCGCTGAAGAAATTCCATGTCCATCAAGGATAACTGATCCTGATGCCCGACTGACGGGAAAGCCATCATGCCTTTTGCATCCAATCTAAAGGCGTGGCGCACCAGCGGATGCATGGAGACTATTTCAATCAACGCGGCGTCTGTTGATTGAGTGTTTGTGAGCAACGCATCAAGCTGGGTGGACATGCGCTCCATCTCACCCGCGAGCTGCTGGTCGCTGACTTGCAGATCGTGTTGCAGCGATGATCGCCATTGGGCTTCCCAAGCAGTCTTTTGATCCCGCCACATCATGCGCCCCAGCCAGCCCAGCAGCACCAGTGGCAGCACGACCACGGCGAGGAGGAAAAGGATGGGGCGCAAGAGTTGAGTCACTATGATGAGGCGTTTGCCGGAGCTGATCGGCGTCTTATTTAGCCATGTTCTGGGTTCTGATGATGTTGTAATCCTGAACGCGTAATTTTTTCTCATTTTCCCAGTTGGCCCCGCCTTCGCGCTGCGCGGTGTTCACGGAAGTTTGTTTGTCCGCCATTTCCTTGAGCGCTGGAGCATCGTATGCTTTGGCCTGAGCCTCGAGGCGGACACCGTTGCTGATGAGGATTTTTTCTGCTTCATCTTTCCGTCCTTCGTCGCTGAGCTTCACGGCAAGCTGTTCCTTGTCGATGCCAATTTGTTTTTCCACTTCGACAAGGATGTTCTTGTCCATGCTAGCGGTGACATCACTCATGAGAGAAGTGCGGCGGGCCACGCTGCGGCTGGCCATCTTGCTGGATTCTTTGCTGTCGTTGATACGGTAGTTGGCCTCGATGTCGGCAACGATCTGGTCGGTGTCTGCTTTGCCCGCCGGAAGTTCGACTTCGAGTAGCGCGTATTTTTCCTGACCGGCGCGGAGCTGGTTCATGGTCACTTCCACGCGCTCGCCGCGGATGTCGGCCTCACGTCCGAGCACCCGCACCGGGCGCACGCCTTCGGCGCATTGAATGATGACGCGGAGGTCTTGCGCAACCACTGACAGGATGTCGCCAAACTCCTCCTGGAACACGCTGGCGAGTTCTTTCGGATCTTTAATGAAAGCATGATTGCCATCGCTCATCTGCGCGAGTTTGGACATGAGGCGTTCATTGTAATCCAAGCCAAGCCCGAGCGTAGTCACGGTGATGCCTTCTTTTGCGAGCGAGGCGCCAAGGCGGCCGAGTTCTTCGGGCGATGAGGGGCCGACGTTGGCGAGTCCATCGGACAGGAGCACCATGCGGCTGATCTGTTTTGGATCTTTGAATTTGCGCAATTCCTCCGCGCCCTTGCTCACACCAGCGAAGATGGCAGTGCTGCCGCCCGTGCGAATTTCATCAATGGCGCGCATCACGCGGTCGCGGTCGTTGAGCTTGGTGGCGGGAACGATGACCTGCACTTCGCTCTCAAAAGTGATGACACTGACCACGTCATCACCACCGAGTCGCGCGAGAGCTTCTTTCGCCGCCTGCTTCGCATTCTCCAGCTTTGATCCGCCCATGGAGCCGGAGCGATCGAGCACGATGGCGACATTCACCGGTGGTCGTTGGGGTTTATGCTCGTCCTGCTTGAGGCCGGTAAGGCCGACCTTGAGATAGGAAGTGAATTTTTTATCGGCGGGGATTTTCGGATGCGCGAGGTTCACGCGAACCTCGACGGGCGAAGATGCCGCAAATGCCGCCGCCGTCAGGGTGACGGAAGCGAGCAGGGTGATGAAGGATCGTTTTGTTTTCATAAGCCGGATGATTTGAGTTTGGGGTTACGCGCAGGGTTGCGCACTACGGTCATTCACGGCGGTATTTGGAAAATTGAGTCAGCGGCTTGTGAGGAGATTGTAAGGAAAATGTAACGGCACCTCACACCGCAAGAACCGGACGCGCTTGCTACCGGCGCGAAGCCTTGAACTCGAACGGTGCTTCAACGCGGCTGAACTGCGCGACACCGTTGCTGCGATACGGCTCATAAGTGCTCTGCCGGGCGCAATTCATGGCGGCATGGTCAAGATCGGCGCGACCGCTGGATTCCTTCAGAATGACAGAAGCGGCCCTCCCGTTTTCGTCCACATCTACCAGCAACACCACGCGCCCCTGCGCCCGGTCCCGCAATGCGGAGGCAGGATAGGAAAGCGAGGCGCGGGCGCGATATTCCGCCGTCGTGGTTCCGCCGCCGGAGGAGGTTCTTGATGCGATGCCGCGGGATTTTATCGCGGGGTTTCCCGTTTGTTTTTTTGGCGTGTCTCGTAATGGAGCAATCTCGGCAGTCTTTGGCAATCCAATCGCTTCCTGGGCCGGGCCGACGGTTTTGGGCGCTTCCACAATGGCGGGCGCAGGAGGAGCTTCCTCAGATTTTTCCGGAGGCGCGGTTGCGATTTGCGGCTGCTCTTGCGCCGGAGCCGCAGTCACGGTTGAATCATCGACGGCGGTTTCATCTCCGGCGCTGAATTCAATAATCACCTCCTCGATTCCCGGCGTTGAGGCTGGGGCTCCCGGAGGCATCTTCTCAAGCCAGCCACCGACCACCACTGCCGCGCCCACATGCACGGCAATGGAAATAGTGATGCTGGCGAGCAGATCGATCTTCATAAAATACGGGCCGCGCTCAGGGGCGCAAGCCTGTCGAGACGGGAGTGTAACCCTTTTTGCTTTCGCCGCCGCCGAAATCGAATCCAAAGACCACGAAGCCCTCGAAGCTCGGCCCCTGGCCCGTCGTGCCTGCGAGCGCGACCACATTGAGATGGGTGTTCTTGGACAGACGCCACTGGATGGAAGGTCCGATTTCAAACTGGATTTCAGGATTGCCGCGATCCCCGGCCACCGTCTCGTGCTTCCATTGCATTTCGATGCCGGCGCTCAATACACCGTCGATGATCGTGCGGCTCAGACCGCCGCTGATGGCGACTTCACGGGCACGCTCGTGACTGAGTTCGCTTTCAAAGATGAAGTTCAGTCCCCAGTGCCAGCCCTTGCCGAAATCATCGCCGAACAAAACTTTGGCCTCGAGCACGTCACCGCCGAGGTCAGGATTCACGAAGGCGTATTCGAGATAGAGCGTGGGGTTGCCCCAGATTTTTCCCCAGTCGGCGAGCGCATGACGCACTTCGACCGCGAAATCATTATGGTGCGTGCCATCACCGTCGTGCGCCCAGTTCCAATAGAGGTCGAGCTGGAAGCGATGCGGGAGGCCGATCTCCAGTTCCTCCGTGAAGCGATGCGCCGTCGCCTTGTCGTCGTAAGTGCGGACGCGATACCATTGTTCCAGGCCGACTTCCCATGGTTCTTTTTGGATATAAACGCGGGTGGTGGGAAAGCGCCGGTGCTCCGTCCACTCCGGCTGGTTGTAGGGGCCGGAGGCGGCATCTTCAGCCAGGCTGCTGACCGGCGCGGTAGCGGTGATTGTGGGCAATGTTCCGCCGGGCTGCGCCGCGGGAGCGATGTGCAGGCCGACTGACAGGATCAGGGTGAGCGTCTTCAGGATTGTGGGATGGTTTTTCATGGTTGATGATGTGCGCAAGTATGCCGGGAGCGGCTTTAGGCACCCATTAATGGGCAGAGCCTGAGTTTTTTGCAAATCTTGACGTGGGTGAGAGTAATCGTGTATGCAGAGTTGCAACTTTCTTCCGTCACAACCGTATTGAATGCTGGCGCGGATGGATTTGTTTATTTTTAGTGAACAATTGCCGCTTCGCCGCCGTCTTAGAAGTGTCCAAAATCAAAATACCAAACCAAAAATGAACATAAAAAAACTGCTCTGCTTCCTCGCCCTGACCGTCTTTGTTTCCGCGCCCGCCTTTGCCGGTGAATTCCCGGACATTACCATTCCTGAAGTGAAAAAAGAAATCGCCGCAGGCAAGGCCATCATCATCGATGTAAATGGTGCCCAGTCTTACAAAAAGGGACATGTTCCCGGCGCGCTGGATTTCGCAGAGGTCTCCAAGGATCTCGCTACCAAGCTGCCTGCTGACAAGAGCACACTAGTCATCGCCTATTGCGGCGGCCCAGCCTGCAACGCCTACACCCGCGCGGCCAACGCGGCCAAGGAGATCGGCTACACCAATGTTAAACACATGTCCGCAGGTATCTCCGGCTGGGTCAAGGCCGGCGAGAAAACCGAGAAATAAAGCATCAACTCTGTCATCCCGGGTGGTGAAATTTTCACCACCCGGATTAATGGCTGTGGTTTGTCCCTCCTGATCTCATGCGCTTTTTACTTCTTCTGGTTCTGACCGCCCTCTGCCTGCCCCTGCGGGCTGAAGATGGCGCGAAGACCAAATACTCGGCCACCGTCACTGGCATCGTCTGCCAGGCCTGCAAAGCCAAGGTCACGGCGGCGATGAAAACTGTTCCCGGAGTTACTGAGGTGAATTTTGCCAAAGGCGAAAGGGCCGGGTTGCAAATCGTCAGCTTTGCCGCAGCCACGAATGCGCTGACCAAGGAAGACGTCGTTAAGGCGCTAGGCGAGCACGCCAAGGAATTCACCGTTCAGAGTTTCGACAAAACAAAATAATCGCCCGTGACCGTTTCCGTTTCCGCCGCATAGTTAAAATCCGACTCAATAATAAAACATCATGAAAAAACTTATCGCATTTCTCTCCATCGCATTCATCGCGGCCTCCACCACATTCGCTGGAGAATTTCCCCAGGGCAGCCCGCCCTTCGAACACAAACTGGCCGACGCGCTAACAAAAGCCAAAGCAGCGAAGAAACCGGTCATAGCCATCTTCTCCGCCGTGTGGTGCGGCCCCTGCCAGCAGATGAAAAAGCAGGTTTACCCCAGCGCGGAGGTGAAACCGTTTCATGATAAATTTATCTGGGCCTACCTCGATGCAGATGAAGATGCCAACGCCGCTGACATGAAAAAGTTTAAAGTCGAAGGCATTCCGCACATCGAGTTCCTTGATTCCACCGGCAAGTCAATCGGCCAGCAGGTCGGCTCCAGCCCTGCGGCGGGTTTTGCGAAGAAGCTTGAGGAGATGCTCAAGAAAGCAGGCGGCTAACAGTCTGTTGAAAACAGGTGTCGTGGGCTGCCAGCCCACGCAAAGCCAGCGAACATCCAAGCATCCTTGAAGGAAGACTTCGTGGGCTGGCAGCCCACGACACGTTCCAACAGCACCACCCATTGGATGTTGCGGCTTTTTTATGCAAGCTCGCTCAACTTCACCACGCGTCCTTCCTCCGCAGCACTCTTGTCCGCAGCGAAGAGCACCTCAAAGGTTCGCAGCGATTCACGCAAGCTGGTGAGCGGCATGTTTTTGCCCTTGTCCAGTGCCTCGAAGAACGCCTCGAACTGCGTCTGATACGGATGATCGCTCACGTCGCCGGAGTCGAGCATTTTCATGTTCAACTTACACCAGCCACCCTTGTCGGTCTTGAGCTTCATCGAGTGGAATTTGTCATCGAGCAGGCTGCCCTGACTGCCGACGAGATGCGTGTGAAAGTAGTATGGCTGGAGGCAGTCCACGATGGACGCGCACTTGCCCACCTTGCCGCCCTTGAAGTTCAAAATGGTCACGCTGCTGGTGTCATACTGATAGGGGCGGAAAATCTTGCTCTTCGACTTTGTTGAGAAACTGCTCACGCTCACCACGTCCTTGCCCATGAAGAGCAGAAGGGCGTCCAGAGCGTGACAGCCTGCCGTCAGCAATGCAGAGCCACCATCGGCCTTGCCGGTGTTCCAGCGGAACTGTCCATACCACGGCCCGATGCCGTGATAATAATCCACCTCCGCATAGTGCAGATCGCCCAGCATTCCTTCATCGACCAGTGCCTTCGTCGCGAGAAACTGCCCGCTGAACCGGCACTCAAAACACACGCAGCCCCGCACCTTATTCTTCTCCGCAGCCTTCACAATGTCGCGGCAGTCCTGCAAGCTCATCGCCATCGGCTTCTCCAAAATGATGTGTTTGCCCGCGTTTGCCGCAGCGATGGCCTGTTGCGCGTGCTGCGTGGGCATGGAGCAGATGTCCGCCACGTGAATGTCGCTCTCGAGGAACTTATCGTAATCCGTGTAGCACTTGATCTTTCCGCCGTGCTTCGCGCTCAGTTCCGCCTCGTTCAGCTTGCGGGAGGAATAAACCGCCGTCACCTGCGCGTGCGGCGTCTTGTTGATCGCCTCGATATGGGCGCCCGCGACCCAGCCGTATCCGATAATGCCGACGTTGTATTTTTTCATGGCGGGTATCGATGGAGATAATGGGTCAAGTTATGTCAAACAGTTCGGGCACAGGATTTATCCCTGAACTCATAACCCCGCCAAATAATCTCGCGAAGAAATTATAATCTACGCCTTCGACCCACAGCCGCACGTCGATCCTCGATTCCACGGTGCTTTGGCAAGGATCAACCCGAGTCCGCAGAAATCCGTGACACCTGAAAAAATCAGGCCCGCGCCCATGAACGCGCACAGCCAGAACCCATTGGCATTAACCCAATGCCCAAGGCTGAACCCAATCAAAACCAGCACGCCGATGGCAATGCGCACCTGTCGGTCAAGTGCCATGACTCGCTTCCCATTGCTTTGCACCGGTAATCCGGCGGACTCCCAGGCCGTGATGCCGCCGTCAAGCACCTGAAGATTGGTCATGCCTGCCGCAGCGAGCTGTTTCGCCGCATTCGATGCGCGGCTTCCCTTGGCGCAAATCACCACGCAGCGCGTGTCTTTCCCGGATTCTTTTGCAAAAGCTTCGGCGCGCAGTTGATCCAGCGGCACCAGCTTGCTGCCCTCGATGTTCGATGACTGAAACTCAGCCGGCGTGCGGACATCCAGAAGCAGGGGCGCGTCTGTTTGCTGACAACATTTAGCGAGTTCACGGGCTGAGATGGCGGTGGGTTCAGGCATGGTCTTGTATAAGCTTATACGCTAGCCGAATATACTGCGCCGCGCGGAAATTGCGAAGTTTGATACGGTTGAATCTCATTCTACAAAAGCTACTCTTCGACGAATGAACATCGCAACATCTGAGGAGACACCGGCCATCGGCATCATTGGCGGCAGCGGATTGTATGACATCGATGGATTCATCGGGCGCGAGGAGATCGCGGTCAGCACCCCTTTCGGCGATCCTTCGGACCAGATCGTTTCCGGCACCATGGCGGGCCGTCGTGTGTATTTTCTTCCGCGTCACGGCAAGGGACATCGACTCCTGCCCACGGAGATTAACCATCGGGCAAACATTTACGCACTGCGTTCGCTCGGCGTGCGTTTCATCATCTGCGTAACGGCGGTGGGCAGTTTGAAGGAGGAATATAAACCGCGCGACATTGTGTTGCCAGATCAGTTCTTCGACCGCACTTCGCGGCGCGAGCATCACACGTTCTTTGGTCGCGGCATCGTCGCCCACATTGCATTCGCAGACCCGATCAGCGCGGGCTTGCGCAAACTCCTGGCAGAGGAATCGCGCGGGGCGGGATCAGTTGTGCATGACGGCGGGACTTACGTTTGCATGGATGGCCCGGCGTTTTCCACCCGCGCCGAATCGAACGCCAACCGTCAGCTCGGTTTCGATGTCATTGGCATGACGAACTTGCCGGAGGCGAAGCTCGCGCGCGAGGCTGAGATCGCGCTGGCTACGCTCGCGATGGTCACGGACTACGATTGCTGGAAGACCGACGAGGCGCATGTCACCGTGGACGCGATCATCGGCCATTTGCACGCGAATGCGGATCGCGCGAAAGAGATCGTGGCCCGCGTGATCCCGCGCATTCCATTGACGGCAGACTGGCCGGAGCATCACGCTTTGGACAATGCGATCATCACTGACCGCAAGCACTGGCCGGGGGAGACGGCGGAGTCACTCGCGGCAATTCTGCAACGCCTCGGCTGAGAGCCGTCAATGACGGTGCGCTCCGCCATCGCAATTGCAGCCACCCTTGGGATGGCCGGGTTTGCAACCGCAGCTTTTGTGCGTGCAGTAGCAGTGCTCATGAACTTCCACTTTCTTCTGGGGCGCGGCGCGGCGTGAATCCTGCCGGTAACGGTAGTCGTCATGATCATGATGATAATCATTTCGAGAGCCGCAGCCGTTGTCGTAGTAACGGCTTCCGCCCCCGTAGCCGCCCCCGTAGCCGCCCCCGTAGCCGGGGCCGGCAAGTTCAGCGCAAGAAACCAGACCAAATGCGAGGACGACGGAGAGTGCTAACTTTGCGAAAAGCGATTTCATATCAGTATGCCACCAGATTCGGGAGATTTTTCAAGTTCATTCGCAGCATAAATTGCGCTTTTCATGATCGGTCTTTCCAGTATGGTATGCTTTCACCGGCAAGGCGGTCTGAGTTCCCCGCAACATCTTCAAACAATTCAAACGTGATCACCCAACGCATGTTCTTCTCCATCTGGCTCGGAATCATCCTCAGCGTCGGTCAGACCGGCTGTTCGACCACAAATCATGGCGCTCCAACTCCTGTAGCCTACGCCCCTTTGACCGAAGCCCGTTATGGTGCTGCCGTGGCCCCTGCCGGGCCGTCTGCGCCAGCCCGTGGCTTGAGAAATCTGGATTCCTCAATGGTGCCCAAGGTTCCGCCGCCAGGCGCGAAGGTGGTTTATAATTCCATCCACACCAGCGAGCCTTACATTGCCCTCACGTTCGATGACGGTCCGCATGTGACGAACACTCCGCGTCTGCTCGACATGCTGCGGGATCGCAACATCAAGGCCACCTTTTTTGTCGTTGGGAAATGCGCCCAGGAATATCCGCATCTCATCCGCCGCATCCTGGCCGAGGGACATGAAATCGGGAACCACACATGGACTCATCGTTCTCTCCCCACTCTTTCAGAAGCGAGCGCGCATGATGAACTGGTGAAGACCGCGAAGGCCGTGGAGGACGCCTCCGGTTATCACATCCGCGTCATGCGCCCGCCCTATGGTGCCACGAATCTGCGGCTAAAAAAAACGTGCTATGATGACTTCGGCTATCCTACCATCCTCTGGGATGTGGATCCCTTCGACTGGAAGCGCCCCGGTGCTTCCGTTGTGAAAAGCCGCATCCTGGCCGGCACCCGCCCGGGTTCCATCATCCTTTGCCATGACATTCATCAGCAAACGATCGACGCCATGCCGGATACACTCGACACACTCTTGTCGAAAGGGTATCGTTTTGTCACCGTGAGCCAGCTTCTCAATCTGGAAGCGGCTGGTGCGGCACAGGCTGCCAACACCGTTCCGCAACCAGCGGCAACTGCCTTCGAGCCGATGGCGCAAACAGGCTTGTGATGCCGCCCGGCTTCGTGCAATGATCGGCCAGGAATACTTCGATCTGCGCTCGCGCCTTGGCTCAGCGCTCTATGTGCTCAAAGGTGTGGTGGTCGAGACGGCCGGCCCGGCCGACCACGTCGTCATCCTGGAGAACCTGATCAACAGCCTCAAAGACCCGTTTGTCTTCGTCGTCGCGGGCGAAGTGAACGTGGGCAAATCCACGTTCCTCAACGCGCTCTTTGGCGCGGATTTCTCGAAGACCGGCGTGATGCCGACCACGGACAAAATCTGCTTTTTCAAGCACGGCCCGGTTCCGCGCCGCGTGCCCATCACTCCCACGCTGGAGGAGGTTTACGTTCCGGCGGATTTCTTGAAGGATTTTCATATCGTGGACACGCCGGGCACGAACTCCATTGAAAGCGATCATCAGGAGATCACGGAAAAATTCGTGCCGGTGGCGGATCTGGTGATCTTCGTTTTCTCCGCGATGAATCCGTGGGGCGCATCGGCGTGGTCGTTTCTGGAAAAAGTTCACAGCCACTGGATGCGGCACGTCATGTTCATCCTCCAGCAGTGCGACCTGCGCGCGCCAGAGGAGATCGCGGCCATTCTTGATTACATGCGCCAGCTCTGCCGTCAGCGTTTGGGCACGGAGTTCCCGATCTTTCCGGTCTCCGCGAAGAAGGCCTATCTCGCGCGCAGCTCCGGTCTGGACCGGGAAAAACTGATGGAAGAGAGCGGCTTCGTCGGACTGGAACAGCACATTTCCAAATCCATCGCGGGCAGCAGCGTGCGCACTCACAAAATCGCCAACGCCCTGCGTGTCGCGCGGGAAATTCTCGCCGGCCTGCGCGCCCAGTCCGGCGGACGCATCACGAGCCGCGAGGAAAAATTCCGTGTGCTCGAAGAAATTGAAGGCGCGCTTTCCATGCAATGCCGGCGCACGGTGGACAAGCTTTCCAGCGCAGTCGAGGTCACGGTCGGCTACTACGAAAAGGGAGCCGAAGAACTCATGTCGCACGTGCGGCGGCAGCTCACCTGTGGGTCCACTTTCGCCAATTTGCTGGATGAAAAACGCCGGATTGATGAGGAGGGGAAATCGCTTCTCGCGCAATTGCTCACCGCCAGCCAGGAGCGATGGGAGTGCGCCGCAGCCATTATCGAGGACGATGTAGGGAACGCGGCGGAACATTTAGGTGAAGTGGTCAAGGAGCATCTCAAAGTCCAGTTGCGGGAAGAGCTGCGGCCCGACAAGGGTTTTTGGGAAGCCCAGCGCCGCCGGTTTCTGGTGCGCATCAGTGATGTTTTTCACAAGCTCCTGGATGGTCTTGATTTGCAAAAACAGATGGCCCCGGCGTTGGTCTCATCGCGACGCCTGGCCATGGTGCAGGTGGGTATCGCCGTGGGTTCAGTGATCGCAGCGGTGCTCTGTGCGCTCTATGGCCGCTGGTTGGGCGCGGCCTCCTGCATCGCAGTCGGCGGCCTGCTCTTTGCTGTGGGCTGGAATGTATTCAAAAAAAACCTCATAAGCGCGAGGCGTGGATGCGCCGCCCGGCTGGAGGCTGTGGGGCCGCAGATGCGCGCATTGCTGGGAGAGCAATTGCGTGAAGAGACGCAGAATCTTTATGAAAGCTTTTCCGGCGTTCTGAAGCCCACGCGCGACAAACTTGCGGAGCAGGGACGGCGGCAGATTTCCCAGCACGAACAAATTGGAAATCTCATCCGCACCTTTGCGGAATTGGAAGAAGAGTTGCGCGCCGTTCCCGTGACACGGGAATAATCTGCGGAAAGTCTTGTTTGCGCCTCGCGGCTGCGTTTGCTTTGATGCGTGATGCCAGACCAACCGCAAATACCCGCAGCCGTTGCCAGCAAGACGCGCGCCTTTGCCCCGCGTCTGGTGAGCACGGTGGCCTTGTTAGGGCTGATTGGCGGCGCGCTGGCCTTTCATCTGGACTGGCCGTGGGTGGTGATCATTGTCCTCTTCGGCATGCTCGGCACCTGGGAATATGTGCGGCTGCGGCACGATGACGAGGGAGCGCGCGCCTATGGAATTCTCCTTCTGATGGTCAGCGCAGCCTACTGGGCGGCGGCGGCGTGGATGGGATTCCGCTCTCGCGGTGCAGCCCTTCCTGCGAATGCGGAAGCGATACCTTTCTGGCTGGATGCGCTCGCGGTTCTGGTGGTCATGCAGGGCGCGTTCGCGCTCACGCTCTGCCGTCCTCTCGAAGGAGAGCGCACCCTGCGGCGCATCTTGGGCACAGTGCTGGGCTTTGTTTACTCCGCACTGACCGGCGGATTTTTTCTGCGCATCCTGTTCCACGGCGCTGATGGTGCGCATCTTTTGCTGCTAGTCATGCTCGTGGTGAAATTCAGCGACATCGGAGCTTATGTCATCGGCTCATGGCTGGGTCGCCACAAGATGATCCCGCACATCAGCCCGGCGAAATCATGGGAAGGATTTGGCGGCGCCATCGCGGGCAGTTGTCTGGCAATGGCTGGTTTCATGTGGCTCGACGGCGGAAGGCTCGCGCCACTCACCTGGTCACATGCCATCGCGTTTCCCGTGTTGCTCTGCCTCGTTGGTGTTTTGGGCGACCTCGCGGAATCGGTGCTCAAGCGCTGCCATCAGGTCAAAGACACGGGACACACCCTGCCGGGGATCGGCGGCATTCTCGATCTCACGGACAGCATGTTGTTCGCGATTCCCGTGGCCTATTTTTATCTTAAACTGATTTCATAGCATCCGAAGTCCGCGATCATTTTTCCAACATGAGCTGCCGCCGTCGCAAAGTCCTCATCCTCGGCTCCACCGGTTCCATCGGAACCAGCGCCTTGAAGGTCGCGCGCGACATCCCGGATCGAATGGAGATTGTCGGACTGGCCGCGCAACGCAGTGTGGATGCATTAGTGAAGCAAGTTGCGGAGACCGGTGTGAAGCAGGTCGCGGTGACCGATCCCGTGGCCGCCAAGAAAGCACGCGCGGCGTTGCCACACGACGTGGAGATTTTTGATGGCGCATCCGGCCTGGTGGAGATCGTGCAGCAATCGGAAGCGGACATGGTGCTGGTGGCCATCGTTGGCACGGGGGGTCTCGCTCCAGCCTTGGCGGCCATCGAACTGGGCAAAGACCTTGCCGTGGCCTCGAAGGAAATTCTGGTCATGGCCGGTGAAACGGTGATGAGCGCGGCGAAACGCAAAAGTATTCTCGTGCTGCCGGTGGACAGCGAGCACAACGCGATTTTCCAATGTCTCGAAGGTCGCGATCCGGCGCATGTGCGGCGGTTGATCCTCACCGCCAGCGGCGGCCCTTTCCGCCAAGCCAGCGCGGCGGATCTGGAGCACGTCACCGTCGAGCAGGCCTTGAAACATCCCACGTGGAGCATGGGGCGCAAGATCACGATTGATTCCGCCACGCTGTTCAACAAAGGCTTGGAGATGATCGAGGCCCGCTGGCTTTTCGGCGTGCCCATGAGCCGCGTGGAAGTGGTGGTGCATCCGCAGAGCATCATTCACAGCATGGTGGAGTTAGTCGATCACTCCGTGCTCGCACAGCTCAGCCACTCCGACATGTGCTTCCCCATCCAGTATGCCGTCACCTGGCCGGACCGGGTGCCCAACAATCTGCGACCGCTCGACTTTGCGGAGCTCTCGGCCCTGAATTTTGAGGCACCGCGGGAAGATGTTTTTCCTGCGCTGCGTCTGGCGCGGCACGCCGGAGAAATCGGCGGCACCTTGCCCGCCGTGATGAACGCCGCCAACGAAGTCGCCGTGGAAGCCTTCCTTAAGCAACGCATCACTTTCCCGGAAATCTGGCGCAGCGTGGAGCGCGTGATGGAGCGGCACACCGTCGCCGAGCATCCAGCTCTGGAGCAAATCATCGAGGCCGACGCGTGGGCGCGGCGAGTAACTTCAGCGCTGTTTGTTTGAATCAACGGACATGTTCCGACGCAAAATCACTTTGGGGTAAACACCCCATAATACTCGGAGGCATTTTTTGTAATCCTTGGGGCATGAATCCCGGTGAATCCGTTTTGTATCAGGAGAAGTCTTGCGTTGTGCTGGATCATAATCAGGAAGGCTACTCCCTTGAGGAGGGGCAAGTTCTTCTCGAGGACGTCAAGCACTACGCCACCCGAAGGGGGCGCGTTCGCCATCTGGCCAATATTGATGCCGGCCATCAGGAGTCGGTAGGCTCATCTCCCGACACTCCTTCCTCGTGATGCGAAATTCCCGGTTGATCAAGGAGAAGGTCAGCATGGCGCTAATCACAACTGCTTCGCGGAGAAGTTGCGAATCCAGCCCATGCATTCCCAGCCCCATGAGATGGCGATACCGCCGTGGTCCAGGGTTTGACCGCCGATGGTCGCGACCATTTTTTCATCGCCTATGTCCACGATCCTCTCGTCGTCCACCCAGATTTGGATTCGCGTTCCGATGACATCCAAACGAATTTTGTTTCCCTTCTCCGTATCGATTTTCAATCCCTTCCCGCGGGCCAAGGTTCGTGCACCATCTAAGAGCGGCTGGCTCCATCCGGTTGCTGAGGGAGAGTAATGATTGTAGTTGCAAGCAAGCGACCAACTGCCATCGGCAGCGATGCCGAAGCCATAAGAACTTTCCCCTTTCTCGTTCCAACTCTCCTTTGAGTCGGTCACATGAAATGAGATGCCGCAGGACCGATAGTCCGCAGGAAGTCCGTGGGGGTTGAGTGCCGGGCTCACTCCAGTCATTCCCAGCTCAAACTCCACTCTATAGTCCTTCCAGTCTGGATTTCCGATGTTCGTCACAAGAGTGGGGCTGCGTCCATTGCCCCAATGCCCGTAATTGAATCCGGGCCGCGCTTTGGGCAGTGTGACAAGTTTGTCTCCCTGAACTTCAAACATCGTCCGCCACGGCGTCCAGTTCACGTTGCCGAATTTCAGCAGCCCATCACCTGGCGGCAGTTCGCCTTCCTGCGGCACAGAGAATGTAATCCGGTCGATCTGGTCGAAGTTGATTTTAAGATTGCCCAAAATCGTTTGGATCGGAAAGGTGGAATCCGGCGCGTAATCACCCGGTTCTGAACCCGGTTGTGGCATGGGATTATTTTTAATCGCCCCTGTAAGCTGGTCGCCATTGCGAAATTTTATCACCACACTCTTATCCTTGTGGCAGATTTCAAACTGACGGATTTTGTCCAATAGGAGATCCAGACAAGCAGCCATATTGGAAAACTCCCGAGTTCCGAATGCCTCAGTATAAAAAGGAAGTGTCTTCTCCAGAGGTTTGCCGACCAGTCTCGAGCCGTCCGTCAATTCCAGCGTGGCGCGCAACTGACCTCGCGCAAGGGGGTGCAAACAATTCTCGTCCTGCGCAGCCGCGGCCACGACTGCAAGGATGAGCGAGGCTAGGATTACCGGACGGAACCGATGAGGGATGATAGGGCATGTTTTCATAGTGGTAGCGTAATGGCACCACGATGAAGCTGGTCACTTTCTTGTAAAATTGTGTAAGAAATTTGTTTCGTTCTACCCGCGCTGCACTACGCCTCGCGCAATGTTCCGCTGGTGACTCCCAGTTTCGATTGCGCCTTCAGCTCGCGCCATAGGTTCTCATTGCCGCGCGTTCCTTGGAGCAGTTCTGTATAGAGGCCAATAACACGCGCGGCGTCCCCGGCGTTCTCTTCCAGCAGTTCCACGCGGAAGCTGCGGAGACCGGCGTCTCTCAAGGACCCAAAAAATCTCGCGCCCGTCTGCGGCACGGCGTTGAAGAGCGTGTTGCGGCAGCCGACGTCCGCTTTGAGCGGATGCTCCATGCCCACGCGGTCGCGTAACTTGACCTGATGCTTTTCGCAGGGCCGTCCACAATCGAGAGAAGTTTTTCCTTCCGACATGAACGCCGCAAAGACGCAGTGCTCCATGTGAAACATGGGCATGTGCTGGTGAAGCGTGATCTCAAACCATGAGGGCGGGGCGGAACGCAAGAGTTCCAGCGCCTGATCAATGTTCAGGTCATAAGAAACCGTCACCTGTTCCAAGCCGGAGTTGATGAGGAATTCCGCGCTCAGGGGATTGGCCACGTTCAAAGAAAAATCACCGGTCATGCGCAGACCCGCAGCAGCAAAGAACTCGATGGCACCAAGATTGCGCACCAGCACGCCGTCGGGTTTCGCGCGGGTGATGAGCTTGAAGTATCCCGCTTCTCCCGGCTTTT
Source organism: Verrucomicrobiota bacterium (assembly GCA_043758025.1). GTDB lineage: Bacteria > Verrucomicrobiota > Verrucomicrobiia > Verrucomicrobiales > Verrucomicrobiaceae > VFKE01. Next base: position 49,938 of record JAYVOH010000025.1, read on the forward strand.
GAATGCGCGGTGTGGCGAGAAAAACTTCCGTGTCGCCGCCGTGCTCGCGAACAAGCTGCACTGCCGCGGCAAACAAGCGCACGTCCTCGAAATCCACATACACGCGCGAGACGCCGAGCTGGAGCGCGGCCATGATTTGTTCGTTGCTCCGGCACAGGACATGCAGACGCGATGTGGTTTCCCCATTGGCTGTATCGCGCTGGGCGAAGATGGTCGCCAGCATCTCGGTCAACACGGGTTTGCGTTCCTCAGCCGCGGTGTTTGGTGAAGATGAGTCAGATTCAAGTTTCGTCACCAGTTCGCGCCGCATCCGGTTCAATTCACTGACCGGCAGGATCACATCGCCTTCCAGGTTAACATCAAGCCATTGCAGGAAAAACGGAGTGCCGCCGAGGCGATTGAGCTGTTCGTGCAGTGACTCGCGGGTCAGAGGTTTTTTCAGCGCGGTAGCCAGCGGCAGCGCCGACTCCACATAAGCGATGGATTGTTGCTTTTCGTCCAGCGCTTCGATACGCAAGGGCGCACCGGCCCGTCCGCTCAGTGAAAGATGCAGCCCGATGTTTTTTCGAATGGGAATTTCACCTTTGAACGTGCTTTGCAAAGCGCGCTCCATAGCCGGGTCGCTTGTTTTATAAACGCGCGTGCCTTCGCGAATGGCCGTGAAATCAATCTTCCCGTGACGAAACTCCAGAATGCGCCCCTGCACGGTGAAGACGTAGCCGCCTTGCTCGTGATCGGTATCGGAAGGATTCTCAAAAACCACGCCGTCGCCTGGCTTGAGCGGCACCAAAAAATCGGTCAGTTCCACCGCATCGCGAAATACTCCGCGCACTTCACCGAGCAACGGCCCGCGCTTTTTTCCGAATCGCGCCCCGACCAGTTCCTGATGATTCACTCCGTGCATCCAGCCAGGATAAAGACCGCGACTGAAACTCATCTCCAGCGCGTAGCGATCGTCTGATTTCGGATTATAGATTGCGGATTGCGGATTGCTGCGGGCGCTATCAATGCCCTTGCGATAGACCTGCGTCACAGCAGCGACATACTCAGGCGTTTTCAGACGACCTTCGATCTTGAAGCTCTTCACGCCGAGTTCGATGAGTCGCGGAATTTCATCCACGGCAGCGAGATCTTGTGGTGAAAGCAGATAGCGTTTGTCACCGAGCTCGCGCAGCTCTCCATCCACGATCAATTCATATGGCATCCGGCAAGCTTGCGCGCACTCGCCCCGGTTCGCACTGCGGCGTCCGAGGGATTCGCTGGTGAGACATTGCCCGGAGTAAGCCACGCACAAGGCTCCGTGAACGAACACTTCCAGCGGCAGTGGATTTTCCTCTTTCTGAAAACGCTCCAGTTCCCGCAGGGAAAGTTCGCGCGCCAGCACGGCGAGATCCAGCCCGAGCTTACGGGCAAAGCGCAATCCTTCCGGCGAGGTGATCGTCATCTGCGTGCTCGCGTGCAGATGTAGCTTCGGCGCGATGGCCCTGACCATGCGCGCGAGCCCGATGTCCTGAATGATCACCGCATCCACGCCCGCATCTTCCAGCAACTCAAGCTGTCGCGCAGCATCCGCTAGTTCGCCAGTGAAGATGAGCGTGTTGAACGCGCAGTAGCCGCGCACGCCGTGCTGGTGGAGAAACTCCATCAGCGCTGGAAGGTCTTCCGCAGTAAAGTTGTCCGCTCTCAATCGCGCGTTAAAACGGGGCAGGCCGAAGTAAATGGCGTCGGCTCCGTTGGCGACCGCAGCGCGGGCGCAGTCCCAGTTGCCTGCGGGAGAGAGTAGTTCGGGCTTGGAAAAAGAAGCGTTCACAATAAAAACAGTAGTATTAACTAGGACTTATAAAAAAGATTGTCGTGTTGGACGCATCGCCGCTTGCGTTGACTAACGTGACGCGCATCATCGCACCTATGCGTGTATTTTCATCTGGAATCGCCACCGGCCTTGTTTGGCTAGCGTGTTTTGTTTTGAGAAATCATGCTGAGGAAATCCGGCGCGCAGTTCCCGCGAACGAGGTTGCGCTAGTGCAAGAAATTCGCCGAGCTGCACCATCTGATGAAGTTCCGCCGCAGAAGGTTCCGTCCGACAACATACCAGGGGTCATCGAGCGCGGGCCGGACTCGGAGCCTTGTGTCGCCCTGACACTCGATGCCGGATCGGAAGCAGGCCCGGTGCCGCAGATGCTGGAGACGCTTCGTTCACGCCATATCAAGATCACGTTCTTTGTCACCGGAGATTTCGTCGCCACTTATCCTGACATTGTCAGGCAGATCGCGGCGGACGGACACGAGTTCGGCAATCACTCGCTGACGCATCCCGATCTGCGCAAGGTGAGCGACATGCAGATTCGTCATGAACTGGAGGCCACCGAGCAGTTGCTCAAGCTCACCACCGGCAAGACCACGCGTCCTTTTTTCCGTCCGCCCTACGGCGAGTATGACAACCGCGTGTTGCGTCTGGCGCAGCAACACGGATACACCACCGTATGCTGGTCGCTCGACAGCCTTGATTCCGTGGGCGTGAGCAAATCTCCGCGCTTTCTGGTGGAGCGCATCACCTCCCGGCTTGGAGTCAATGAAGTGCGCGGTGCGATCGTTCTCATGCATTGCGACAGCAACGCCACCGCCACCGCGCTGCCGGTGATCCTCGATCACTTCAAGTCGCTTAAACTCGATGTGGTTCCGTTGTCGAGACTGCTGGGTGCGAAATGAGCCAGACGGGTTTATCCTCGCTGCGTGCCGGATGATGTAATCAAACCCCAACTGCGCGAGTTGGCGCAGAGCCTCGGCTTTAGCGACTGCCGCATCGCGCGCGCGATGCCCGCCGCGCATCGAGATCTTTTTGAGCAATGGATCGCCGAGGGAAAGCACGGTGACATGGCCTGGATGGCGCGAAACATCGAGCGCCGAGGCGATCCGCGCGAAGTTTTGCCGGGTGCGAAGTCGGTGGTCGTTTTTGCGTTGAACTATCATCAGGGCATGGCGCAACCCGGCGCGCTGGAGGGCCGCATCGCGCGTTATGCATGGAATGATGACTACCATGATTTGATTGAAACGAAGCTCGAAGCCGTGGATGCGTTCCTAAAATCCCACGGTGGCACGCAGCGTTACTATGTGGACACCGGGCCAGTGCTGGAGCGTGACTTCGCGGGCGAATCCGGTCTTGGTTGGAACGGGAAAAGCACCATGCAGATTCACCGCTCGCTCGGCACATGGTTTTTCCTCGCGGAGATTATCACCACGCTGGAGCTGGCCACAGATGAACCGGAGAAAGATCACTGCGGAAAATGCACGCGCTGCATCACCGCCTGTCCCACGCAGGCCATCACTGCGCCGCGCCGGCTCGATGCCCGGCGTTGCGTCTCGTATCTCACCATCGAGCACAAGGGCGCGATCCCACTTGAGTTTCGCAGGGCCATCGGCAATCGCATTTATGGCTGCGACGACTGCCTTGCCGCGTGTCCGTGGAACAAGTTCGCGCAGACATCACGCGAGGCCGCATTCCAGGCGCGCGAGCAAATCTTTGCGATGAAGCTGCGTGATTTTCTCCAGCTCACGGATGACGAATTCCGTGCGCTGTTTCGCAAGTCGCCCATCAAACGCATCAAGCGCCCCGCCTTTCTGCGCAACGTCTGTGTCGCCCTCGGCAATGTGGGCACGGCGGAGGATGTCCCCGCGTTGGAGATTGCCGTCGCTGACGGGCATCCACTCATCGCGGAGCATGCGCAGTGGGCGCTGGAGGAGATTCACTCAAGAACCAAGCCCTCAGACTTTTCTACATCCTTGAATAAAAAGCCTTGAGAATAGGGTGATTGCATATTGTTTCACATTTAACTTTCCAAATGTCAGGTCGTTACAGAATGCTAGAAAGCCTGGGGGTCGGCGGTGCCGGCGCCGTGTTCAAGGCCTACGACACGCAGCTTGACCGCTACGTGGCGATCAAGCGCCTGCTTACCAAACAGGAGGAGGAACGCGAAGACGCGCAATCATCCGTGCTGCGCAAGGAAGCCGGATCACTGGCCACCTTGCAGCATCCGAACATCGTCACCATTTACGATCTCGGCAGCGATGATGAAGGCATGTTCATCGTCATGGAACTCCTGGAGGGGGAGACGCTGGCGGATATAATTGAGGCTGGGACGCTGAACTTGCAGGATTTTTACGAGCTGGCCTCGCAGACGCTGGAAGGTGCTCTCTATGCGCATAGCCTGAGCATTCTGCATCGCGATCTCAAACCGGAAAACATCAAGGTCAAACGACAGCCCGGTGGGCGCTTGCAAGTGAAGATCGTGGACTTTGGCCTGGCCCGGCTTTCGTATGGCGCGCGCAAGCAGACCGAGGACCAGAGCGGCAATGTGCTGGGATCCATTTTCTACATGGCACCGGAGCAGTTCCTGCGTCAGCCGCTCGATGGTCGCACAGATTTGTATTCACTCGGCTGCGTCTATTACCAGGTGCTTTCGGGATCGCGACCGTTTCAGCATGAAACCATGTCTGGCGTGCTCGACATGCACTTGCAGCATCAAGTCGCGTTGCTTCAAGATGTCTGTCCGCATCTGCCAGAGCGGGTATGCGACTGGGTCATGTGGCTCTTCAACCGGGAGCCCAAGGACCGGCCGGGTAATGCCCAGATTGCCCTGGAATCAATGCGCTCGCTCCGGGAGCAGGGCGGGTTCAGCGCTGCTCCCGCAGTCTTGCCTGAACCCGTCCAGGAGAATCCGGCAACTCCCGGTGGTGGCCGCGCGACGGGCGCATTGACCTCCCGGCATCACACTGGCGCCAGGGCGCAGCCTGCAGCGTCCGACCGCAAAAAGAATCCGAAGTGGCTTTATGTCGTCACGGCGCTGGTGCTCCTCTGCGCCGGATTGTTTTTCTGGATGCTTTCCAAACGTTCAGGAAAATCTTCAGACAAGCCCGCTGCGAATCAGTCGGAAAATGCGCTCGCACCGCAACCGGCTGATTTCATCACACCAGGCGCGTTCGCCCACTGGCGCGCAGGGGAGAAAATGGATGCATGGGCCGACTCCGGCGGCGCGATCAAATCAGCCAAGCCCGAGGATCCTGTCGCCACTTGGCGCAGTCTTATTCCAGATGGTGGTGGGGCGGCGTTCGCTCTGCAGGAGAACAAAAAGGATTTTTGCCCAACGTATGTTTTTGAAAAGCCGAAGCCTTTCAAGATCGGTGTTGGTCTGGCGCATTTTGAGAACGGCAATGCCATGTTGCAGAGGGTGGAAATGAATATGCCCGAGGCCCAAGGCAGTCCTTTCGGTAACAAGTCCAAGGTCAAAGGTCTCACCCTTATCATGCTGGTGCGTCCAAAAATCACAGACAAGCCGGTGCGCATCGTCCGTGTGAGCAGTCAGGATAACAAAGGCTGTCTGGATGTGTGCGCCTTTCCCAATAATGAAATCACAGCAGTGATGAGGTCCGGTGATAAATGGGCCATCGCCAAAGTGCCGACTACAAGCTCCAAGGTATTCAACGTCATCTCCGTCGTCTGGAACGGCGCGACCAACAAGACACTGCTGTGTGTTCGCAGCGCGGACGGAGTCAAGCACGGCCCCGCGGAGATCGCAGCGCCCAAGGATTGCCCGGTTCTCAACGAAATCCGCATCGGCGAATTCGCGAGACCCGGCGCTGATGCAAAAGATTTCTTCAAGGGTGAAATTGGCGAACTGATGCTCTGGCCCTTCCCGATGGATGTGGAACCGCGCACCCTGATGGAGCAAAAGCTCTGCGAGTTTTACTTTACCACCCCGGGCCAGAGATTCTGAAAATGTCCGCCGCCGCTTTGATGGAAGCCGCCCGAAGTCTGCGCGCTCAGCTCGATGGTCTGGAGTTCACGGTTCCGGTCACGCACGTTTACAATCCGCTGCAATATGCCGCCGCGCCACATGAGCGATATCTTTCTCAATACGGTGAAGGACAAAAAAAAGTCGTGTTCCTCGGCATGAATCCCGGCCCCTTCGGCATGGCGCAGACTGGCGTGCCCTTCGGTGAGATCGCCGCCGTGCGCGACTGGATGGGCATCTCTGAGCCAGTGTCCAAACCTGCGCCGGAGCATCCGAAGCGTCTCATCGCCGGCTTCGACTGCCCCAAGTCAGAAGTAAGTGGACGGCGCTTATGGGGACTTTGCGCCTCACGATTCGGCACGGCGGAGAAGTTCTTCCTGGATCATTTCGTAGCCAACTACTGCCCGTTGGTCTTCATGTCGGAGAGCGGCGCTAACCTCACGCCGGACAAAATCAGCGCGCAGGAAATGCAGCCCGTCTTCGCCGCCTGCGATGAACACCTGCGCCGGGTTGTCGAAATTCTCCAGCCGCAGTGGCTCATTGGCGTCGGTGGCTTCGCCGAATCACGCGCCCAGTTTCTGCGGGAGCATTTTCCGCAGATGAAAATCGCCCGCATCCTTCATCCCAGCCCCGCCAGCCCGGCAGCAAACAAGGATTGGTCGGGCAATGTCACGCGCACCCTGGAAAAGCTGGGCGTATGGTCACCATGATGACGGCAAGTGAAGCGCTGTCAGGCCCGCGCGTTCTCGTCATTCGCGGTGGCGCGATAGGTGATTTCATTCTCACGCTGCCGGCCATCCGGCTGCTGCGCGACAACATCCCGGATGTGCGCATCGAGATTCTCGGTTACAAATCCATCGTCGAGATCGCAGTCAGCGCAGGCCTGGCAGAAACAGTGCGCAACTTGGAGCACGGCTCCATGGCGAAGCTTTTCGTTCCGAATGTGTCCCTTGATCGCGAACTGCTCGATTACTTTCGCGGGTTCAATCTGGTGGTGAGTTATCTTTACGATCCCGACGGATATTTTCGCGGGAACATGGAACGCATCGGTGTGCGAACATTTCTCGCAGCCTCGCATCATGTGGAGCCGGGCGCGGGCCATGCGGCGGCGCAACTGGCGAGGCCACTGGAGAAACTGGCGATGTATCTGGAGGATCCCGCGCCGCAAATCGGTCTCGCTGTGCCAGCAGAAAGTTCCGGCGGAAGGCCGGTCATCGCCATTCATCCGGGCAGCGGATCGCTCAAGAAAAACTGGCCGACCGCCAACTGGTCGAGGCTCGGGCGGGAACTCTCGGAAGTCTTTCCGCATTGCCGGCTGGCCCTGATCACGGGCGAGGCTGAAGCAGAGCGCGCGGTCACCCAGTTCATGCTCGAAGGCTGGCGCGGTCTTGATTTCCTGCACTGGGATCAGTTGCCACTGACGCAACTGGCACTGAATCTCTCCACGTGTGCCGCGTTTCTCGGGCACGACAGCGGCATCTCGCATCTCGCCGCCGCGTGCGGGTTGCCCTGTGTTTTGCTTTTCGGCCCGACCGATGCCGCCACCTGGGCGCCGCGCAATGTGGGAGTGCGGGTATTGTCGGATGTGTCCGGCGACCTCCAACGGATGCCATTTGAAATCGTGCGCGCGGCAGCAGGCGGATTGATCGAGGGTTTGCAGGATAAAAAATGCGCGCGGGGCTTGTGAGCATGGTTCCCTGCGTTATTTTGTCGCCTCATGTCTGACATCAAACCATTCCAGCGTTTCCGCGCCTTGCTCATGTTTGGCGCGCCCGGCAGCGGGAAGGGGACGCAGGGCAAGGTGCTGGGCACCATCCCACGATTCCATCACATGGCTTGCGGCGAGGTGTTCCGCTCGCTCGACACGCGCACGGCGTTGGGGCAGGAATTTGTGGCCTATTCCAGCCGCGGCCAACTGGTGCCGGATGAGAGCACGGTGAAACTTTGGCGGGCGAACATTCACGACCAGGTGAAGACCCACCAGTTCAAACCGGACATTGATTTCCTCGTGCTCGACGGCATCCCGCGCAATGTGGATCAGGCGAAGTTCATGGAGGAAGACATCGAGGTGGTTCACGTTTTTCACCTGAGCTGCCCGGACCGTGGCGAGCTCGCGCGCCGGCTTCGCAAACGCGCGCTGAAGGAAAACCGTTTCGACGATGCGAATGAAGATGTGATTCAAAAACGAATCGTCACTTACGAAGAGGAATCCAAGCCGATCCTCGATTATTATTCGCAGGGCCAATATGCCGGCAGAAACATGGTCACTGACATCGACGCCAGTCATCCGCCCGCCAAGGTCATTCATAAGATTCTAACGCGCATCATGGAACTGGAGGCGTGGAAACAGGTGGAGCACCTCCGCGTGTAACCATGCGGATCGTTTTCATCGGCACCGGTGACATTGGGCTTCCGACATTGGAGTCTCTCATCGCAACGCGGGATCATGAACTGGTCGCGATCGTGACGCAGCCGGACAAGCCGGTGGGTCGCGAGCAAAAACTTACACCTCCTGCGGTAAAAGTTCGCGCGATGGAAGCCGGCTTGCCGGTGCTGCAACCGAAGCGGATTCGCGATGCGGTGGATGAACTGGGCGCGTTGAACGCGGATGTATTCGTCGTCATTGCCTACGGCCAGATTCTATCCCGTGCGGTGCTGGACACACCGCATGTGGCTTGTCTGAACATTCATGCTTCGCAGCTTCCGTTGTATCGGGGCGCGGCACCCATCCAGGCGGCGATCAAAGAAGGGGATGCGGAAACGGGAGTGACCATCATGTGGATGGACGAGGGTTTGGACACGGGAGACATTCTGTTGCGGGAAACGCTGTCCATTGCCGTGAACGAAACCGGCGGCAGCTTGCATGACCGGCTCGCCGTGCAAGCGTCCGATGTTTTGCAACGCGCGCTTCACTTGCTGAGCGAAGGCAAGGCCCCGCGCATCGCGCAGGACAACGCGCGAGCCACGCTGACGCGCAAGCTATTGCGCGGGCATGGGCTTCTGGACTGGAAACAAAGTGCCGTGGAACTGGAGCGGATCGTCCGGGCGTATCATCCCTGGCCGGGAACTTTCTGCCTGATGCCATCATCAGATGGAAAGACGATGCAACTCAAGGTGCATCAGGCGAGTGTTGTCCATGGCGCGGAAGCTTGTCCGATTGGTGGCACGGTCATCGCCACTGAGGGGCATTTGCGTGTGTCTTGCGGCAGCGGTGTGCTGGAGCTTGTCGAAGTTCAGCTCGAAGGAAGAAAGCGAATGGGCGCGGAAGAATTTCTTCGCGGTCATCCGCTGGAGCCGGGCATGGTGTTGTTGTAGGGCAGCCACCAAGGATTGAAGACGAGACGCCCTTACCCCTTGATGAACGAAACCATGCGTTTGAACGGCCAGGCCACGATCAGAAGTATGCCGCTGATGATTTTGGCATAAAATTTCATCGGCACCCGCAGGATATGAAACACCGGGCGGCACCTTTTTTGCAACGACTCACTCCGTTCATACCACAGGCAAAGCGCGATGATGATGACGCTGCCAAGAAACTTGTGCAATTTTTCCAGGTGCACATGGGTGATGGACTCGACCAGCAGGGCCATGCCTACGAAGCCGATCAGCAGAAAGGCTGCGTGCTGAAGAACCGGATATTTCTGGATCAGACGCAAACTCACAGTGGCGACAAGCCAGAGTGTCAGCAGTCCGAGAAACACGCCTGTGTAAACGATCCACAACTGGCCGGGTGCAACACCTACCGCGACAATGACGTTGTCGAGACTGAGGCTGAGATCGAGAAACTGGATGGCGATGACCGCGCTCCAGAACGTGCGCGGGGTGGCGGGTTTGGTCTCCGTGTCACCCTCCATTTTTAACCCGCTGAAATGCTCCGCCATCAGATGAATGAGATAGGCCGCGCCAAGGATCAGCATCGCGTGACTCTGAACGATGTATGTGGCAAAAAGCAGCGCGAGGGCGCGATAGACATAAGCGCCCGCCAGACCGAGCCGCAGCGCGGTCTTGCGCTCGCGTTCCGGCAGTTCCGAGGCCAGCGAGGCAATGGCAAGGATGTTGTCCACGGAGAGCAGACCCTCCATGACCACGAGCAGCAAAATCGCGGGCGCGGCTTCGCGAACGTGGATGAGTAATTCTTGAAGCATGAGGGTTTACGGAAGATGGCTGGATTCTGCCCCGGAGCAAGACCGCGCATTCCCAGTTTCGCCAGTCTTGCCAGTCGCGCAGCGCGCTGTTACACTGCACTCCATGAAATGCTCTGTCGCATGGCTGACGGGTTCGCTGCTGGTTCTTGCCAGCGGACTCACGCCTGTTTGCGCCCAGTTTCTGGCAAATGCGCCGAAAATAGAAGCGCGCGCGCTGTTGCATCAGGACGGAACCCGCACGGACTCGATCAAGGACATCAACAAGCATGAGATGACGGAAACGACGTTCAGCGCCAACAATGTCGCCATCACGAAGAAAAAATTCCTGCTCAACGCCAATGGTGATCCCACGCAGGGCGTGATCTACGACGGTGCGGACAATCTCATCGCGCGGGTGCAGTTTTTCTTCGACGACTTGGGACGGCTTTTCGAGGAGCGCTGCACGAACACGCAGGGCGAGATATTCCGGCGTGTTATTCATCGTTACGATGCCAGCGGCAAGCCGCTGCCGCCAGACGCGCACGATTACGCCGTGAACTCGCCCAAGATGCGGCCGGCCACCATTGATTTCACCCACTCCCCGCAAAGGCCGCCGGCAGCGACTCGCCCCGGTGCTCCCGTGCTGCCGGGTCAGGGAGGGCAGATCGAAACCGTGTCCCCTCGCACGGGCGCGGTGGTCAGCGCGGATCCGACCCAGCCCGTTCCAGGTTCAGCTCAGGAACTGACATCCGCCCAGGCTCCTGCTGATGATAAGAAAGATAAGAAGGGATCGAAGCTCAATCCCTTCAACTGGTTCAAGAAGGACAAGTGAGCGGCCGACAGCCCGTCACTTGAGCGCCTGCAAAATTTTATCCACGGCGTTTTTCGCCGTGAGTCCGTGTTTCTCGCGCAGAACGGGGACGTTGCCGTGCTCGATGAATTCATCGGGCCAGCCGATGCGTGCGACGGGCGTGTGCAGGCCGGCGTCATTGAGATGCTCGATGACCGCGCAGCCGAAGCCGTTGTGCAGGACGTGATCTTCGAAGGTGCAGATGACTTTGCATTGATTCGCAAAGCGCTCGAGCACTGCGGTGTCGAGCGGCTTGATCCAACGCGGGTTGATGAGCGCGGCGGTGATGCCTTTTTCTGCGAGAAGTTTTTGTGTTTCCACGGCCATCTCAAACATGGAGCCGAGTCCGATGAGCGCGACCTCGCCTTGTTCCTGCACGATTTCCGCTTTCCCGATTTCCAAAAGCACAGGCTTGTCCTTGGGCTTGGCACCGACGCCTGAACCGCGGGGATAGCGGATGGCGATGGGGCCTTTCTCATAGTTCGCCATCGTCCAGAGCATATCCACAAATTCGTCTTCATCCTTGGCCTGCATGTGAACGAGGTTGGGAATGGGGCGCAGATAGCCGATGTCGAAAAGTCCGTGATGCGTGGGGCCGTCGTCGCCGCTCAAACCGCCGCGATCCATGCAGAGGCGCACGGGAAGCTTTTGAATGGCCATGTCATGCAAGATCATGTCGAATGCGCGCTGCATGAAGGTGGAATAGATCGTAAGGAACGGTTTCAGCCCTTGCACGGCGAGACCGCAGGCGAAGAGCGCGGCGTGTTCCTCCGCGATGCCGACATCGAAGTAGCGCTCGGGTATTTCTTTCTTGAAGACGCTGAGGCCGGTGCCGCCGGGCATCGCTCCGGTGATGGCCACAATCTTGTCGTCTTCCTTGGCGAAGTCGGTCACGCTGCGCGCAAAAATCGCGGAGAAGGTCGGTGTTGAAGTGGGCGCGGTGTCGCCGGTCTCGATGTTGTATTTTCCGAGGCCGTGAAATTTGCCCGGATCGTCGAGCGCGGGTTTGTAGCCGCGACCTTTCTCCGTGATGATGTGCAGCAGCACCGGTTCATTTTGGTTTTTAAGAAACTCAAAGGTCTTGATGAGCAGGGGGATGTCGTGTCCGTCGATGGGCCCGTAATAACGGAAACCGAATTCCTCGAAGAGCACGCTGGTGGTGGCCTGAGGTTGATCAGCGGAGGTGAGGAAGAGCCCCTTGGCGCTTTCCTCGACCTTGCCCGCCCAGCGGCGCATGCTTTTGCCCATAAGCCATTCTACAAAGGACGCCGCTTTCTGGTGCAGTGTGGCGTAGGCGGGATGGGTGGCGATATGGTTGAAGTATTTTGCGATGGCACCGACATTCCGGTCAATGCTCCATTCATTGTCGTTGAGCACGACGATCAATCGTTTGGTTTGCGCGGCGGCATTGTTCAGTGCCTCGAAAACCGGCCCGCACGTGAAGGCGGCATCGCCCGCGACGCAGACGACATTGTCGTCACTTTTGCGCAAGTCGCGTCCGACGGCCATGCCCAGGGCCGCGCCGAGCGCAGTTCCAGCGTGACCAGCGCCGTAGCAGTCGTGTTCGCTTTCGCTGCGCAAGAGGAAGCCGTTGAGGCCCTGATACTGCCGGATGGTATGAATCTTGTCCCAGCGGCCCGTGAGCATTTTGTGGATGTAACCCTGATGCGCCACGTCAAAAACGAACTTGTCTTTCGGAGTGTCGAAGACGCGATGCAATGCGATGGTTAACTCCACGACGCCGAGGTTCGGTCCGAGATGTCCGCCTGTTTCGCTGAGGGTGGAGATGAGGGTCTGGCGGATTTTTTCAGCGAGCGCGGGCAAGTCCTCCAGAGCAAGGGCTTTGAGATCGGCCGGTGATTTTATTTCAGGAAGAGCAGACATAATGGAAGGGCGGGGCGCAGACGCTTGATTTCAGAACAGCCGGATATCAGTTGCGCCTTCTTGATGCGGCGCGTCAGGTTCGGATTTACGTTTCGCTTTTTTCGGGGAATCTCCGGCTGCGCCGCCACCTTCGGGAATTTCCATCGGTTGGAAATCACTGAGAGTTGCAGCATTTTTGCCTTCGAGATCGGCGGTGATGAGTTCCACCCGCTGACGCGCGGTGGCGATGCGGTCGCGGCAGGTGCGCAGCAGTTTCACGCCGCGCTCATAGGCGGATACCATGTCTGCCAGTGGCAGCCTCTCCGTTTCCAATGAGGACACGATGGATTCCAGCGAGTCCATCGCGTCTTCAAAACTGAGGTCTTCCGGTTTGCGTTTGTCGTCGGGCATGATGTGCGAAGCCCTTCATCATGGCGTGTCCCCAACCCACCGCAAGTAGGAATCAGGCTGGTCATGCCTGAATACGGGCATAGTTACTTCGGAGCGCTGGCATCCGCTTGTTTGCCAGGCTCCGGCTCCAGGCCGCCGCCCGGCTCCCAGCGCTTGCGGTCCGACATGAACAACATCTCGGCCACGAATCCTTTTTCGATAGACTGTCCTGCGAGCGGCAGGAAGTAGCGGCAGGGCAGATCAGTCTGCGTCATGATGTCCACGCCGAATCCCAGCAGGATGCCGCGCATCGCGGGTGCCGCCCAGTCGTGGTATTCACCCGTAAAAATATCCGCGAGATGCTCGGCATTCAGCGACAGAGGCGACATTAATATTCCCGCCATCCCGCCCCCGCGTTCCTCGGAGGCTTTTTTCATTTCCGGGAAATCTTTTTTCTCCACCGGCAGCCATGCGCCGGGACGATCCGCATACCAGGCCACAGCCCAGGGCATGTCGGTCATCACCAGTTCATTTTCCTGCGTGAAGCTGGCGATCTTGTTGATCTGCCGGGGCAAGTATGGAGGCCATTGGGCGAACTGGTCTTTGTGCTTCAAACCATGCGTGACCTCCGTGGCCATCGACAGTAACATGGGCATGGCCGTGATCGCAAAAGCTGCGGCCGCTAGTCCATGCCGCGACCACCAGCCGCCGCGGAAACCTTGCAACCCGAGCCGCCCCCACAGAACAGCGAGGAAAGCGAACCCATAAGGCACCATCACCAGAATGAAAAGCGAGTGAATTTGGTTCGCATCATTCTCCTTGGCCGGCAGACCCAGCAAGGCCATCCCCAGCACTGAGAAAAGCCACAGCACCATCACGCACCAGCCGAAGTAACGCACGACGCGGCGCTTGAAGGGATGCAGGATCGCAAAAAAGAAAAGTGCTGCCGGCAGCACCGCGCCCAGATGCGTGTAGAGATCACGCAACTGCGCCACCAAATTGAATGCCAATTTCTTGGCGAGAACATCCGCTGCGGCCATCGGGCTTTTTCCGCTGAAATCGCGCAGCAGCAATGTATCCGACGACAGCGCGATCACGCTCTGCATGGTCGCTTTCACCGCGCCGAAGACATCGCCGCAGACCACCTGATTGCGCGCGCCCCATGCGACTAATACCAGTAACGGGATGACTCCCGTCAGTGCCGCAGCCAAGGCCCGCGGACGCAGCAACCATGCAGTCACAAGCGTGAATCCGATTACGAGAAACACGCCCATCCAATGACAGAGCACCATCAACGCGCCCATGCAGCCGATGACCAGCGCTTGTCGCACCGCGCTCTCGTTGTGCGTCACCCGTTCCAGTCCGATGAGCAGCGATCGCAAGGCAATCAGGAAAAAGAAAAGCATCATCATCTGCGGCAGTCCACTGCGCGCCACGTCCCATAAAAACTGGCAGGCCAGCACCGCCAATACCGACCACCCCGCGATGGTGTCGTCAAACAATCGCCGGGCGATGAGCCAGCCTATCGCGACTGAGCCTAGAAAAAATATCATGCCCACAGCCGCCACCACCCGATCCAGAAAATAGATGCTGGAGTTGGCGTCCATGCTCCAGAATGACTCAAACATCTTGAACAACGGTGCCAGCATCAACGATTGCAGCGGAGGATTCATCGTGTCACTCAAGGCCCCCGGCTGCGCCACCTTGCCGGCGTCAATTTGTTGCCGCCATTCATACGGGCGCACCACCTTCGTATGCAAGCCATGACCGCGCGCCAGCTCCCGCGCCACCTGCGCCTGATCCATACCGGCCGCTGAGGAGAGTCCACGAAAGGTGACAAACAATTGCACAAAAAACAGCACGCCCACGGTGACCGTCATAAAGGCAAGCGTCAGCCCCGAAATCCTGGTTTGATTTGATTTGTCTGATAGTCCGCTCATGCTGATGAACGCAGATTAGCGGAGTGCGCAGATGAACGCCAGCGCGATTTATGGTTCTGTTTCTGTCTTTCTCCTTCGCCGCACGCGGTTCATCTCACTGAGTTTTCTTTGCAAAGTGCGGCGGCTAATGCCGAGCATTTCTGCGGCCTCGGTGCGGTTGTCGCCGGTTTTCTGCAAGGCGGAATCAATCATCAGGCGTTCCATATTTTCGAGATTCAAATCGGCGCCTGTAGTCGCAAAACCTGCGGATGCGCCCCCGGAATTTTTTCCGTCTGATTTCATCGAAGGCAAAATGGAGGTGCCGCCGCCGAGATAGGACGGCAGATTTTTCAAGCCGACACGGGAGGAGTTGCACATAACCACGCCGTGCTCCAGTGCGGTGCGCAGCTCACGGACATTGCCCGGCCAGTCATAGGCGAGCATGGCTTGCAAGGCTTCGTCGCTCAGTGGCTTGAATGGCTTGTTGTTCTGCTCCGCGAGTTCGCGCAAGAAAGCATCGGCTAGGATCGGGATATCGCTTTTGCGGTCACGGAGCGGCGGGAGATGAACTTGCACCACGCGCAATCGCCAAAAGAGGTCTTCGCGGAATTTTCCTTCCTGCACCAGTTTTGCGAGGTCTTTATTCGTGGCGGCGACAACTCGCACATCCACTTTTACGGGCTTGTTGCCGCCGACGCGTTCGATGGTTTGCTCACCAAGTGCGCGGAGAAGTTTCACCTGCACGTTGGCGTCGATCTCGCCGATCTCATCAAGGAACAAAGTGCCGCCGTCAGCGAGTTCGAAGCGTCCAATGCGCTTGTCCATCGCACCGGTGAATGAGCCTTTCTCGTGGCCGAAGAGTTCGCTCTCCAGCACGTTGGGCGCGAGCGCAGCGCAATGCACGGTGACGAGTTTCGCCTTGGGTCGTCCGCTCAGATTGTGAATGGCGCGCGCAACGAGTTCCTTGCCGGTGCCGCTTTCGCCTTCGATCAGCACGGTCGCGCGAGTGGGCGCGACTTGTTCGATGACCTCGAGCACGGGCTTCATGGCCTCGCTTTGTCCGAGAATGCCGTCGATGGCATACTTGCGCTCGACTTGTTTTTTCAGCTCGACGTTTTCTTTCTCCAACGTGCGGCTCTTGAGCGCGCGTTTGATCAGGATTTCTACCTCGTCGATATTGAGCGGCTTGGTGACAAAATCAAAGGCACCGCGCTTCATGGCTTCCACCGCTGTGTCCACGGAGCCGTAGGCGGTCATCATGATGCAGATGGGCGGCTGCGGCTGCTTGAGCGCTTGATCCAGCAAGTCCATGCCGTTCTCACCGGCCAGGCGCAGGTCGGTCAGCATCACATCGACTTGATCATGTCGGAGAAATTCCAACGCCTCCGCTGTGTTGCCCGCGACATAAACATCAAAGT
This sequence comes from Verrucomicrobiota bacterium, assembly GCA_043758025.1. Lineage (GTDB taxonomy): Bacteria > Verrucomicrobiota > Verrucomicrobiia > Verrucomicrobiales > Verrucomicrobiaceae > VFKE01. Next base: position 66,291 of record JAYVOH010000025.1, read on the forward strand.
CATCTTCCAGCGAGAGCCGCAGCCCGTCGCGGGTGTGTTTCTCGTCGTCAACGATGAGGATGGTGGCGGAGTCGGTCATGGTGAGAGATTCAAGACAACACAAAAAAACTGCTGGCCGGGTCTTGCTCAAAGGTATGAATCACGACCGAATTTCTCCGGAGAACGTCCGCCATCTGCGCGTGAGAGCAGTTACCTGTTCGCAGCCAGATTAGTTTAGGTGGTGGTCCCTTTAAAACTATTCGCGCATGAAAATCAGAATCTTTGGATACAATGGTGAAATCATTAGCAGCGGCGTGATTCCAGATTTCGGTGTCTGAAACATTACCCAAGCCGCACTCATGCACATGCACTGAACCGGGGAAAATATCTGCCAGAAGCTGAGACAACTGCGGCGACAGATTTTCGTCGAATAGCAGCTTCATGATGCCGGAACAAGGATCATGCGTCGTTCCGAAGCCGCTGCATAAGCCAGGCACGCACGAATGTCCTCTTCAGTCAGATAAGGGAAATCTGCGAGTATCTCCGCGTGACTCATGCCGGAAGCCAGCAAGTCAAGCACTTCAAACACAGTGATCCGCAATCCACGAACGCATGGCTTCCCGCCACGTTTATCCGGTTCGATGGTGATAATGCTTTGATAGTTCATCGGCTGTTAAACTTACAGGGTGAAGACAACGAACTCAATGCACCATTGTCAGATTTTTTGGGCGCTAGCTTCTGCTTCTTATTCAGAAGGCGCGGCAAGGTAGCGCATCTTTTTTTCCACCAGCGGGAAATAGATGGTCACCTTCGTGCCCTCGCCCTCGCGGCTTTCGAGTTCAATCTCGCCGCCGTGTTCGCGCACGATGCGGCGGACGATGAGCAGTCCGAGGCCGGTGCCGCTTTTGCGGGTCGTGAAAAAGGGCTGGAAGAGATTGCTCATGTGCCCGGTGGAGATGCCTTTGCCGGTGTCGGAGAACGTGAGGCGCACTTCGTGATCAGTGCAGTCGCTGGCGATGGTGAGCAAGCCGCCCTCTAACATGGCCTGGCAGGCATTGCGAATGAGATTGTAGAAAGCCTGTTTCATCTGGCTCGCATCCAGCGGCATCGCGGGGAGTGACGCGCTGAGATCGAGCTTCACGGTCACACCGGTTTGCTTCAATTCGGGCTCAAGAAACTTCGCCGACTCCTCGATCAGTTCATTCAAACGCACCCGCTGAAGCTGTGGCTGTGTGGGGCGGACGGCGGTGAGGAATTGCGCGATGATGAAGTCCAGCCGCTTGATCTCGCCCTGCGCGACGCCGAGCATTTCCTGGAGCTTGGGAGCTTCTCTGGAACTGAGTTTTTTTAAGCGGCGCTCAATGAGCTGAAGATGAATCGTGAGAGAGTTCAGCGGATTGCCGAGTTCATGGGCCACCCCGGCAGCGAGCAGGGTGAGCGCACTGATGCGGTCGCTCTCGATCTTCTCTTCCGTCATTCTCCGCGTCTGGGTGATGTCGCGGATGAGCATGACAAAACCCATTTCCTCGTGCTCATCAATCGCGGTCACATAGAAATTCAGATAGCGATTCTCCGGATAGAAAACTTCGAGGTCTCGGCTGACCGCGCCGCCGGTCTTCGCCAGACTCTCCCAGTCGAAGCCGCGCAGCCCTTCCGCGAGCTTCCGCCCCACAATGAGATCGCTCTCGAAACCAAAGAACCCGCACGCCGCGCGGTTCACATAAGTCACCACGCCCTTGTCATCGAGCAGGATCACTCCCTCTTGAAGGGCCTCGAAGACTTTTTCAAAGAATCCCTTTTCCTGCACCAGCCGCAGCAGGTAACGCTGGACATCCGCCGGCTCCAGACGGTCCATTCGCTTGACGATCTTGTCGAAGAAGCCAGATTTCATATTCCTGCTGACATGGATATTCTCATCGTTCTCTGCACATTTCCGAACCCCGACATCGCTCGTCAGATTGGCACCGTGCTGGTGGAAGCGCAACTCGCGGCCTGTGTGAATTTGTGTCCCGGCATTCGCTCCATCTATCGCTGGCAGGGCAAGGTCGAGTCAGAGGAGGAAGTGCTCGCCATCATCAAAACGACACGCGCGTGTTATGATGCCTTGGAAGCCAAGCTCAAGGAACTGCATCCCTATGAAGTGCCGGAGATCATAGCGTTGCCTGCGGAAAAAGTGCAGGCCGAATATGCGCGTTGGATTCAGGGTTCCGTTTCCTGAACGGCTGTGGTTGACGCCTCCATCTTGCCGAGCGGCTCCACGAGGTTCCCTTGAAGCGGACGCACTCGCTCATAAATACCGGCGCCGATTTCCGTGCTCGTCGCATAGCCGCGGCGGAACATCTCCAGCTTGGCATCAATGTTGTCCACGTGATGCAGCACAATGGCCTCCGGCGTCTTCGGCAGAACGGGTGAACCAAAGGCCATCTCCCCGTGATGCGAGCCGATGAGGTGCAAGAGATGCACCCGCACCAGCTCGTTGGCGGGATCCAGCGCGACCCATTGCGCCGCCTCTTGCGAATCCATAAGCTGCCGCCAGAGTTTGTTCACCAGCTCCAAACCGAGCGCGATGTGGCCGACCATCTCGCCATGGAGATTAAAGGGCATGGAGAAACTTTGCTCCGCGTAGTTGTTCTCCCAAAGCTTTCCGCAATCGTGAAACAGCACACCCGCGACGATCAGATCGCGATTCAGCGTCGGATAGGCTTCGCAGATTTTCACCGCGCAACGCATCATTTGGGCAACGTGCTCCACCAGTCCGCCGCGCCGCGCATGATGATAGTCCCGGGCGGCAGCCGCGCGCTTGAACCGGTCACCATGCTGATTCAGAAAAAGCTGGCACAAGCCGCGAAGTCTTGGATCGGTGGTCTGCGACACGAAATCCGAAATCGTCTCATAGTCCGCGCGCTGCCGTTCACGCGTTTCTTCATCGCCGCTGAGCATCGCCTGGACTTCATCATCTGTTAGCGGACGCAGCGCGGGATTCTTCGGTTCCAGTCCGAACTTGCCGGTGTCTATCCATTGCGCCGCGATTTCAATCCAATCGCCGCGCTTCAATGCGACCACGTCATTGAACAGCGGGTTGCCGTCGAACACCCGCCAAGTCAGCGACTCCGTGCCGTCGGTCAGTTTGAACTCCAGATAAGGCTTTCCCTGCTGCGTGTCCTTCTGCGTGACCGTGTCCACTTGCGCGTGGATGCGATACGGCTGCGGCTGCGCTTCTGCCACCTGCTTAAGCTGGCGGATGGTGAGCAGGTCGAGGTCGCGCGGGTCGTCGGGCATGGCGGCAGTGAAAACCATGCCCGGATGATTTGCACACAAAAAGAATCGCCGGTTCACTGCCGTTCCAAAGTAGAGCCGCTTGTTGCCTCATAAGTAAATCACACCGGAGAGGGAGAGGGGGAAGGGATCGTTGCCTCAGAATGGATGACACCGAGGGTTAGGTGGTAATACTTGCTGCTGCGGGCTCGCAATGCAAGGAGCCCGTAGGGCGACTGGAATGCAGAGCCCGCAGCAGCAACGGGCGCAGGGCTGCTTCCAACCGGCGGTGGAGATCAAAAGGATTGAGCGCTTTTCTCCGCGCTCGCAGTTCGCGCTTGGTCTTGGCGTCGACGGCGTCGCTTTGCAGCAGCCGATCACACGGAGTCATAGGCCGGTCGTGCCGTCTTTTGACCTTCGCTCCATGGCGATCTTTGCTCAGCAGCTTGGCCGAGGCGCAGAAGTAGTTGTGGAGCGGTTCCCATATCTCGCGGTAGATGGTGTTGATCTGCCCGAGCATCTCCGGGTCTTCCAAGCGTTCGTAGCCCAGGAGCTGGCGCACGTGGGTCCAGTTCTTCTGCTCCACGTGCCCGTTGTCGTTCTTGTGATAGGGACGCGAGCGGGTGAAGCTGACCGCTTTGGGCCGCTTTTGGAAGTAGCGCACCAGATGCCAGTTCAAAAACTCACTGCCGTTGTCGCAGTCGAAGCCTTCGATGGCGAAGGGCAGCGCGGCCTCCACTTCGCGCGTGGCTTCCACCACTCCGTGCGCTCCTTTGTTCCATACCGCCCGCAGGCTGGTCCAGCCGCTGAAGATGTCGGTGTAGGTAACGCTCCAGATGAAGTCGCCTTCCAGACTGCCGCCGCAGTGCGCCACGGTGTCGGCCTCCAGCCAGCCGGGCTTGGTGATGTCCCAGTTGTCGGTGCGGATGGGTATGTGGTGCTTGAGCAGGCTGCCGGGTTTGGTGCCGCTGCGACCGCGATGTTTACACTTCGCTTTGCGGGGGGCCAGCAACCGGTCCACCTGCGCGGCGCTGATGGCACGGAGTTGCTGGCGCACCTTGGCTGACAGCCTGCCGTGCTCGGCTTCGTAGTGCGGCAACCACAACTCCAGCATGACCACCAAGCGCTTGCCGCAGGGTTGCTCGGACACCTTCCAGATGCGCCAGAGCACCTCCACAACTTCGGCACCATACTGCGGAGGCCGCCCTTTGCGCACATGGGGATCGCCGCCCCAGCCCGTGTGAGCATTAAGCAGCTTGATGGCGTGCTTGCGGTGGTAGCCGAACTGCTCGCACAGTTCGTCAATCATGCGCGCACGGCCTTGCCGCCCGCGCACGGCCTTGCCGCCCGCGCCCGGCATACCTCTGCCGCAGGCGCGGCAGCATCTCTTCTCTGACTTTTTGACTCATGGACATCAGCTTGGTTGCCGGTGTCATCCTTTATGAGTCAACGACCTTTTTGCTCCTCCCCTCCAAAACCTCCGCCGGTGTCATTACTTATGAGGCAACAG